>JBNMHE010000078.1:0-8615 GCA_050872585.1 Rhodocyclales bacterium | reverse complement strand
ATTTTAAGTGATGATATTATAAAGGTTACTAATGGCAAAAAACTATATATGAATGAATATTCTTATAATTTATATAAAGGTAAAAAATACAAAAATATTATTGTATGTAATGATTTTCTTAATAAATGTAGCCCTGATGATTTTTGTTTAGTAGAAAATTCAAGTCTAGTTACTTATGAAAATAAAATTGACACAATAATTATTTATAATTGGAACAGAAATTATCCATCTGATTTTAAATTTGATATAAATATTGAAAATAATCACTGGCAACTTATAAAAACAGAAGATTTTAAGGGTAATTCTCACGATAAAATAACAAAAAAAATATATAGGAGAAATAATAATGAAAATTAAAAACAAATTTATTAACTTACTAATTATAATTCTTGGTTTTTTCTTATTAAGTAATACTTATATTGGTTGTAACAATGCTCCTAAGAATAATACATATTCTTCAAAAGAAGAAACTTCCAATAATGATACTAATTCTTTAAAAAATACCAATACAAATGATTCTATTGAAACCTCAAATATTCCTGATTATTCAGGGAACAGCTACATTGAAATAAATAACAATAAACCTCAATTTTCTGATTCTGATTTAAATACTAATTCCTTTGAATCATATAGTGAACTAGATTCTCTTGGAAGATGTGGTGTAGCCTTTGCTAATATTTCAAAAGACTTAATGCCAACAGAAGAACGTGGCAAAATCGGACAAGTTAAACCAAGTGGTTGGCAAACAGTAAAATATGATAATGTTGATGGAAAATACTTATATAATAGATGTCATCTTATTGGATATCAATTAACTGGTGAAAATGCTAATGAAAAAAATTTAATTACTGGTACAAGATATTTTAATGTTATTGGAATGCTTCCCTTTGAAAATATGGTAGCAGATTACATAAAGGAAACAAATAATCATGTATTATATAGAGTAACCCCAATATTTGACGGCAATAATTTAGTTGCAAAAGGTGTTCAAATGGAAGCAATGTCTGTAGAAGATAAAGGAGATGCTATTTCATTTAATGTTTTTGTATATAATATACAACCTGGAATAACTATAGACTATGCTAATGGAAATAGCTGTCTTTCAACTGATGATTCATCTAGCAATTCAAATAATAATAATTCAAGCATTAACACTTCATCTAATGAACAAGTTATTAGAGGCAATTCCAAATCAAAAATATATCACTGCCCTGGTCAAAAGGATTATGAGAATATGGCAGATTCAAAATACCTTGTAAATTTCAACTCAGAAGATGAAGCAATTGCTGCTGGATATAGAAAAGCAAAAAAATAAGAAGGCTGTTTTAAGATAGCCTTCTATTTAATCAATTTCTTTAAATAATCTATTGTTCTCCTTAAAATAAATATCTTCCTCATCTTTGTTTATTTCTGCCTTTCCATTAGTAGCATTTATTATTTCTTTTTGTATATAATCTAAAGAACTCTTTTCTACTATTATTTTAAAGGATACTTTATCTGAATACTCTTCATTTTCCATAAACCAATTATTATTAGCACAAAGATATTGAATTTTTCCTAAAAGATCGTAATCGATTTTTATATTTAAGACTACACCAGTTACTTTTTCTACTATACCAGCTTTTTTAACTGCCATAGATGCACCTTTTTTATAAGCTCTTGTAAGACCGCCTGTTCCAAGTAGTATTCCGCCAAAATATCTTGTTACAACTATAGCACAATCTGTTATATCACTTTTTTTCATTACTTCAAGTATTGGTATTCCAGCTGTACCTTGAGGCTCTCCATCATCAGAATAGCGTTGAATTCCCATATTTTCTCCTATTACATAAGCATAACAATTATGCCTTGCTTGTTTGTGCTTGTCCTTAATTTGTGTAATAAATTCCTTTGCTTCTTCTTCACTTTCTACTCTTTTGGCATAACCAATAAATTCAGATTTTTTCTCTTCAAAGGAATCTTCACCAAAATTTCTTATAGTTGTGTAGGTCATAAGTTTAACTCCCTTCTAAATATTATTGCCTCTCCATAGTATTTTGCTTATATTATTCTATTAAATATTGTTTTGCTCTATTGTAATTTTCTTCATCTAATTCAACTTCAATAAATGTTCCATTATCTCTATATTCTTCTGATATAACTCTTCCATTCCTATGAAATAATGATACAATATCACCATTTGTATATGGAACCAAAAATTTACCTTTAATAAATTTATATGGAAGATTTTCTTCTATTATTTCTAATAATTCATTTAAGTTTAATTTTTGTTTAGCTGATATTTCTATTATTTTTTCATCATTTGCTGCATCTTTTATATTTTGTAATTGATCATTAGAGGCTTTATCAATTTTGTTTAATACAAGAAGTGTTTCCTTGTCTTTTGCACCTATTTCTTCTAATACAGTATTAACAGCTCTAATTTGATCTATTGAATCTTCTGATGATGCATCTACTACATGGCATAAAAGGTCAGCCTCAACAACTTCTTCTAATGTTGATTTAAATGCTTCTACAAGATCATGAGGCAATTTTCTTACAAATCCTACTGTATCTGTAACTGTTGCAACTCCTTTACTTTTTAATTTAATAGCCCTTGTAGTAATATCAAGAGTTGCAAAAAGCATATCTGCTTCAAATACCTTTTCCTTTCCTTGTGATAAATCACTAGGAACAACATCACATAATGTATTTCTAAGAGTTGATTTTCCTGCATTTGTATAACCAACTAGTGCGACCCTTGGAATATTACTTTTTGTTCTCTTTCCCCTCTGAACTTCTCTTATTTTTTTTATCTTTTTTAATTCCTTATTTAAATCATAAATATTATCATCAATTCTTCTTCTATCTGTTTCAAGTTTCTTTTCTCCTGGTCCCTTAGTTCCAATTCCTCCACCTGTCCTTGAAAGTACAAGTCCAAGACCTTGAAGCCTGCTTTTTCTATATTTAAGCTGAGCAAGTTCTACTTGTATTTTAGCTTCTCTAGATTTTGCTCTCTTTGCAAATATTTCAAGGATAAGAGTAGTTCTATCTATTACTTTTGCTCCTATAGCATTTTCTAAATTTCTAACCTGTGAACCTGAAAGTTCATCATCAAAAATTATTAAGTTTGCCTTTTCAGTTTGTCTAAGAGCTGCAATTTGTAATACTTTTCCTTTTCCAATAAAAAATGCTGGATCTATTTTGCTTCTACTTTGATATACTTTTTCTAGTACAGGGATATTGCATGCTTTTGCAAGTTCTTCAAGTTCTTCTAAACTTTCCTTTGTGTCAGAGCCTACAAGTATAGCTTTTTCAGATGTGTCTTCAATTACATCATTATTTTTTATTAAGGTATCTATAAACGATACCTTTTCTAAAAAATTAATAGACATCATTTTATCTAATGACATTTTAGAACTTTCTTCTGTAATAAGTACATTATTACTAACCATTAATGTACCTATAGAAATATCTATTATTTTTCCTTCGTATATTCCTACTGCTACTATTGCATCAAGCTTAAGCTTCAATAATGCAGATAGGTCCATGGCTGAAAGATTAGAATATCCATTTGGATGAGTATGTATTATCCTAATACCAGATAATCTTTGTTCTCTTACATCTAGTATAGGAAGTTCTACTGATGTTGAATCACCAATTGAAACAGAAGTAACTTTACCTTTCCTATCAATGGCAACACTTACTTCCTTTTGTATATCACTTGATACTCTTGTAATTATATTAATAATATCCCTTGATGCTAATTCATCTTTATTTGTTCTTATTTTATATATTTCATCTAGTGCCTCAATAAAGCACTTTTTTATTCCATCTATATTACCGTTTATCATAAAGTCCTCTCCTTATGCATAGAAATCTATTTTCATTATTTTAAGTGTTGTTTTTATTTTTTATTTTTTAACGCAAAAATTATTTTTTTCGCATTTGGAAAATTATTACAATTACAAACTCCATCATTCTCAAAATTTTCATTCTAGTTTTGATTTTATTTTTGATTGTTTGATGCAATTTTTGTTTTTAATCGGCAGTTTTTTTTGTTTTTTATCGCATATTTTATTGGGTGCTGGTTTTTTTCCGGTTTTGTTTTCCTTTGTTTTTTTGCAAAAATTAAATCAAAATACTCAAAAAGCCATTTTGTTTTTGTCTATTTTGCTCATCATCACGGCTTTTGTGGTGACCACCAACATTTATTGGACAGAAGATTTTAATGGCGAACATGTGCGCACTTTAACGCGTTATATTCTTTATTCTTGGATTTTATTTTGGATTTTCTTTTTTGCTGTTTTGGAATTAAATTTATTTAATTCATCTAATTTATCTAATTTTAATTTTAAATTTTATTTCAAAAACAATGTTTTTAAAAATTCCAAATTGTTGTTTTTGATTTTTCTGTTTTTTTCCATGCTTCTTTTTTTTAATGGCAGTTACCATAGAATTCCTATGGATAACACGATGTTGTTTTCCTTGGATTTGAATTATCCAAAAGTAGTTTTGTTTTATAAAATTATAGTTTTGTTTTTGTGTTTGTTGTTTTATTTTCAAAAACGCATTTTTTTAAATGTTTTTTTTGGTTTCATTCTTGTTTTTTATTTTTTAAATAATTTGGGTTTGTATTGGGAATACAAAAACATTTTTTACCCAATGAATGAACATGAAAAAAAATCCATTAAGCAAGTGGAAAATTTTGTTAAAAATAATCCACAAAAACAATTTTTATTTTTAAATGCTTCTTGGTTTGACAAACACCAATCTTTGGCTGATTCTTTTTTAAATTATGCCAATATGGCAACCAGCGATATACGTTTATTTTTAAACAATCAAATCAGCCATTTTGACAAAACAAAAATTATGCCTTTGTGGCGGCATTCCAATGCGCAAAATAATTATGCGTATCAATTTAAACAAGTGGATTACTTTATTTTTCCATCTTATTTGAATGGGCAAGTTATAATAGAAAATAAAATTATGAAAATTAAAGCCAAAGCGGATATTCCCCAAGCCAAACTAATTTTAAAAAACGAACATTTTTTTATTTTTGAAAATCCCAATCCGCAAACAATGCCAAAAATAAAAACAAAACCGTTTGATGATGATTTCAAGCATTTAAAACCGTATCCATTTTTATTGGATTATCCACACAATACTTTGGAAAAGATTCTTTTTCATTAAAAAATCCACGGTCAACATAAAAAAAATTTTAAAAAAAATTAAAAAAATTTAAAAAAAATAATTTGTTGACCGTGGATTTTTTTAAATTTTAATTTTTAAATTTTAATAAGAACGGAACAAGGCAATGCCGTGTGCGCCAATTTGTTGCAAGCTGTTGAAATCTTGCATTTTGACGCCGCCTAAGGCAAAAACTGGAATGGCGCTTTGTGTGGCAATGTGTTGAAAATTTTTTTTGCCCAAAGCAATGGCATTGGGATGCGATTGTGTTTTGAAAATCGGGCTTAAAAAAACGTAATCCAAATTTAATTTTTCGGCCAGTTTTAATTCTTCTAAGGAATGCACGCTTGCGCCAACAAGCACAAAATTGGGGCGTTGCGTGAGTTTTTTCAAACGCAAAGAAGAATAATGCACGCCTTGTGCGCCAATGTGTTGCGCCAAATCTTCATCGTCATTGACCATCAAAAAGGTTTTGGGATGGCGGCACAAAAGGGCAACTTGTTTGGCAAAATCGGTGCGTTTGGCAAAAGTTTTGTCGCGCACTTGCACCAACACATGCGGATTGTGCGCAATGATTTTTTCTAAGCGTAAAAGCGCCTGTTCTGTGCCTTCTTCCTGTGCGCGGGTAATCAGTGCCAAAGGCGGAATTTTAAGCAAAGGCAACAAGTTTAAATTGGCAGGCAAAAGCGGCGCAACTTGCAACGTTTCAAAAGGATTTTGCCAACAAAATGCGCTGTGTTCTATTTTTTGCAAATGAATTGCGCCTTGCCATTGGTGGATTTTAAAAAAATGTAGACGCACATGAGCGTGCGGATAAACAAATTGGCGAACAATCCACGGCGTGGCATGCGTGATTTGAATGTGCAATTCTTCTGAAATTTCGCGTTTTAAAGCATGAAAAAGCGATTCGTTTTTTTCTACTTTGCCGCCGGGGAATTCCCAAAATCCGGCACAGATTTTGTTTTGTGGGCGCTGGCAGAGTAAAAAATCGCCATTGGCTTGGCAAAATATGCCCGCTACCACATCCATTAATGACTCCATTCTACCCACGGTATGGTGACAAAAACCAAGGTGCCAAATGCAATGCGGTAATAAGCAAACAAATTGTAATTGTGCGCACTGATGAATTTTAAAAGCGCTTTCACGCTTAAAACGGCAGCCACAAAACTGGCCACAAAACCAACGGCAAACACTTGAAAATCATGGGGATTTAACAATTCCCAATTTTTGTAAAGGTCATAAAAAGTGGCGCCAAACATCGTGGGAATGGCAAGAAAAAAAGAAAATTCGGTTGCCGTTTTGCGCGACAAACCCAAAAACATTCCGCCAATAATGGTGGCGCCTGATCGCGAAACGCCCGGGCACATCGCCAAACATTGCATCCAACCGACTTTAAAGGCATCGGTAGGGTTCATTTCTTCTAAACTATTGATTTTATGCGAAAAATTGCGTTTTTCTACCCATAAAATAATCAAACCGCCCACAATTAAAGCGCTGGCCACCGTGATGGGATTAAACAAATAATTTTTGATTAAAGAATGCAATGTGGCGCCGGTGATGGCGGCAGGCAAAAATCCCACCGCCAACAAAGTTACAAAATGGCGTTCAATGGGATTATTGGGCGATTCTTGAATGGCTTGGATTAAACGTTTTCGGTAATGCCAACAAATGGCCAAAATGGCACCCAGCTGCACCACCACTTTGAAAACCTTGCTGGATTCATCGTCATAACCAATTAAATTGCCGATGATAATCAAATGCCCGGTGGAAGAGATGGGAAAAAACTCGGTTAAACCTTCCACAATGCCCAAAATGAGTGCTTGGGATAACAAAAGCCAATCTATCATTTTAAAAAAATGGTCGGGGCGGCGGGATTCGAACTCGCGACCCTCTGCTCCCAAAGCAGATGCGCTACCAGACTGCGCTACACCCCGATAAAAACGCGCCATTATAAATGCTTTTTATTTAAACGCAAAACATTTTTGGTGATGGTTGATTTTTCAAAAAAATTTTTAGTTGACCGTGGATTTTTTTAAAACTTGCTTGATTTCGTGGTGGTGGGGTAAACTTCTAAAACGTTGTTTTTATTGTTGTTTTATTTTTTGTATTTTAAAAAATGCCGCAAAATCAAAATGTGAATTACGAACAAATTTTAAAATTCAGCCAAGAGTGGTTGGAGTCCAAAGAATTTAATGAACAATACATTCAAACTCATCATCCTTTTCCGCCATTTTTAAATCCCAAAATGTTGGAGGATGAAAATGCGCCTATTTCTTATCAAAACATTCCCGCCGATTTTGCCTGGCAAATGAATTTGCCTTTGCCAAAAGGTTCACGTTTTGCATTGCTGATTGCTTCGCATACTGGGCATGTTTCTATGGCGCGTTATTTAAGAAAATGCGGTGTTCTTGTTGCACCAGATCATCATTCTTTAATTCAAGCCAGTTATGCGTTTAATTATCATTCTTTATTAAAAAAACAAATTAATGTTATTCTCCTTGCAGTTTATAGTTCTGCTAATGAAACTTATTTTGATGATTTAAACAAATATCTTTATTTGATTCATCCCAAAACCAAAATTTTGTGTTTGGTTCGCGATCCTTTGCCGCGTTTAAAATCCAATTTAAATAATCATTTGGGAGTGGATTTTTATGGGGAAAAATTAAAACATTGTTTTAATGATAAAGATAATTTAAAAGAATTAGAAAATCGCGTTGTTTATACAAATTATATGTTTGCGGAATTCAAAGATCGTGTTCTTCATTCTTTAACTGATTACAATTGTTTTCGTTATTCTGATATTTTTGAAAAAATGTTGCAGTTGGGTTTTGAAAATTTTGATTTTTTGGATATTCAACAATATATTGAATCTGAAAAAATTTTAAATTTAATGCAACAATTATCCAAAAAATATGATTTTCCCAAACCGCTTAATCAAGAAGATTTTACATTTCGTTGGAAAAGCAGCTATCAAGGTTTTTTACCTTTAATTTATGAATTTTTGAATGGAGTAGTTTTTTTAATTACGCCTGAAAAAATAAATAATGATAAAGATATTGAAATCAGTTCTGATTTAAAATTAGATTTGTCTTGGTTTAATCAATTTGAAACAGGAATTGCCATTTACACGCAAAAAACAAACTTAGCATTGATTCAACAAAATTTTGATTATGTTCATTTTAAATTAAAAGAATTTATCAATAAATTAAAAGAAGTGATGGAATTTGAAAATCAAAGAAAAACAACGCCTTTGAAATTGATAGAATTTTTTAAAAATCATCCGAGGCATCGGCAATTGTTTTTAAACGTGATTCAAAAAGAAATAGAAGTCATTCAACAACGCCGCCCAGATATTATTGAAAATTGGAAAGATTATTTGAATTTTTTAAAAATGTGTAAAGGAAAAGAATAAAAAATAAAAAAAATCCACGGTCAACGGATTATTT
>JBNMHE010000077.1:0-8632 GCA_050872585.1 Rhodocyclales bacterium | reverse complement strand
GGTTGAAGCAGAAGTCAAATCGCCTGCAAAATTGGCAGAAGAAGGCATTCCGGAAGCGGTTGCATTGGTTTTTGCTTCTATGCTTTCTGCAAAAGCGCCATCCGATGCCACATCTGTTGTGATTGGCGCGATGGTTGAAGTGGTAGAAAAATCAGCATTGTGTGAGGGTGTGAGATTTTCTTTTTCCAAACCCAAAGTGCTATTTGCAGAATGTGTTTCTTCGGTTAAAGAATCTTCATTTTTTGAAAAATTTTCAGCGTTGACCGCGGATTTTTGTGCGTCGTTGTATAAAAAATCGTCAAAATCCGTAGGTTCAGATATTTCTTCCGTCTCAATAGTTTCTTCGTAGGCAGGTGCGCGCGATGTTGCAGAAGAAGAACCGATACCAGCAAAAGAACTGCTAGATTCAGAAGCAACGCCAGTTTGAGAGACATTGTCTAGACTGCTGATTTCTTCAAAAGAGGCGCCGCTTGTTGCGCCTACAAAAGAAGGCGCGCCAGGAATGCTTTCTTGTTGAACAGCAGATTCAGAAGATGTGCTCGTGTAAGTTGTTTCTTGTGCACCATTTGCTGAGGCAGAAGGCGCAGCACCAAAAGAATGTGCGCCAGGGATGGCTTGTTCTTGTGGAGCGCCTAATTCTGGATGGGGCACAGATGCGCTATAAGGTGGCGGTGCATAATAGCCCGCAGGCGGCGCATTGTATGCAGGAGGTTGTTGCCCATAAGACGCACCTTGAGATTGCGGTGGTGCTTGATAAAAAGGTGGAGGTGCATAAGCGGGAGGAGGCGCATAAGCGGCTGCTTGTGGCACTGCGTTTGCGCTTTGAGGTGGTGTTCCATAAGGTTGTACAGATGCAGAAGCAGGAGCAGGAGCAGGAGCAACTTGTGCCATTTGTGCTTGTTGTGTGCTTTGCTCTAACGGGGGATTGGAATGAGAAGAGAGTGTGCTTGCAGATGGTGTTTGTGCAGCAGGCGCTTGGGAAGAATTAGAAGCGGTGCTGCCATCTTCTCCAAAAAGAAAATCTTCAAAATCTGTTGTTTCGGTAATTTCTTCTTCTACCGTGTAGGATGAATCCGATTGCGCACCTGTTGAACTTAACCCAGAAGCAGAAGCAACACTTCCTGCCGATGCACTTTGTGCATGAGTTGTTGCGGCATTTTCAGTTATTCCGGATGAAGAAGATATTCCTTGCGAAGATGCAAAAGAAGCATTTTCGGCAGAAGCAACGCCACCAGCAAAAGAATTGGCTGAACCGGTTGATGTGGCGGCGGGTGCAGGAGCAGAAGGAGCAGAAGGAGCAGAAGGAGCAGAAGGAGCAGAAGGAGCAGAAGGAGCAGAAGGAGCAGAAGCGGCCAAACCAGCAGAACTTAATGTTCCTTGTCCTGCTATTACATTGGATTGTGCATCACTTGCAAAAGAGGTTGTCGTTGCCATTGCAGGAGAGGGCGCTGCCATAATAATGGGAGCAACTCCCGCACCTTGGGGCATCATAATGGGAGATGCGCTTTGTGCCAATTCTGGTGGCAAGGTTGCAGAAGGCATAGCATCCGAACCTTGTGGCATAGCAGGCATTTCAAGGTCTTGTGGCATTTGCGGTATCTCGCCAGCAAATTGCGGCATTGCGGATGTTGGAGGGGCAGAAAAAGCGCCTGGCGATGCCACAATAGAGCCGGGACCAGCAATAATGGTGCTTGCTTCTCCAACTTTGCCAGAGCTGATGGATGTTCCTTCGGACGAAACAGCAGAAGAAGATGCAGCCGATGAAGATTCTTTTTGGCTTGCTGCCTCTGCCGCCGCTTTGGATTCGGCATCCATAACGGCTGGTTTTAACTCCAAAGCTTGTGCTGCTATCTGCGCTGTAGGTGATAAGAAGTTGTTTTGAATGTAATCACGGTATTGGTTAAAACTTTCTTGACCATTGGATAAGGTATCAATGAATTGCCCTATCATTGAAAATTCGCTGGCAACATGCTCAAAATCTTGGGGATTAACCGCATAACCTGATTCTTCAAATTTTTCGCAGAAAAGTGCACAGTCGTTAATGGCGCCTAAGGCTTCGGGTTGTCCCAAAAGAGCAAAAACACCATTAATTTGATGGAATAAAGGAGCCAGTTTTGTTAAGTTGTCACGTTGATTGGGGTCGCGGAAAAAATCATCTAAAATTTGTTCAATTTGCCCCATTGTGCTTTGGATTTCTTGTCCCAATTGCGCCAAAAGCATTTTTTCTTGCGCGCGACGAGTCATATCATCCAAAACGGGCAACGTGCTGTCATCGGCAGGCGGCTTGCCAGAAACACAGCCTTGTAAGCGACTAACCATCAAATTAACTTGTTTGGTAAAGTCGACTCCCAAATAACGGAAATTTTTTAAAGCATTATGGAAAAGTAAAATGGCAGTTGCCACTTCCATGCCCACGGTTTCTGTAAAGTTCTTGGCATTGCCTTGTAACCATTTTGCCGTAGCTGAAAGTGCTTTACTCAAACGTTTTAAGTCGGACTGTTTGACCGCTTCTGCCAAAGAAGATGCTTTTTTACTGCCTTCGGAAAATGCTTCTAATAAATTAGGATTCCCACTGCAGTATTTATTCCAATCTTCTTCTAATTTATCTAATGTTTTGTTTAATTCATGTAAATTGTTTTCACTTTCCAAATCCAGTGAAGTGCTGCTTTCACCAGAAGGGAAAAGGGCGGCAAGAAAATAAGTATCTTGAACTTCTTTAATAATACTTTTTTTAGGATTTTTAACTTGCGCAATAACGTAGAGCATATCGCTCATCAAACGTGTAGTGGCAAAAGTTTTCCAATCCAAAGGAGATAAAATTTGCGCATCTATCTTTGAACATAAGCGTCGTGCAAAGTTGTCTTTGGAAACTTCTTCATCGGATAAAGTTTCCACAAATGCCTGAGCCACCCACCAAAAAGCTCGACCGCGTTGTGTGTTTTGAGCTGCTTCCACCAAAGCAATGGCTTTTGCCATATTGAGACGATCTTCTTCGTCATTTTGGCGAATCCAACTCACCAAGGCTTGTTGAAAACGCGTGCGCACACGCCGCAATTGCGTGGGCGTTAATTCTTGCCCTATTTGTTTGCGTTCGGGTGGCGTAATTTCTAAATCAGGGAAAAAGAGTTCATTTTCACGAACGGGATTTTTATTAAAAAGAGAATTGATTTCGTAATAAAGTGGAAAAAAACGCAAAGGTTGATTGAGCTGTCCTGCGCTGATATCGTCTAAATAAGTATTTAATTCTGTTAAAGCGCGTTCTGTTAAAGTAAGGGCGCGCGCCATATGTTCGTCTTCAATAATTTGTTGACGTTCAATTGCACGCAACAAACTATCCAAAGAATTGCATAAAATTGCAGCACCTTCTAAGTTGAGCATTACCAAAGCACCATAAGCGCGGTGCAAGCGTGGACGCGCACTTTGGATTAAAGCCATGTTGTGCGTTTCTTTAAATGTGGTGAGCGTATTGCGCGTTTCGTTGAGCTCAACGTTGATTTCTGTTTTCGCCCAGCCGAGCGGACGACTATTTAATTCCGTTGTCATAATTTATGCGCCTGTTTGATGAGTTTACTCAACTTTAAAACCCGCAACGGAGTCTTTTAATTCAGATGCCAAGTCTGTTAATTCACTAACGGCTTGCGAAGCGCGCGTCGTACCTTCAGATGTTTTTTCCGTAACATTTAAAATTTCTTTCATTTGATTGGCAACTTTGGTGGCTGATTCGGACTGGTCGCGTGTGGCTTTAGAAATATTGCCAATTAAGTGTGCCAGTTGCGTGGAAACACGACCGATTTCTTCCAAAGATTTACCTGCTTCGTCTGCCAGACGGTTTCCTTCTAACACACCTTGTGTGGTTTGTTCCATAGCACTGACCGCATTTTGCGTATCAGCCTGAATGGTTTTCACAATGGTTGCAATTTGTTTGGTGGCTTCACCTGAACGTTCTGCCAAACGTTGCACCTCTTCTGCAACCACACTAAAACCACGACCGGCATCACCTGCACTGGCAGCTTGAATAGCAGCATTTAAAGCCAAAACGTTGGTTTGTTCGGTAATATCAGAAATCAATTCCACAATTTCACCAATTTCCTGAGAACTTTCACCAAGACGTTTAATACGTTTGGAAGTTTCTTGAATTTGTGTGCGAATTTCGTTCATACCTTGAATGGAATTATGTGTAGCATTAGAGCCCTTTTCTGCAGCGCGCATAGATTGGTTTGCCACTTCCACTGCACGGTCAGCGTGGTTAGAAACGCGCACCATTGAAGAAGACATTTTGGTTACCGATTCCCCGGCATCTTTTAATTCCAACGCTTGTTTCTTGGAGGCTTCTAACAATTCTGCGGAGCTGGCATTGGCAATTTCAGTAGATTGAGTCAATTTTACTGTTGCATCATTGATGTGGTGCACCAAAGAACGCAATTCTTCCACAGTAAAGTTAATCGCATCCGCAATGGTGCCGGTTAAATCTTCTGACACGGTGGCGGTTACGGTTAAGTCACCATTTGCCAAATCGTCCAATTCCCCCATTAAACGCAAAATGGCATCTTGTGTAACTTTACTCTCTTCAAAGGTGCGCTTACGTGCATCTTCTGCTTCTTGTGCGCGGCGCGTGCTGTCCATGAAGTAGGAGTAAATCAATAATCCCAATAAAGCGACTGCACCTATGGATAAAGCAAAAAGCAAAATCAAATACGTGGCGCCGCTTCCAGCCAATTTAGATTGGATAGCATTGGAAAGTGCATCTACGTTGTTTAACAAAGTTTCGCTTTCATTGGTAATGCGTGTTCCCGCTTGTTTGGCAAGACGCAAGGGCTGCATATCTTCCAAAATGGCATTGACTGCACCACGAAAATCTTTATACAAAGCACTTAAAATTTGTATTTGGCGCAGACTTCCTGCATCTGCCGTGCCTATCAAGCCTTTGCTTGCATTACCTTTTTGAATGTCGGTCAAAGTTTCATCAAAATGCAAAGCATCTTTGCCTAAGGCATAAGCAATTTCCGGGTTGAGTTCATCGCTAATGCGTAGTTTTAAAGCGTTTTTAATCATTTTTTGGGAAAGCGTAGAAAGATTAGAAACGGCATTAATTTCTTTGGGGCCTGCACCTGATTGGATTTTTAAGCGCGTTAAATTCTCGCTTTCTTTTAAAACATTTGTATTTTGTTTTTCAATGGTATCTACGTTTTTGGAAAGCTCTACCAATTTTGTGCGGCTATTTAAAAGCAAAGAAGCATCTTTTTCTAATTTTGCCCATTGGTTGGCAAGCGTTTCAATTTGTGTGGAAAATTCATCCGGTGCAGCATGCACTTCCAGACCACCAATATTGCCACCAAAACGCACGGCATTTAAATAAGCACCAAACTTGGTATGAGAATCGGATAATTGTTTGAAAGCATTATTATCACCTTGCACTGCCAAAGAGGATGCTTTTGCCAAACGCTGAGAAAGCATGCGCATTTCGCCCACCACATTGGCATAGGTGGCATTATTTGATGAGGTTTGCAAATGGCGAAAAACCAATACACCAATGATTACCAACAACAAAACAAAACCAGTTGCAAACAACGGAATGCGCTGCTGTGCAGCTGTTTTTTGGATGGTCTGTTCGTTTTGGCGTTCTTCTTTATCGTTGCGATTTTTTTTTGCCATTTTTTACTCTCCCTCTTTTTTGATGATGCAATTTATGCACCAACATTCATAAATTGTTTGTTTTTTAATAAATTAGGAACGGACAACTGGTGCCATTCATTGCCTAATTCATCGGTTAATAAGTGTGTATCCCACGCATCTTCATCGGAGGATTGTTGTTTCAATGTGAAGTTTTCCGGATTTTTCAAACCCAATAAACGATTGACCAACAAAGCAGAATTACTTCCGTAACGTGCACCAATGAGCAACAAACGTGCTTGAGAAGTGCGCGGAACAGGAGCACCACCGCTGAATACAGAAAAATCGCTTACCGCATACAAATTACCGCGAATATTGGTTAAACCAATAAACCAAGGCAAAGTTAAAGGAACAGGCATCACTAATGTTCCGGAATGAATTTGCACGATTTCACCACTATCGGTTAAATCAACAATCCAGCGGGTCTTGTTGGTTTCAAATCCCAACCATGTTGCACCACGAATGCCTGCGGCGGCTTCGCTTAAACGACCCGCCAAATAAGCTTGAAAATCGTGAAGGCTGATTTTTTTTTGTCGTGCCATAAGTTTACTGCGTATTCAATGCTGCTACGTGTGTTAATAATTCTTTGGCTTTAATGGGTTTGACCAAATAATCCGATGCACCTTGGCGCATCCCCCAGATTTTATCGGTTTCTTGCCCTTTGGATGTGCATACAATGATGGGAATGTCTTTGGTTTCTGCTGTGCGTTTTAAAGTGCGCGTGGCTTGATAACCATTCATTCCCGGCATGACCACATCCATCACAATCAAATCCGGATGCACTGCTTTGGCTTTGGAAATGCCGTCTTCAGCATTTTCAGCGGTGAGCACTTGATAACCGGCTTTGGTGAGAATATCCACCGTAATAAAACGCTCCGTTGGGGAATCATCAACCACCAAAATTGTTCTAATCATTTTTTACATTCTCCAGCATTATTTAAGCTTGAGCCGCTTCTTCTTTGCTGGGGGCAAAGGATTGAACGGCCTCTAAAAAACTATCTTTGGTAAAAGGTTTGGTGAGATATTCATTAGAACCCACCATTCTGCCGCGCGCACGGTCAAATAAACCATCTTTGGAAGAAAGCATAATGACAGGCGTGCCTTTAAAACGCGGATTTTTTTTAATCAAAGCACAAGTTTGGTAACCATCCAAACGCGGCATCATAATGTCGCAAAAAACCACATCGGGTTGGTAATCCACAATTTTGGAGAGCGCATCAAAACCGTCTTCCGCCAAAATGACTTGACAACCTGCTTTGACCAAAAACATTTCCGCACTGCGCCGAATGGTGTTGGAATCATCAATCACCATCACACGTAAGCCCTGCAATCCAGATAAATCCGCCACTATATTCTCCTGGACTTCACTGCGTGTCCCATTTGTTTAAAAATTGACCAACACACATTGTGCCCATATTTAAGTAATTTGTTAAGTATTTTATTTGGCGTTTTGATTTTTTGATAAAAAAACGACAAAGTTTTTTAATCAAAATATCAAACGCTTGAATAAAAGGGCTTTATTTTAATCAATAATTTGCATTTGTCACAAAATTTTTTACATTGTTTGAAAAAAATTTTCAAAGAAAATTCAAGTTGACCGTGGATTTTTTTTTAAAACAATTTGTCACAAAAAAACTTTGAAAGAAAAGGCGTTTGATTTTATGATGGCACGTTTTTTTAAACCACAGCCTGAAAGGATTGAAATGAAAAAATTAACGTTTGCAGTTTTGGCGGCAACGCTTGCTACATCTGCTTTTGCGCAAAATTATAAAGTGGAAGATGCCATCAAATGGCGTCAATCTGCTTACCAAATTTTGTATTGGAATACCGAACGTTTAGACCAAAATTTGAAATCGGGTCAATTCAACAAAGATGACGCCATCAAGGCTGCCAACACCATTGCCGCGATTGCCAATTCGGGCATGGGGCAGCTTTATTTTAAAGGCACGGAACAAAGCGATAAAATCCAAACGCGCGTTAAACCCGAAATGTTTACCGATGCACAAGGCGCCAAAGATGCTGCCATTGCTTTTGCAGGTGCTGCCAATGAATTGCAAAAAGTGGCGCAAACAGGTGATGCCACCGCCATTGCAAAACAATTAGAGGCTTTGGGCAACACGTGTGGCGGTTGCCATAAAAAATTCAAACAAAAATAATGTTTGTGAAAAATGCAACAAAAAGCGTCTTGGAAAGGCGCTTTTTTCATATAAAGGAAATCAAATGAAAACCATTTTGCTTTGGGATTGGCCAACGCGTTTGTTTCATTGGTTGTTGGTTTTGTGTGTGGCGGGCGCATTTGCCAGCATTTTGTTGGCAGACAATTTAATACTTTGGCATGCGCGTTTGGGTTATGGCGTGATTTTTTTAATTGCTTTTCGTTTGGTTTGGGGGGTTTTAGGCTCCACTTATGCGCGATTTGGGCATTTTTTTCCAACGCCTTTGAAAATCAAAAATTATCTCAATGGCAATTGGAATGGTGCAGGACATAATCCTTTGGGAGCATTTTCCGTTTTTGCTTTGCTTTTTTTATGTGCTTTGCAAGCGTTTTCTGGTTTATTCACCAACGATGAAATTATGTTCAAAGGTGCGTTGTCTTCTTTAATAGATGTGGATTTAAGCCTTTGGATTACCAGCTTTCACAAACAAATGGCGTGGGTTTTAATGGCTTTTGTGGTTTTGCATGTTTTGGCCATTGTTTTGTATAAAATCATCAAAAAAGACAATTTGGTTATTCCAATGATTACCGGCAAAAAAACGCTTAGCGATGATTTTGCGCAAAATTATCAAGCAGCGCCCATTTGGGTGTGGATTGTGGCGATTTTGTTTTCTTGTTTGGTGCTTTATTTGGCGCTGGGTTGTTGGATTCCTGAACCCGAAATTTCCGTGCCGCCGCCCGCACCCGATTGGTAAAATTAAACAATTTGTTTCTTCAAAATTGAAAAAAAAATCACGTTGACCGTGG
>JBNMHE010000076.1:0-8710 GCA_050872585.1 Rhodocyclales bacterium | reverse complement strand
TGACGCGGCGAGCGACACAATGGGCGGCTTTGTGATGGATAGCGGCATTGAAAACGCCACTTTGCGTGAACAGGTTTTAAAAGCCTTGGATACCGCCGACACCACATTTTTTCCACGGTAAACGAGATTTTTTTCAAAAAAAATTTTTGTTGACCGTGGATTTTTTTATTTTGATCAATAAAACAATAAAATTTAATTATTTAATTTAATTTTAAATTGAAATATTCAAAAACGCTTCGGTTTTGGCGATGGTTTGTTGTAATTTTTGGGCATAATTGGGGTCGGTGGCGTAACCGGCTTTTTGTAGTTCAAGGGCAAAATCCTTGCCGTTTTGGGCATTGAAAACTTCGGCATAACGCGGATTGTTTTGCAAAAACTCGGCATAATCCAAAAAGGCTTCTTGATAAGAATTGTAAGCGCGAAAACTTTCATATTTTTGATTCATCGTGCCATTTTCAAACTCCAATGTTTTGGATAAAACGCGTTTTCCTGCCCAAGAGGAATTGGCTTTCACGCCAAACAAATTAAAACTGGGATTGTTTTTTCCGCCCGGTTGGTATTTTCCCCAACCGCTTTCCAATGCCGCATGGGCAATAATGTGCGCTGGATTTAATCCCGATTCCAATGCGACTTTTTGCGCATCATCAAAAACCGATTGAATAAAATTTTGCGCATATTCTGGCAAAGAATGATTTTTTGGAAATGATTCCGATTGAATACGAATAGAATCATTTGAAATATTGATATTTTGATTTTTTTCCACGGTCAACGCATTATTTTTTTTGTTTTTTTCAATGTTTGTATTTTCTAAAATATTTTGAGAATGATTTAAAAAATCCGCCACTTCAAACAAAGGATTAAACAAAAAAGGATTGGTTTTTTGAATTCTTTTGTTTTCCAAATGGTTGTTTTTTTCAACAAATTGATTTTGATTGTTTGGGTGTAAAATTTGTTTTTGAAAATCTTTTGAAAAAATATTTAACGTTGGAAAAAAATTATTTTCTTTTTTTATTTGATTTAAATTTAAATAATTATTTTCATTGTTGTTTTTCTCTTTTTTTTCTGTTTTTTTGCTTGTTTGATTTTCATCATTCAAATTGACGCCCATTTGCCTTGCCAGTTGTTTTTCAATGCTTTTGGCAAAGCCCAAACCGCCTTTTGTGTTGGCCATCATGGATGCGCGTTCTTGGTCTAGCAAACTGGTATACATTTTTTCGGCATCGCTGCTTAAAAAAGTATTTTCGCCAACCGATGCGCGCATGCTTTTCATTAAAGTTTGCAAAAAAAGCGTTTCAAATTGGCGCGCGGTTTCTTGAACGCCTTGTGCGCTTTTGGCGTAATTGGGGTTGCGCAAAGCGCTTAATCCATGAACATCAAAAGAGGCGTGTTGCATTGTTTTTCCTTTTTGAAAATAAGGATTAAATGATTTCCAATTCTGCTTTTAACGAACCTGCCGCTTTCATTGCTTGCAAAATGGCCAACAAATCGGCAGGCGTGGCGCCCAAAGCATTCAGGGCTTGCACCACTTCTGCCAAATTGGCACCTTCTTGAACGCCCAATAAAGTAGGATGTGTTTTGACATCTTCAGGTTCGTCATCCGCATTGTTTTTGACATAGGAAATTCCCACATCTTTGCCCAAAGTGGTGGAGCGGTCATCCACAATTAAAGACAAATTGCCATGCGCAATGGCGCATGCTTGTAATTGCACTTTTTGATTCATCACCACTGAGCCGGTTCTGGGATTGATGACCACTTTTGCCAGCGCCAAGGCGCTTTCAATTTCCAAATTTTCTACTTCACTTAAAAAAGAAACGCGCTCACCGGCAATTTGCGGCACTTTCACAACGATTCTTCTGCCATCCAACGCCTGCGCTGTGTTCTTTCCAAAATTTTTGTTGATGGCATTGGCCAAAATGTTGGCGGTAGAAAAATCGGTGGTGCGCAATTCGTAATAAACCAAACCGCTTTGGCCAACATTGGTGGGAACGGTGCGCTCAACCGTGGCGCCCGATGGAATGCGCGCCGAGGCTTTGTTATTCGGCGTAATTTTGGCACCACCGGGCGATGCGCCTTCTTGCCCCAAAACCACATTGCCTTGTGCCATGGCGTAAACTTGCCCGTCTGCCCCTTTTAAAGGCGTTAAAACCAACACGCCGCCGCTCAAACTTTTGGCATTGCCAATGCTTGCCACATGCACATCCAACATTTGGCCGGGTTGCGCAAAAGCAGGCAGTTGCGCAGTAACCATCACGGCAGCCACGTTTTTGAGTTGCAATCCGCGTGCTTCATCGGCGGTTAAATTCACCCCCATTTGCGCCAACATATTACCAATGCTTTGCGCGGTAAAAGGCGTTTGTGTGGTTTGGTCGCCCGAGCCATCCAAACCCACCACCAAACCATAGCCCACCAGTTGATTGTGGCGAACCCCGGCAATGCTTGCCACATCTTTGATGCGCTCTGCATGAACATCATTGAACAATAAAAAAATACCAAGCAAAAACACAATGCCGATTTTTTCAATGCTGTGGATGGTTTTCATTTGTTCGTTTCCTTTTTAAAACGGCATCACATTGAGAAAAAAGCGCGCCAACCAACCCATTACGCTGGCTTCATCAATAGGGCCATTGCCTTTGTATTCAATGCGCGCGTCTGCCACTTGCGTGGAATTGATTTGATTGTTGATGCTCAAAAATGTGGGATTGACCACGCCCGACAAACGCACAAATTGTGTTTCACGCCCGATGGCAATTTGTTTTTCGCCTGATACCAACAGGTTACCGTTGGGGTAAACATCAATGACGGTCACCGTGATGCTGCCCGAAAAACGATTGTTATTGGATGCCGCGCCGCTGCTGTCAAACTCCGTATTGGATTCATAACCGGAATTGAAATAATCAAAATTTTTTAATGGAATTCTGCCCATTGCCGAAACATTTTGGCTGGCTTTGCTTGCACGCTCCAAACTATTGGAAGCGGAGGCAGAAGCGCTGGTGGTTTCGGTTAAAAGCACGGTTAAAGTATCGCCCACTATTCGGGCGCGCCGATCTTCAAAAAGCGGGCGCATTGTGCGCGCTTGATAAATAGAACCATCGCCTGCAAGTGCCGTATTTTGCGGATTCGGGCGAACACTCATCGGCTGATGCACATTGGTTGGCGGCACGCTGGTGCAAGAAGAAAGCAATATACTCAATGCGGCGGCAAGCATGGTTGATTTTCCACGGTGAACGGCATATTTTTTTGAAAAATTTTCCAAGTTGACCGCGGATTTTTTGTTGGCTTGCTTTTTTGGGTTTGCCGCCTTGGTTGAATCCAGAGTCTTTTTGGGAGATTCTTCTAATGGTTGTTGCCGCGTGTTTTTCATTTTTTGCCCCGCCTTGTTTTTACAATTGCGTCAAACGTCCCAACATATTGTCCGATGTGGTAATGGCTTTGGCATTCACTTCATAAGCGCGTTGGGCAATAATCATAGACACAATTTCTTCTGCCACATTCACATTGGAATCTTCCACAAAGCCGTGTTCCAAAAGTCCAACGCCGTTGCTGCCGGGAATGTTGGGTGTGGCTACGCCGGAGGCCGCCGTCTCCAAAAACAAATTTTTGCCAATGCTTTGCAATCCTGTTGGATTAACAAAATTGGCCAGTTGAATTTGTCCCAAAACGGTGGGCGTGGCAATTTCGCCCGGCAAGGTTACGCTAACTTCACCCGTGCTTGCAACGGTGATTTTTAAAGCATTTTCTGGAATGGTGATAGACGGAATCAACGCATAACCATCTTGGGTGACCACTTGCCCGTTTGAATCGCGCGTGAAACCGCCATCGCGCGTGTAAGCTGTGGTGCCATCGGGCAGTTGAATTTGAAAAAAACCTTCGCCCGAGATGGCAATATCCAAAGAATTTTCGGTTTGCGTCAATGGCCCTTGAATAAAAATGCGCGAAGTAGAAACCGGTTTTACCCCAACGCCCAACTGCAAACCCGTTGGAATTTGCGTTTGTTGAGAAGATTGCGCGCCTGCTTGGCGCAAGTTTTGGTAGAGCAAATCTTGAAAATGCGCTTTTGCACGCTTGAAACCATAAGTTGAAACATTGGCAAGGTTATTGGAAATCACGTCTAAATTGGTTTGTTGCGCGTCCAACCCCGTGCGGGCAATATACAGTGAGCGAACCATTTTTTTATCCTTTTTTTATGTTAATGAAAGCAACTGGTCGGCGCGTTGCGCATTGGCATCGGCCGTTTGCATCATTTTGATTTGCAATTCAAATTGCCGCGCCAAACTGATTAAATTCACAATGGCATCGCTGACATTCACATTGCTTTGTTCCAACACGCCGCTGGAAATTTTGACGTTTTCATCCAAGGCGCCATCGCCGCCTCTGAAAAAACCATCTTCGCCGCGCGTTAAAAGCGATTCATCGGGATTCACCAATTTAATGCGGCCAACCACATTGGCTTGATTTAAATTGCCAGTAGTAGGCGTTGCGGTAATGGAACCATCTGCGCCAATTTCAATGGCATTTTCGGGTGGAATCACAATATCATCGCCGCCATCGCCTAATACCGCATTGCCTGATTGGGTGCGCAAAATGCCATCTGAGTCAATCATCAAAGCGCCGTTGCGCGTGTAAGCTTCTTGTCCGGCAGAATCCCGCACGGCAATCCAACCTTTGCCATCTACTGCAATATCCAAAGGATTGCCAGTAAATTGCAAAGGTCCTGCATCAAACACATTGGCAACAGAGGCATCCACCACAAAAGAACGTGTTGGCAATGCCGATTCCGATTGTTGCACTTGAACCGCCCGAAAACGATGCTCCATCGCTTTGTAACCGTTGGTGGAAACATTGGCCAAGTTGTGCGCAACACCCGCTTGTTGCAAAAAAGTATGTTTGGCGCCCGTCATCGCGGTGTAGAGAAATTTATCCATTATTTTTGCCAATTTTCCACGGTCAACTTGAAAAAATTTTCAAAAATTTTTCACGTTGACCGTGGATTTTTAAAAAAATTAACGCAAATTCACAATGGTTTGCATAATTTGGTCTTGGGTTTGAATGCTTTGCGCATTGGCTTGGTAGTTGCGCTGAAAAGTAATCAAATTCACCAACTCGTTGGTTAAATCCACATTGGATTCTTCAATCATGGCGGATTTAATCAATCCCAAATTGGAGGTTTGCGGTTTGCCCGTTAAAGGCGCCCCCGATGCAATGGTTTCCCGCCATTGGTTGCCGCCGATGGCTTCCAATCCATGTGGATTTAAAAAACTAGACAAAGCCACTTGCCCCAAATTAAAACTTTGGCCATTGCTGTAATTGCCCAACACAATGCCGTCTTCGCTGACTGAAAGTCCTGTAATGTAACCAGAGGCATAACCATCTTGTGTCATAGAATTCACGCCAAATGGGCTGGCATATTGCGTGGTATCTGTAAAATCAAGCGGGAATTCCAGCGGAGTTGTAGCGCCATTATCGGGCAACCCCAAAGCTTGGTTGATGCTTGCTAAATCAATGGAAATTGTAAATGGCATTTGTGTGAGCATATTGCCGTTGGTATCAAATTCCAATTCCAATGGGCCGCCACCTTGCACGCCATTAAAGGTCACAATTTTATCGGTGGTGTTGTCCACATTGGCATAAACTTGCCACTTGTTGGTGTCTTGCATTTTGCGAAAATAAAACGAAAGCGTGTGGGCATTGCCCAAAGAATCGTAAACATCAATGGAAGTGGTTTCGTTATACGTATTCACATTGGGTGACCAAGCCTGAACTTGTCCTGCGTTGGGGCCTTGAACCCAATTTTGCGCTGGCACGGTTTCACGGGAATCCAAATTCAAGCCAATGGAAACGCCATTTTTGTTTGCCGCTCCGTTTTGTCCGGTTGCCATTGGCGGAATGTTGGCATTGGAGACGTGAATTTCTTGTGGCGTAACGGATTGAATCACGCCATTGACCGCTGGAAAACCCGTTAAAAAATAACCTTGGTCATTGACCACATAACCTTCGTTATTCAAATGAAACTGACCGTTGCGGGTGTAAGAAACCGAGCCGTTGTAATCCAACACCCTAAAAAAACCGCCGCCGTTGATGGCCAAATCCAAAGAATTGGAAGTGGACGTGGTGTTGCCTTGGTTAAAATCTTGTTGCACGGCAAGCAAGTTCGCACCAATGCCAATTTGGTTGGCAGATGCTATTCCTAATGAATTGGCATACATATCCCCAAAATGCGCACGGGAGGTTTTGTAACCCACTGTGCTGGTGTTGGCAATGTTGTGGCTGGTGACATCAATTGCTTTGGATGAAACATTCAATCCGCTTAAACCTTGTTGAAAAGCCATTTTTGCACCTCTTTAAATAATCTGTTGAACATCTTGCAGGCTGACTTTGGAAGAACCCAAATCCAAAACAAAACTGCCGCCGTTGTCTCGGGATAATGCATAAACCGTGCCATAGTGCATCGGTTGGGCAATGATTTTTTCATTATTCACTGTGGCTTCTACGCTATACGTATAATTGCCGGCTGCCATCACATTGCCTTTGGAATCTTTGCCATCCCATGAAAAATTCACAATGCCGGCTTTTTGTGCGCCCAATTCATTGACCGATACCACTTCACCCGAAGCATTTTTAATGGTAATGGTGACTTTGTCTGCCGGATTTTCCAAAACCACTCCGGCAATGGCGCCGTTGGTTTTGCCCTCCGAATCCACCGCAAGCGGCAAAGAATTACCCGGCACCAGAACATTTTTGCCGATTAAAGCTGCCGCTTGCAAAGATTGCGAATCGTTAAAACTTTTCAACAAGGTTTGCAAACTGGTATTCATACTTTGAATGCCCGAAGCCATATTGATTTGCGAAAGCTGGCTGGTTAATTCCGAATTTTCCAAAGGATTAAGCGGGTCTTGATTTTGCAGTTGCGCCATCAACAGCGTTAAAAATTGGTCTTGCATTTGTTGGGCTGTGTTGCTGGTTTTGTTTTGCACACTTTGCCCAGAAGAATCAATTCCATTGGCTTTGTTAATGGCTTGAAACAAACTTGCATTGTCAATGGCCATTTTTTTCTCCTTTCATTTTTTATTTTTTTTAAAAATCCATGGTCAACGCCGATTTTTTTTAAAATTTTTTACAACTATTGCCCCATTTGAATGGTTTGCAAAATCAAACTTTTGGTGGTGTTTAACACTTCCACATTGCTTTGATACGAGCGTGAGGCGGAAATCAAATTGGCCATTTCTTCAACCGGATCCACATTAGGAAATTCCACATAACCATCCGCATTGGCG
This sequence comes from Rhodocyclales bacterium, assembly GCA_050872585.1. GTDB lineage: Bacteria > Pseudomonadota > Gammaproteobacteria > Burkholderiales > Rhodocyclaceae > SFHR01. The sequence goes on along the minus strand of JBNMHE010000076.1, from coordinate 1,438 downwards.
GCGGGATTTTTGGGGTCAAACACCATTCGGCCGGGCGCATTGGATTCCACAATTTGATTAACGCGCACGCCGCGCGCGGCTTCATTCATCCAATCGTTAAAATGGTTAGACAGCGGCGCGGCTTCAAAAACCACGTGTTTGGCTTTGTAAGCTTGGCCTTTTTCATTGACAATGCTATCCACGTTCGCCAAATTAGACGCCGTGGTGTTCAAACGCAACGATTGCGCCGTCATTGCGCTGCCTGAAATTCTAAAAACATTCATTAAATTGCTCATTTTTTTTTCATCCTTTTTATTGTGCTGGCGCCAAAGCGTCTTTGATTCCTTGGAATTTTTGGGAAATCAAACGCGTTAAAATTTGGTATTGCACGGAATTTTCCAAAAACTTGGTGCGCTCCACGTCCATTTCAACCGTGTTGGAATCCACTGCGGATTGAAATTCTTGGTGGTATTTCACCGACAAATCCGCCAAAGGAATTTCCAAATGGCGCGCGTTGGTTGTTTTTAAAGGCAAAGCGCCGCCTTCTTCTGGCGGCGTGATGGGATTCAAAGCCTTTTGCATTTCGCTTTGAAAATCAATGTCGCGCGCTTTGTAATAAGGCGTATCCGCATTGGCAATGTTGGAAGCCAAAATTTCTTGGCGTTTGGTGCGCAAATCCAAAGCGCTGGCAAAAGGAAAAAACTCTTTTTGAATGCGGTTCATTTTAAAAAAATCCTTTAAAAACAATTTATTGCAAAACAATGCAAAATTCGTGCCATTGTTTTTTTGAATAAAAAAAAGCGTTGACCGTGGATTTTTTAAAAAATCCACGGTCAACGCCAAAAAAATTTTAAATTTTTAAATAAAAAATAATGGATTAAGGTAGATTTTCCACAAATGAGCAAACCGCGCCTAAAACGCGGTCTCTGGCGTCAAATTGCGGAGAATGGCGGCAAGAATCCAAAATCACCAAGCGGGTTTGTGGCACTTCTTCGGAGATGACTTTCACTTGGTCAAGCGAGGCGTATTCGTCTTCAACGCCTTGAATGGCAAGTGTTGGCGCGGTGATTTTTTTTAAATCGGCAACAATGTTCCAATTTTCGTGTTCTTTGGATAACCAAACGCCCGACCATTCTTTGAAAACGCGCACCGGATCGGCGTGGTATTTGCCCAATTTGTGTGCCCAGCGTGAGTGTTCAAATTGGTAAACCGCATTTTGCAAAGATTGTGTTAATTGGGGTTCATGAAATTCATGCGGGGCCAACACAATGAGACCATTTAATTTTTGGGGAAAAGAAAAAGCATAAATCAAGGCAATGGTGCCTCCATCCGAATGTCCAAAAAGAATGGGATTTTCAATGCCCATTTTTTCCAAAAAGAAGGGCAAAATTTTTTGCGCTTCGTTGTGCAAATAATGTGTGTTTTTGGCATTGGAATACGCCTCTGAAAAACCATAACC
>JBNMHE010000075.1:0-8798 GCA_050872585.1 Rhodocyclales bacterium | reverse complement strand
TATTTTAAAAATATTTTTAAGTTGACCGTGGATTTTTTTTATTTTATTTTTATTGGTAAAAATTCAAAAAAGCATCGCGCAATTGTTGCGTCTTTTCATTTAAATGTTTTTGTTGGTTATTTTCCAAAACAAAATGCGGTTGGGGTTCATCAAAAGGAATATCCATTCCCACCACATTTTTAATTTGTTGAGAATACAATCCTTTTTGGTCGCGCCGTTTTAATTCTTTTAAATCACATTGAATAAAAACTTCAAAATAATTGGGCAAATTGGCGCGATTAAATTCATAAACTTCTTTAAATAAAGAAATGGTAGAAACAATGACAATTTTTCCTTGTTTTGCCAAAATGCGCGATAAAATTGCGCGTTTTAAAGCCATTTGAATGCGGCCATTTTTATCATAATCAAAATGCCCAAAAAGCTCGCGCATTTCATCGCCATCCAAATGCACCACGTTGTCCAATTGCATTTGCAAGCTTTGGCTCAAAGCCTGCGCCAATGTGCTTTTGCCCGAACCAGCCAAACCGCAAAGCCAAATCACCGAACCTTTTTTCATTTTCAATGCCTTTCCTTGATTTTAAATTTTTTAAATTGTTTTAAAATCAATTTCCAAATCGGTTTTAAAATCAATTTCACACCAATTACCGTTAATTTCCACCGCTTGGGCATTGTGGTATTGGTGAATTAAATGTTGCAAAAAACTGGTCATATAAATGTTAGAATAAGGTTGACCATCAAATAAAGCATTTTTATCTAAATTATCATACAAATCAAAAATGCAATTTAAAAAAGAATGTTTGATTTTAAACAAACCCATATATTGCGCTTGAATTTCATTTAAACTTTTTGGTTTTTTCCCAATTTCAACAATAAAACCATTTTTGATTTTTAAAGTTTCGGCATCGCTTAAAATATCTTCAAAACGTTTTTCCCATAATTTTTGCCATTGTTTGTCCACACAAATGGCTAATTCTGCTTTGTTTTGAAGAAGTTTTTGAACGGTATCTTCAAAATAAACAATATCGGCATAAGAAATAATAATATCTTCCTTTTTATTTTGGCATTCTTTTAAAAAATCACGCGCACAAAATAAAGAGTGTAGCATATTGGTTGAAGCGTAATTTTTGTTTTCAAAAAAAGTCTTTAAATTAAAACGTTTTGTTAAAAAATCTTTTAAAACTTTAAATTGATAACCACCCACAACGGCAATATCATTGCTTGGAATGCCTGCATTTTTTAAAGCTTCAATTTCATATTCAATAATTTTTTTGCCTTGGTATTCCACCATGGTTTTGGGCACTTTTTCAGTTAAAGGCATCAAACGCGAACCAAATCCTGCTGCTAAAATTAAGGCTTTCATTGTGTTGCTCCTTGATTTTTTAAAACATTTAAAAAAGAATTGAAAATGTTTTTGTTGTTTAAACCATTTTCTCTTTCTATATGCCACATCATTGCATAAAAAGGTAAATTTAAATGACAAAAGGCTTCTATTGTTTTTAAATTATTATTATTTTGATTAAAATAAGAAAAAGCCAAAGGTTTTAAAGATTTTCCTAATTTTGTAATGCCATAATGGTGAAAAGAATTAACTTTAAAGATATTGTTTTCATTGTCTTTCACAAAATGATTGCCCACGTGGTTTTCAATTTTATTGATTTCACTTTCAAAATAATGTGCCAACAATTGCGCACCGCGGCAAATTGCCAAAATGGGAATGTTAAATTGGATGCAATGTTGAATCAAATGGGTTTCATAATCATCTCTTAAAACATTTTCTTTTGAAGAATTAAAAATACTTAAATCATTGCCGCCGGTTAAAATCACCGCTTTTATTTGATGATGATTATTTTGATAATAATCTTCAAAAGGAATTTGAAAAGACAACGGCAATGGCAAAAAACCAAGCGGCAAAAGTTCTTTTTGAAAAAAACTGCCCCAATCCAGCGCCAAAGTTTCGCGCTGTTCGTTGTAATTGGCGTGATTAAGCAAACGCTGCGTTAAGGCGATAAACATAAAATTTGCTCGTTGGCGCATTCAATTCTTAATTTTTTGGCGTTTAATAATTGCGCAAATTTTTCTTCGCCCACGCCAATGACGCTGGGCAAACTCAATTCACTTGCACGGATGGCCATATGCGAATTGGCGCCGCCATAACATGTGATTAAACCGGCGATATTTTTGGAAAACAAATAATCGTATCCCGGGTCGGCCGCTTGAATTAACACAATTTTGCCTTCCAAATTGCTCTCGTTTTCCAAAGCCACATCGGCAACAACGCTTTTTTGGGTAATAAAATTAGGCAAAATCAATTGCGTAAAAAAAGAATAAACTTCTTTGGGCGAAATTAAAACCGGTGGCAATTTTAAAGCTTGCGTGAGTTGGTATTCTTTTTTGTAACGTTGAATGGCTTTTAAAAACATTTCTTTGGGATTTTTGGAATAAAGCGAAGCATACAAACTTAAAATATGTTCAATATCCAAATGCGCCATTTCTTCTTTATTGATGCCGTAATAATCTCCTAATTGCCCGATTAAATCAATGGCGTAACTTAATAATTTGCTGAATTCAAATTTAACACTTTCTCTGCCTTCAATGGCTTCTTTTAAAAATTGAAAAAAATCGTGCGCATTGATTTTTAATCCATTTTCAAGCAGCAAAATATCCAATTCCTGCATTTGTTTTGGATTTAAAACAAATGCTTTGTTTTTTAATTTGTTTTTATTTTCATTTTCATTTTTATTTTCATCTAAATTAAAATACTTTTCAAATGCTTCATCGTAACGCGGCGAAAGAATGTTATAAGTTCCAGCACGCAAATGTCCAAATTCTTTTAAAAAAGAATTCAGATTTTCCGCCTTTAAATGGGCGCTTTGAAAAGATAATTTTTTGCTAACAGTGTTTAAAGAATTTAAAAAATCTTCTTTTTGTTTTAAACTTAAAAAACCAACTTCCACCAAAGAATTGAGCATTTGCATTGCCACAAAACCAGCGCGTGCCGCGCCAGCAAAAGGCAAAGTGCCATAACGTTTGCAGCATTCCAACAACCAATAAATTTTGTCAATTAAAGAATAATTGGCATTTTTAATTTTTTCAAATGCAACATTTAATTTTTGTGATTTTAAAATATCTTTTCTAAATAAAGCATTTTCAGGGTTTATAATGTTGTTGGTTAAATTTAATAAAGCAAACTCCAAACGTTTGATTTCATTTTCATTGAAACCATAATTTAATAATTGTTTTAATTTTTGAGGAGAGTTTAAATCATAACAAGAATAAACAATAAAAAATTCTATTTTGTCATGTAATTCTGGTTGATTGATTAAACGATGGCAATAATAATTAACCAATTTGTTGGCAATGTTTTGATTTAAATCTTTTGGAATAAAAGAATTAAAACTCACGCGCACATCAATATAAGGCATTCCCAAAAAGGAATGCATCAAAGGATGGCTTTTTAAATCGCGGTAGCCGTAATTGTCGCGTTGGTATGCCCAAATGTTGTCGGTTACAATTTCTTTATACAAAGAAAGCGCCAAGCGTTTGGGGCGAATGCCGATGATTTCCGCGGGATTCCAATCGGGCATAATGCCAAAAATGGCGTCATCGCCCAAAATGCCCCAGCGTTTTTCTTTTAAATTATCTAATCTGCGGTAAAGCCTGCCCAAAGCTTGTGCCGGCAAAGAATTGCACAAATTGATTTTGTTTTGAATGACCAACGGGCGCACTTGAAACAAATAAAGTTGCGTGTGCACAAATGCAAATTCAATGTCCAAAAAAGGATGGCCAAACAAGTTTTCCAATTCTTGAATCAGCGCAATGAGTTGGCGCATGCGACAATCTTCAATTTGAATGTGGTGGCGGTAAGCAAAAAAACTTCTTAAATTTTTGCCTGTGCCATCGGTTACCGAATCGTTTTTGCCGCTTTCATCAAATTGCACGCAAAAATAAGGTGCAAGCGTATCTTTATCCACGCTAAAAGCCACACCGCATGCGGTGATATTTTCCAAAAACGCCTGAATGAGCAATTCATCATCGTCATTGGGCAAAGAATGGCAAACCTTTTTTAAGGCTTGGAAAAACTGCGCTTCGTCCGTTTTGTTGATATTGCCAACGCTTAAAAACGCGCCCGCATTGGAGTTTTTTTCGTTGTCTTCATTTTTGGAAGAAGAGCGAATGATGATTTTATCCGAATCACACTGCTGAATTTTTTGAAAAATCGCTTGTGGATGTTCGGCACATTCTTTTTTGGAAAACAAAAAAATCGGCAACACCTTGGCGTTTTCCAAACGATTATAAAGCGCCATCAAATTGCGTGCTTTATTTTGAAAAGGCAAGGTGTTGTGGTTTTTCATTTTATTTTTTCAAAAAAATTTTTGGTTGACCGTGGATTTTTTTAACCATTGACTTTTTTGGCACTCCAAGAACGCGTGGTATAACGCATGGCAAAGTTTTGCGGCAGTTTTGCGCGCCATTTTTGCGCAATGTTTGCAAATAATTGTTTGCCTTCTTCGGTGTTCAAATCCCAATACGGATTTTTGACGCTATGCCAAGCGGCAATGTAGTTTTCCAGCGTTTGGGTAAAGAAAAAATCCTGCTCCAAATAAGTGATTTCATTAAACAAATTGCAATGCGCTTGCAAAATGGGGCGCTGGTCTTCTCTGCGCACGCCGCGCGTGTAATTGGGCACAAATTCTTTGATGATTTCTTCGGCTTGCTGCTGCACCGAATCGTTTAAATCGCGGTGATTCCACATGCACGAAAAAATGCCGTCTTTTTTAAGCAAACGGTGCGATTCTTTTAAAGCCAAATCTCTATCCATCACATTAAAAGAAGAACCAAAAGTAACCCAATCAAAAGCGCCTGTTTCCAAACCGTTTTCCAAACCGCTTGCCCGCTTCCATTGAACGTTTTTTCCTTTTGTGCGTTGAATGCCAATTTCACGCATGGCATCATTGGGTTCAACGGCAACAACTTTTAAGCCGCGCGCCAACAACATCACGGTTAAATTGCCTGTTCCTGCGCCAATATCTGCCACAAGAATCTCTTTTTTGTTTTCCAACAAAGCCAAAAGCATATTGATGCTTTGCGGCGCATAATTGGGGCGAAATTCATAAAATTGGGCGTGTTGGGTATAATCCCAAACGTTTTCAACGAGTTTTTTCATCCTTCTTCCTTTTAACAAAAACAAAAAAATCAAAAAGAGGAAGGATGAAACGCTTTGTTTACCTTATTTTGCGCACGGTCCAAGCGCGCATTTTGTAAGGAATTTTTAATTCATCCAAAGGCGCAATTTTGTTTTCTATCATTTTCAAAATTTGCGCCCACCTCTTTTCACCGGCTTGCGCTTGAATATCATTGACAGAATGCCAAGCGCCCAAATAGCGCGCTTTGCTCCACGTCTCTTCATAAGCGCATTCCATAAAGAAACAATCCGCAAAATCACCAGTGGAAACCAAAACTTCTTCCCACGCTTTTGTGTTTTGCAAGCCGGAAGAAACACGTTTTAATTCCGGCACAATGGCTTTAATTTCCTTTTCTATTTCCGCAAACACCGACCCTTCTTTTAAATCGCGCGGGTTGTAGAGAACGGTGAGATAACCCCCCCCCCCTCGTTTTTTAAAACACGCGCAATTTCCGGCAAAGATTGTTGGGGATTCGTCCAATGAAAAGATGAAGCCATCAACACCCAGTTGGCAACGCCATCTGGCAAGGGAATGTTTTCGCCCGAGCCATCAAGCCATTGAATGGGCAAGTTTTGCGTGGTTTTGATGCCTTCTTCACGCATCGCGGCATTGGGTTCAACGGCGGTAAGTTTCAAGCCCAAATCATTCACCAACACCGTGGTTAATTTACCGGTGCCAGCGCCCACATCCACCACCGAAAAATTTTCTTTGGCAATGGCAGAATCATTGACGCACGCCAGTAATTTTTTCAACAAAAAAGGCGAATACGCCGGCCGATTGTGGTAATGCTTGGCGTTTTCTGTGAAATCACCTTGTTTCATTTTTGCTCCCATTTCAATTTAAAAAACCGAAAAAATCCACGGTCGACTTTCAAAAAATTTGAAAAATTTTAACATTTTTAACGTTGACCGTGGATTTTTTATTTTAACCTTTTAATCACCGCATTTTAAACACAATTTTTCAAATTCCAAATAATAATGCCAACGTTGAATAAAATCCGGATGATTTTGACGTATGTAATTTAATTCAGAATTCAAAATATTTTGAATAAATTTTCTAGATTTTGGATTATTCTTAAAAAAATTCAAAACATCTTCTTCTTTAAAAACAACAGACCTTCTTCTGTCAATTTCTTTTTGAATTTCATTTAAATAATTTTTTAAATAATCCAAAGCCGCTTGATACAAAACTTGATTTTCTTTTAATTTAATTAAATCATTTTCTTTAATTAAAATTAAAATGCGGCTATCATCCATGATTAAATTTTCTTTAATTTCACAACTAATATCAACCAAACTTTTTTCTTCTGGTGTAATTTTAGAAGGCAAGGTAATGGTAATTACAAAACTATTTTGTTGATTGAATGATTCTTCATTTTTTATTTTATTATTTTTATTATTTAAATCATTTTCATTTACATAAAATGTATTCGGCAAAAAATTATACATTTCATTCCAAACACGTTGCGTGAAAATGCTTTTATCTTCTGGCATTTGAAAATCAAAAAAATCAGCTATTTTTGAAAATGTTTCAATGGCTTTATTGGGTTTTAAATCATTAAATTCCACACAATAAATTTCACCAATATTTTCTTTGAATGTTTCCAACAAAGAATCCGTTGCCAATGAAGCACGCCACCACATTGCCCACCATTGTTCATCATTTTTAAAATGCGAAGCATTTTCCAATAATTCAAATGTGGGATAAATCTTTTTGCTGTGGCAATACGTTTCTTTTTGAATTAAACTCTCTACATCAAAACTTAAATTAAATTGTTTGATATAACCTTTGGCATCCGAGACGTGATTCAATATCCCTTTGATTCGGCTAATGGGATCGCGAATAATATACAAAAAAGGCACATTTTTGGGCAACATGGCTTTTAAATGATTCGCATATTCACCAAGCCAATCATAATAATGTGAAATAAACCAATTGTCATAACAAAAAATAGCATTTTTTTCTTTATTTGTTTTTCTTAAAAAATCTTTATACCATTCTTTTGCAGTCATATGAAAAGAAATCGTATTTACTTCACATTCTTTAAAAAACATTAAAGTGGCAGCGGAAGCCGATAAACCGTTGGAAATATTCAAACAATGGTATTTTTGAGGTGGAACGGGCAAATTTAAATCCCAGGCCAAATCGGGCAATATGTTTTCATAATCAACTTTTTGGGGATTCAAATAAGGCGGATACGGTTGATTTTGATAATATTTTTTAAATTCTTCGGATTGAATCCAAAATTTACTTTCTTTGTATACTTTTTGAAAAGAAGAATACATCAAACAAAAATGTTTAAATTGATTTTTTGCCACTTGCAAAGGTTCTTGGCAACTTAAAACAACAAAGTTTTTAATTTTTAAAGAATCTTCTTTTTTACCGATTAAATTGAATAAAATGGATTTTAAATAAGGGCGACTAAAATAAAATTGGCGGTAGCGTTTTAAAATTAAAACCAAAGCGTTCAAAATCAAACGCCCATAATAAAGGCGAAGGCGCTGCGCGCGCCCCCCCCCGAAATGGGTTAATTTTTGCAAAAAAGAAGAGGATTTTTTGTTTTCTTTGTTTGGTGGCAAGGGCATGGAAGACGTCCTTCATTATTTTATTGTTGTTGTTTTGCTCAAAAAAGGGCGCATTTTAGCAAAGTTTTTTGCCGATTTTCAAAAAAAATATTGGTCGACCGTGGATTTTTAAACGCTTGCGCATTTTTATTTTTTCAAGTGGCGATTTTTTCCACCCAAATGTGCCGCGCCAAGTTTTGTTCCAAGGCAATTTCCAATTCATTGGTTAAAACCACCGGCATAGGATGGCGTTGCAACACCTTCAATTCACAATCCGGCACCAAACCATAAGCGTGCAGTTGTTCTTTTTGTGTGGCGGGCAAATCTTGACTAAAATTGGCAAGGCGCACCGTTTCACCGGTTGCAATCAATGCCAAAGGAATGCGTGCTTCGTTCATCATTTGTCTTTTTGTCTCAATTAAGAAAAGTTCTTATTTTAAATATTTTCTCAAAAAGGGCAAGCACTTTGTTTTACAATAGAATTTTAAACAGGAGAAAACAATGCCTTATTTTGCTTTGTTGTTGTTATTTTACTTGAATGTGCCCGGCGTTTTTGCCCAAGAAATCATTGACGAAGTGCCGCCGCCGCCCGCCATTTCCGAAGAAGATTTGAGCGCCGATGATGTAACTATCATCCACAAAGATCAAACGCGCTTTGAGGAATACCGCAAAAACGGCAAATTGTATATGGTGAAAGTAACGCCCTCGGTTGGTCCCGAATATTATTTGGTGGATTTGCACGGTGACGGGCGCTTTGAGCGCATCAAACAAGGCATTGGCGATGCTGTCTTCCCTGCGCCGCGCTGGGTGTTGTTCAGCTGGTAATGCCGCCAAAATTCCCATTGCAACCGCGCCGTTTTGCAGGCAAAAGCCGCGTGCAAAACGCTCAAAATGCTGTTTTGTGGCTTCAAGCAGGCGCGTTGATTTTTTTAACGCGCCCTTTTTTTTGGTGTGCTTTGGGGTTTTTCATCCTTTTTTTATTTTATTTTTCATTGTTTTATTTTTATTCTTCATTCTTTTTCTTCATTATTTTAATTGTTTTGCCAAATTG
>JBNMHE010000074.1:0-8801 GCA_050872585.1 Rhodocyclales bacterium | reverse complement strand
TGAAACGTTGACCGTGGATTTTTTTTAATTTTAAAAAAATCCACGGTCAACGCTGTTTTTTTTTCAAATGTTCTGATTAAGATTCTGTTTTTTCAGATTCAGAAGAAGCATCTTCTTCATCTGCTTTTGCTCCAGAAGGCGAAACAATGTTTGCCAAAACGATGTCTTCATCGGCATGCGCCAACTGCACGCCTTTGGGCAAAATCACATTTTTAATGTGAAAGGCTTGGCCAACATCCAAATTACCCAAATCCACTTCAATAAAACTGGGCAAATCTTTTGCCAAACATTTGATTTCAATTTCGGTTGCCAGTTGATTCAAAATGCCGCCTTTGAGTTTGATGCCGGGCGCTTTGTCTGCATTGATAAAATGCAAAGGCACTTTGGTGTGCAAAGCGCTGTTGGCATCTACTCTTTGAAAATCCACATGATGCACGCGCGGTTTGTAGGCGTGTTTTTGGTAATCGCGCAACAAAACTTGTTCTTTTTTGCCATCAATGACCAAATCAATGACTGCGGAATGAAAGGCTTCTTTTTTCAAAGCCAAATAAATGGTGTTGTGTTCCATTTGAATCATTTGGGCTTGTTCGTTGTTTCCATAAACAATGCCCGGTGTTAAACCATTGCGGCGAAGGCGGCGGCTCGCACTCGACCCTTTTTGCGCACGTTTTTCTGCGTTAATGATAAAAGCCATTTTGATACTCCAAAAAAAAATCGTGCCGCGACCAGCACGAAAGGTTAAAAAAAAATGATTATTCTACAAATAAAGAAGAAACCGAATCATCACTGCTGATGCGGCGAATGGTTTCACCCAACAATTTGGCAACCGAAACTTGACGGATATGTTTGGATTGTTGCGCTGCTTCTTTTAATGCGATGGTGTCGGTTACAATTAATTCATCTAAATCTGAGTTTTCAATTTTTTCAACGGCATTGCCTGATAAAACCGGATGTGTGCAATACGCCACTACTTTTTGCGCGCCACGTTCTTTTAAAGCAGATGCGGCTTTACAAAGTGTGCCTGCGGTATCCACCATATCGTCCATAATCAAACAAGTGCGGTCTTTCACATCACCAATAATGTTCATTACTTCCGCCACATTGGCTTTGGGGCGGCGTTTGTCAATAATGGCCAAATCCGATTCCAAGCGTTTTGCCAAAGAACGTGCACGCACCACGCCGCCATGGTCTGGCGCTACGCACAAAATGTTTTGGTAATGCGCTTTTTGAATATCTTCCAAAAACAAAGGCAAGGCATAAATGTTATCCACCGGAACATCAAAAAAACCTTGGATTTGTTCGGCGTGCAAATCCATCGTTAAAATGCGATTCACGCCCGATGCCGCCAACATATTGGCAACCAATTTGGCAGCAATAGAAACCCGTGCTGAGCGCGGTCTGCGATCTTGTCGCGCATAACCAAAATAGGGAATAACCGCTGTGATTCTGCCTGCTGAAGCACGTTTAAAAGCATCCACCATAATGAGCAATTCCATTAAATTGTCATTGGTGGGCGCACAAGTGGATTGCAACACAAAAACATCGCGCCCGCGCACGTGTTCACGCAATTCCACATTCACTTCACCATCGGAAAAGCGCCCAACGTCGCATTCACCTAATTTGATTTCCAAATACGCAGCCACGTTTTTTGCTAAATGAGGATTGGCGCGTCCGGTAAAAACCATTAACCGAGACATTTTGTTGCTTTCTTGTTTTTGAATGGCAGGGGAAGAAGGATTCGAACCTTCGAATGCCGGAATCAAAATCCGGTGCCTTGACCAACTTGGCGACTCCCCTGTGTTTTCACAATTGGAAAAGTGCGCATTCTAAACAAAAAAAATAAGTTTGTCTAATTTTATTTTAAACGTTGGTAATATCCGCCCGGAAGTGTTGTAATTTTGGCACTTAATTCCAAGGCCATCAATCCTATCAAAATGGCAGAAGGTGGCAATTTTGTGCGTTCGGTTAACGTATCCACATCGCATGGCGCATAACCCATTGCGTTTAAAATTAAAGAAGATTCATCGAGGCAGTTGGGCGAATGTTCAATATTTTCACGCGTTGACCGTGGATTTTTTTCTGTATTTTGATTTTTTTCGTTTGGAATGATTGGGTCGGGCGCATTTGTTAAAGGATTTAAATTTTCCACGGTCAACTGTAAATTTTTTTGATTTTGTGCAGCAATATAAGGTTCAAAGGGCAAGACTTCCAAAATATCTTCCGGGCAATCCACCAATTTTGCGCCTTCTTTAATCAACTTGTGGCAACCTTGCGCAAAGGGATTTTGAATGGCTCCGGGAATGGCAAAAACTTCACGTGATTGTTCGGCAGCCAAGCGCGCGGTAATTAAAGAGCCGCTTTTTAAATTGGCTTCCACCACCAAAACCGCGCTGGACAAACCTGATATCAAACGATTGCGTCTTGGAAAATTGGCGGCCACAGGCGGCGTATTGAATTTAAACTCGCTGACAATGGCACCATTTTTTTCTAATAATTCCAACGCCAAGGCTTGATTTTTGGCCGGATACATTTTGTTAATGCCTGTTCCAATCACGGCAAGCGTTGCGCCATTGGCATTTAAGGCGCCTTTGTGTGCCGCCGCATCAATGCCTTCGGCAAGTCCGCTGATAATGGGCAAGCCAAAATGCGCAATTTGTTGAGCAAAAAAAGTGGCATTTTGCTTGCCAAGTGGCGTGGCTTTGCGGCTGCCCACAATGGCCAAGCCTTTTTGTTTTAATAAAGAAAGATTGCCACGCACAAACAAAACTGTGGGCGGGTCGGGAATTTCTAATAAAGAATGTGGGTAATTTTCATCGCCCAAAGTTACCAAATGATGATGCGGCAAACTTAACCAATAAAGGGCGCTTTCAATAATTTTTTCAAAATCTTTTTGATTGTTTTGCTCCGGATGAAAAAGCGCACGCGCTTTGTTGGCATTGTTTAAAGTTTTGGCAACCGATAATTCACCCGCAGAAAAAACCGCCTCGGGCGAACCAAAGGCGGCCAAAAGTTTGCGTTGAGAATTTCCGCCGACTCCGTCAACCGAAGTCAAACGCAACCAAGCGGAAATTTCATCCATTGTTTAAGGCAAAGAAAGACGATCATTGTTGCGCACTTCGCGGTCTGCTTCCATGACCAAAGCATAGGAAACGTTGTCAAAAGTGCGGAAAACAAAGACCAAACCATAGCGTTCATCCGGCAATTTGACGGTACCGCGCGCACCTGAAGGCAACAAACCACGCTCGGTGACATTTACACGATGCAATGCCAAAACGTGCCCCATTTCTAAGCCGTCTTTTTCCCCACGATTAATGGCAACAACCCAGTTGCGTTTTGCCAGAAGGTCTTCACCATAAACTTTAATCACGCGAGCATTGACTTCTTTTTCCGGACGATGCGGCACATAAGACAAAATGCCGCGCTCTTCTTCAATTTGTAAACGGTCGCCTAAGCGAATTTCATGTTGAGCTTGGGTGATGCGCATCGTGGTGATATCGTTTTCTGCGCTGTATTTCACCGCGCGTGCTGAACCCAAAAAGAAAGACTCATAAGCCAAAACTTGTTTGGTTTCTGGATCAATTAAAGGTTCTGCCGGACGATACAACTGCCAGTTGTGAATTTGGTTACCAGCACCTTTTAAACCTTTTACATACATGGTATCGCCGCGTCCCATAATTTGGCGGTCATCAAAACCGGCAACCACATAAGGCAAGTTTTTGGTATCGTCTTTGCTGTTTAACAAAGGACGCGACAAGAAGGGCATAATTGCAGCAGGCGGAATGCTGGGCACAAATTCTTCTACATCGGATTCATGGGCAATGGGCGATAATTTTAAAGAGCCATCTGGCATTTCACGTGCGCCACGGTAACCTTTGCCGCGTTCGGCAATGCTCAAACGCGGATTGCCCGCCACATATTCCAACATAATCACATCGCCCGGATAAATTCGGTGCGGGTTTTTGATTTCGTCTTTGTTCAATTCCCAAACTTCTGGCCAAAGCCAGGGCTCTTTTAAAAACTTGCCGGCAATTGCCCAAAGCGTATCGCCTGATTGAACGGTGTAGCGTTGTGGTGCGTTAGGCGTGACGGCAATATGATCTGTTGTTGCAACTTCTTGAGCATAAGCCGTGGAAAGACCTAATGCGCAAGCCAAAAGCGTGGTGCGAAAAATTTTATGCATTGTCCAAAACCTTTCTTATATCAATAGAAACAAAAACCCCTCTTCATCACAATGTTACTTGATTTTAGGTGAACATTGTTTTGTAAGTAGCGAATTTTAACGGATTTTTTTATAAATTGAGTAAAATAAAAAGCGTTTTTTTTTGAAAAAGTTTTGTTATGGCACTTTTACCAATTTTACGCTATCCCGATGAACGTTTGCGCGTTGTTGCAAAACCTGTGGAAGTCTTTGATTCTGCCCTAAAAACCTTGGCAGATGATATGGCAGAAACGATGTATGAATCAAATGGTGTGGGTTTGGCGGCAACCCAAATTGATGTGCATCAACGCTTGATTGTCATTGACGTTTCCGAAGAACGCAACGCTTTAAAAGTTTTAATCAATCCTGAAATTTTGGAATCTTCAACGCCCGAAAAAGCCGAAGAAGGTTGCCTTTCTGTTCCCGGTATTTACGCCGCAGTGGAGCGCGCACATTTTGTGCGTTTTCGCTACCAAAATTTAAACGGCGAATGGATTGAAGAAACCGCCGAAGATTTATTGGCGGTTTGCGTGCAACACGAAATTGACCATTTGAATGGAAAAGTTTTTGTGGATTATTTGTCGCTTTTAAAACAAAATCGCATTAAAAATAAACTTTTAAAAGAATTGCGTGAAAAAAAATGAAAAATGTTTTTTTTGCTGGAACGCCAGAATTTGCGGCAATCGCTTTAAAAAAACTAATTGAAGAAGATTTTAAAATTGGCGCGGTTTATTGCCAACCTGACCGCCCGAGCGGGCGAGGTTTAAAATTAAATGCTTGCGCGGTTAAAAATCTTGCAATTCAAAATAATATTCCTGTTTTTCAACCGCAAAACTTGAAAAACGAATCAGATATTGATATTTTAAAATTGCAAATTAAAAAGGCACAAGCCGAGGTTTTAATTGTTGCCGCTTATGGTTTAATTTTGCCAGAAAAAGTTTTAAATCTTTTTCCAAATGGTGCGTTGAATATCCACGCTTCGCTTTTGCCGCGTTGGCGCGGCGCCGCGCCGATTCAAAGGGCATTGTTGGCAGGCGATTTTGAAACAGGCATTTCCATTATGCAAATGAATAAAGGATTAGATACGGGCGATGTTTTATTAAAAGAATCCATACCAATTTTAAAAACAGACAATGCAAAAACACTGCACGACAAACTCGCTGATTTGGGGGCAAGTTTAATTATCAAAACTTTAAAAAATTTTAAAACATTGGAAAAACAACCGCAAAATAATGTAAATGCTACTTACGCCCAAAAAATTTTAAAAGAAGAAGGGAAAATTATTTGGGAAGAATCGGCAATAAAAATTGATCGCCAAATTCGTGCTTTTAATCCTAATCCCGGGGCTTATACTTTTTATAAACAATCGCTTTTTAAAATATGGCAAGCGCATTTAATAAACGAACAATTTGAAAATAAAAAAGCGGGTGAAATAATTAAAACCGCTGATAAAAAATTCGCCGTGGTTTGCGGTGATAAAAAAGCCTTGGTTTTGGACGAAATTCAAAAAGCAGGCGGCAAAAAAATGGCGGCAACCCCATTTTTTATGAGCCAAAACGAATGGTTTTTTGAAAATCCACGGTAAACGCATTATTTTTTTCAAAAAAAACAAAGGTTTACCGTGGATTTTTGCGAAATGACAACACTATTCGTAACGCACGGCAATAATGAGGTATTGCCGCTCTCCTCCGGGCGTTTTGACGGTGATTTCATCGTCTTCCATTTTGCCAATTAACGCGCGCGCAACCGGCGAAAAAACAGAGATTTTGCCTTTTTTGATATCCGCTTCATCTTCGCCCACAATTTGGTAAGTTACATGCGTTTCGTTATCCAAATCTTCCAAATCAACGGTGGCGCCAAAAACGCATTTGCCGCCCGCATTGATGGTTTTGGGGTCAATAATTTGCGCATTGGCAAGCTTACTTTCAATTTCATTGATTCTGCCTTCAATAAAGGCTTGTTTTTCTTTGGCGGCATCGTATTCGGCGTTTTCGGATAAATCGCCGTGCGAGCGCGCCTCAGCAATGGCGGCAACCACATTGGGACGTTCCACCGATTTTAAATTTTGCAATTCTTGGCGCAATTGTTCAGCACCTTGAACGGTTAAAGGAGTTGGATTCATTGTTGAGTCTTTCTTTAAAAAAAATCCACGGTCAACGTTTAAAAATTTTCAAAAAAATAATGGGTTGACCGTGGAAAAATTACAACATTTGATGCAATTCTTGCAAAGAATGGATTTCCAAATGCACTTCATTGTGCAAACCAATGGAAGCCGCTTCTGCGCCCCAAAGCGTGGTGTAAAGCGGCACGTTGGCATTTAATGCGGCAACGCGAATGGTGCGCGAATCAAAAATAGCCGGGCGTTTTTCTTCCACCGTGTTAATCATCAAGGCAATTTCGTTGTTTTTGAGCATATCCACAATGTGCGGTCTGCCTTCTTTGACTTTGTTAACGATGCTAACAGAAAGCCCAGCGTCTTTTAAAGTTTGCGCTGTGCCGCGCGTGGCGCACAATTCAAAACCCGATTCAATTAAAGATTTGGCAATGGGCAACATTTTGGGTTTGTCCGAATCTTTTAAAGACAAAAATGCTTTGCCTTGGTGCGGCAATTTCACATTGGCGCCCAATTGTGATTTCACAAAGGCTTCGGCAAAGGTTTTGCCTGTGCCCATCACTTCGCCCGTGGATTTCATCTCGGGCCCCAAAATGGTATCCACACCCGGGAATTTCACAAATGGGAACACCGCTTCTTTGACGCAAAAATAGGGCGGAATCACTTCTTGTGTGAAACCTTGTGATTTTAAAGTTTGCCCAGCCATACAACGCGCGGCAATTTTCGCCAGCGCGCGCCCTGTTGCCTTAGAAACAAATGGCACGGTGCGCGATGCTCTGGGGTTGACTTCCAAAACATAAACCTCGTTTTCTTGAATGGCAAATTGCACATTCATTAAACCAATCACGTTTAAAGCCTTTGCCATGGCTTTGGTTTGGCGGCGCAATTCTTCCACAATTTCAATGGGCAAAGAATAAGGCGGAATGGAACACGCCGAATCGCCCGAATGCACGCCTGCTTGTTCAATGTGTTCCATAATGCCGCCGATAATCACATCGTTGCCATCGGACAATGCATCCACATCCACTTCCACGGCATCGTTTAAAAAGCGGTCAAGCAATACGGGAGAATCGTTAGAAACCTTAACGGCTTCTTTCATATAGCGTTCCAAATCCGCTTGATTGTGCACAATTTCCATCGCGCGCCCGCCCAAAACATAAGAAGGGCGCACAACAAGCGGATAGCCAATTTCATCGGCAAGCCGCAAGGCTTCTTCTTCGGTGCGCGCCGTGCGGTTGGGCGGTTGTTTTAAACCCAACTGGTTTAAAAGGTGTTGAAAACGCTCGCGGTCTTCGGCAATGTCAATGGATTCGGGCGTGGTGCCGATGATTTTGACGCCATTTTTTTCTAAATCCAGCGCCAATTTCAAAGGCGTTTGCCCGCCGTATTGCACAATAACGCCTTCCGGTTTTTCAATGGCCACAATTTCCAACACATCTTCCAATGTTAAAGGTTCAAAATACAAGCGGTCGGAAGTATCAAAATCGGTGGAAACGGTTTCTGGGTTGCAATTGACCATAATGGTTTCATAACCATCTTCACGCATTGCCAAAGCGGCATGCACGCAACAATAATCAAATTCAATGCCTTGCCCAATGCGGTTGGGGCCGCCACCCAAAACCATAATTTTTTTGTTGTTGGTGGGATTGGCTTCACAATGGGTTTCATAAGTGGAATACAAATAAGCCGTATCCGTTTTAAATTCAGCAGCGCATGTATCCACGCGTTTGTAAACCGGATGAATGTTCAAAGCGTGGCGCGTTTTGCGCACATTTTCTTCATCGGTTTTGAGCAAATGCGCCAATCTTCTATCTGAAAAACCTTTTTGTTTCAAATAAAACCATTCTTCTTGGGTGATTTCTTGGATATTTTTTTGTTCTATTGCCAATTCCAAATCCACAATTTCTTTAATTTGAATCAAAAACCACGGGTCAATTTTGGTTAAATCATGGATTTTGGCAACGCTCATTCCCACGCCAAAGGCATCTGCCACATACCACAAGCGGTCGGGCGTGGGTTCGGCAAGTTGTTCGTCAATGGTGGCAGGATCCACGCTTTTTAAATTAAAACCATCCACGCCCACTTCCAAACCGCGCAAGGCTTTTTGCAACGATTCTTGAAAAGTTCTGCCGATGGCCATTACTTCGCCAACAGATTTCATTTGCGTGGTTAAGGTGTTGTCCGCTTCTTGGAATTTTTCAAAAGCAAAACGCGGCACTTTGGTGACCACATAATCAATAGAAGGCTCAAAACTTGCCGGCGTTTTGCCATTGGTAATTTCGTTTTTGAGTTCATCCAAAGTGTAGCCAACAGCCAGTTTGGCGGCAATTTTGGCAATGGGAAAACCCGTTGCTTTGGAAGCCAAAGCCGATGAGCGCGAAACACGCGGATTCATTTCAATCACAATTAAACGCCCGTTTTGGGGATTTTGCGCAAACTGCACATTGGAGCCGCCCGTATCCACGCCAATTTCACGCAATACGGCAATGG
>JBNMHE010000073.1:0-9003 GCA_050872585.1 Rhodocyclales bacterium | reverse complement strand
GCGTTGACCGTGGATTTTTATCTTAAAAAAAGTTGATAAGCCGGGTGCTCGCTTTCTTCGGAATAAACATAACCCACGCGGGATAAAAATAAAGCAAAACGATCATTGTCTTTTTGCGGCACTTGAATGCCCACCAAAACCCGTGCGTAATCCGAGCCGTGGTTGCGGTAGTGAAAAAGCGAAATATTCCAATCATCGCTCATTTCATTTAAAAAATGCATCAAAGCGCCCGGGCGCTCGGGGAATTCAAAGCGGAATAATCGTTCATTAAAATTTTGTGATTGCAACACATGCCCGCCAACCATATAACGAATGTGGTTTTTGCTCATTTCATCATCACTCAAATCAATGGCTTGAAAACCGTTCGCTTGTAATTCTTCCAACAATTTTTTGGAAGAATTGCGGTCTTCAACCTGCACGCCCACAAAAACGTGCGCTTTTTGTGGATTGTGGTAACGGTAATTAAATTCGGTGATGTTGCGCTGTCCAATCATTTTGACAAAATGTTTGTAAGCGCCCGGTTTTTCAGGCAAGGTCACCGCAAAAACCGCTTCGCGCTGTTCGCCCATTTCCGCGCGTTCGGCAACAAAACGCAGGCGGTCAAAATTCATATTGGCGCCAGAAGTGACAGCCACCAAATTTTGATTTTTCAAGTGATTTTGCCGTGCGTATTCTTTTGCGCCTGCCAAAGCAAGCGCACCAGATGGTTCCAAAATGGTGCGCGTGTCTTCAAAAACGTCTTTAATGGCGGCGCAAACGGCATCTGTTGAAACGCGCACCACGCCATCCACATATTGTTGGGCAATTTTAAAAGTCTCTTTGCCAATTTGCTTGACCGCCGTGCCGTCTGCAAACAACCCAATTTGCGACAAATGCACGCGCTCTTTTTTTTCCAAAGATTGATAAAGCGCATCGGCATCAAAAGTTTCAACGCCATAAACTTGAATGTGCGGCGCAATGGCTTTGACATACGCCAACACGCCAGCCAACAATCCGCCGCCGCCAACGCTAACAAAAATGGCATTCAATGCGCCATTGCGGCGCGAAAATTGCCGCAAAATTTCCATGCCAATGGTGCCTTGGCCAGCGATGACATCGGGGTCGTCAAAAGGATGAATAAAGGTTAAACCTTGTTTTTGAGCCAAAGAAAGCGCATAAGAACAGGCTTCATCAAAAGAATCGCCTTGCAAAACCACGTCAGCGCCCAAACGTTTGACCGCATTGATTTTGATTGCGGGCGTGGTTTGTGGCATCACAATCACTGCGCGCGCTTGAAATTGTTTTGCCGAATACGCCACACCTTGGGCGTGATTGCCAGCCGATGCGCAAATTACGCCGCGCTCCAATTGGGCTGCCGACAAATGCGCAATTTTGTTGTAAGCGCCGCGCAATTTAAATGAAAAAACCGACTGCATATCTTCGCGCTTCAACCAAAAGTGGTTTTCTAAGCGTGCGGATAAGTTTTTTGCCATTTCCAATGGCGTTTCTTGGCACACGTCATAAATTGGCGCGTTTAAAATTCGTTTGAGCATTGTTTGGGAATAAGAAAAAAAGGCGATATTTTACGTTTTCCACGGTAAACAACCTATTTTTTTGAAAATTTTTTGCGGTTTACCGTGGAAAATCGCCGTTTTTTTAATGCGTATTTTTTAAAATGATTAAACCGCTCACAATCAAAAGCACGGCAAACACACGCCAAAAATCAGCGGATTCGGCAAATAAAATCAGCCCAGCGATAAATGCACCGAGTGCGCCAATGCCCGTCCAAATGATGTAAGCCGTGCCAAGCGGCAGCGTTTTCATTGCAAGCGACAAAAATAAAACGCTCAAGATCATACCGATTAGCGTCATTATTGACGGCATTAAAACCGAAAATCCGTTGGAATATTTCATCGCAACTGCCCACACAACTTCAAACAAACCAGCGATGAATAAATAAATCCATGGCATTTTTATAATCCTTTTAAAAGTTTAAAATAAGGTTCAATTTGTGCATTTTTAAATTTTTCTTTAAATATATAATGCCCATTTTTTTGCATTTCAAAATAGGATGATTTAAAATAATTTTGCAGTGCGTTTTGAATTAAGAAACGTTTTATTTTTTTATCAAAAATAGGATAAAGTAATTCTATTCTTTGGAATAAATTGCGCGGCATCCAATCTGCGCTTGAAATATAACATTTTTCCTTGCCATTATGATAAAAATAAATCAAACGCGAATGTTCTAAAAAGTCTCCCAAAACACTTATAATTTGAATATTTTTTTGTGGTTTTAATAAAGAAGCGCCGCGCACAATCAAACGAATTTGCACGCCATTTTCTGCTGCATCTTTTAATGCTTGAATTATTTTCGGTTCGGTTAAAGCATTTATTTTGGCAATAATTTTGGCGCGTTTTTTTTGTTTTGCAAAGGCGCTCTCTTGTTGAATCAAACGCATGATTTGGGAATGAATAAAATAAGGCGCAACACTTAAAAAATTTAATTTTTTTAAATGTTGTTGATAATCAATTTTAAAATGATTTTGAAATAAAAATAAAATTTCTTTGGCGGTATTTTGATGATTGCTTAAAATGCCAATATCAATATATTGTTTGGCAGTATTTTCATTATAATTTCCAGTAGAAATATGTGTTAAAAATTGATTTTCTCTTTGAATTAAAAAAGTTTTGGCATGCAATTTAATTCCATTTTGTGGAATAAAAACTTCTATATTATTTTCTTTTAAAATTTGATATAATTGAAAATTATTTTCTTCATCTTGCCTTGCCAACAATTCCAAACAAACCAAAATTTTTTTTCCTTTTTTTGCTGCCAAAATTAAATTTTGAATTATTTTGGAAGGTGTGGCTGTGCGGTAAATTGAAATAAAAATATGTGAAACTTTTTCATCCCAAGCAGCCCATTGAAGTAAATTTAAAATCAAATCAAAATGATGGTAAGGATAATAAATTAAATAATCTTTTTGTTTTTTACGATTGAAAAGATAAGAAAAATTGAAAGAATGAAAAGAATGAAAATAATTTAAAAAATCAAACGAATGTTTTGGAAAATCAGGCAAAGAATGGTGTTTTAAATTTTTGTTTTGATTGTTTTCCAATAAAGGCAAAAAAGAAAAGAAGTTTTTTAAAGGAGTTAAAGGAATTAAATTGTTTTTTGACAAATAAAAAAAAGCATTATCAAAACCATTTTCTTTTAAAATATCTTCTGTTTTTGAATGCTTAATATAAAATAAAATAGTTTTGGAATTGTGTAAATTTTCTTTAAAATTATTGATATTCAAAGGCAATGGAATATTGATAAATAAGTTTGAAAGAGAGAAAAACAAATGTGCATTGGGTTGAAAATGCTGAATCAAATCGCTTAAAAAAATAAAGTTTTGATTGAATGTTAAAAACAAAGGAAAGTCTGGGGGAAAGGAAGCAATTTTAAGTTGTGAATTTTCTTTAAAAATAACTTGTAATTGATTGTTTTTAAAATAAAAATTTTTGTTAAATAAAACAGCGTTTTGCAAAATTGGTAAAATTTTGTTTTGGTAAAACAATAGAGATTCTGGATGTTGAGAAATGTTTTTTGAAATAGGAAGTTGTTTTAAAATTTGATTTAAAATCAATTCTGCATGTTGATAAAGCAAAAAGCTTGCATTTTTTAATTTTAAAATTGGCACATTTTCTTTTTTTAAACGCATCAAACGCAAAGCCATTAATTCTTCAAAATGTGCACCAAAAATAGCCAAAAAACGCAAACGTTTCAAAAGAGGGATTGTTTTATTTTCAGCTAAATTTAAAATGCGTTGTGTAAAACGCAAAACGGCAAAAAATTGTTTTAAAAGTGCATTCATTTGTTTGGTTCATTTAAAGAAAATGTAAAAAAATTTTAAGTTGACCATGGAAAAAATATTTTAAATTACTTTATAATATGCTTTTTTAATTTTCAAGAGGTTTTTGTGGCAAGCCATAAAAGTTTGCGTTTTTATCCTGTCAAATTGCGGACAATGCGCTTGAAGTTAAGCGATGTTTCTCCCGAAATGCTGGAAAAAACCTTGCCAACTTGGGCTGATTTTTTTAAAGGCGAAAAAGTGGTGTTGGATTTGAGCAACGCTTCTCCCTTGCCGTTGATTATGGATTGGGCGCATTTTCAACAATTGTTTGCGCAAGCGCAAATTGATATTTTGGGCGTTTGCGGCGTCAATAAAACTGATTTGCCGCAATTAAAAAATACCAATTTGTTGATTTTGGACGATATTTTGGATAAAACCGAAACAAAATCTCATCCAAAACCGCCAGAGGAATTGCTTGAAAGTGAAAGCATTTCGCCTGCTAATGAAGCGCCGATTGAATCTGCTGGCAATTTGGTTTTGCCCAACAATGCCAATTTGGCGCATTTGGTTCAAGCGCCGGTGCGCTCTGGCGTGGAAATTTATCATCCTGATGATGTGGTGGTTTTGGGTCGAGTCAATGCAGGGGCGCAAATTTTGGCAGGCGGCAATATTTTTATTTGCGGCGCTTTGCGCGGCAAGGCTTTGGCAGGCGGAGTAGACAATAAAAAAGCGCGTATTTTTACCGCTTCTATGCAAGCGGAATTGGTTTGTATTGCGGGAGTTTTTCAAAAATTTGAAAACGGCATTGATGAAAAATTCTACGCAAAACCGGTTTCTATTGCTTTGGAATCGGAAAATGGGCGTGATCGCTTGAAAATAGAATTGTTGTAACTTTAAAAAAAGGAAAAAAATGGGCAAAGTTGTGGTGGTAACATCCGGAAAAGGTGGCGTTGGCAAAACAACCACCAGTGCCAGTTTTGCAGCAGGTTTGGCCATGCGCGGACACAAAACCGTGGTCATTGATTTTGACGTCGGCTTGCGCAATTTGGATTTGATTATGGGTTGCGAGCGCCGCGTGGTTTATGATTTTGTTAATGTGATTCATGGTGAGGCCACGTTGAATCAAGCCTTAATCAAAGACAAACACACCGAAGATGAATTGTTTGTTTTGCCTGCTTCCCAAACGCGCGACAAAGACGCGCTAACCGAAGAAGGCGTGGAAAAGGTTATCAAAGATTTAAAAGCGATGGATTTTGAATACATCGTCTGCGATTCGCCCGCCGGCATTGAACACGGCGCGGTGATGGCTTTAACCTTTGCCGATGAAGCCATTGTGACGACCAACCCGGAGATTTCATCGGTGCGCGATTCAGACCGCATTTTGGGTATTTTACAAGCCAAGTCGCGCCGTGCTTTGAATGGCGAATCGCCGGTGAAAGAACATTTATTGATTACACGCTACAATCCCAATCGTGTGAAAGCGGGCGAAATGCTTTCTTATTCCGATATTGAAGAGATTTTGCATGTGCCCATTATTGGCGTCATTCCTGAATCGCCCGATGTGTTGCAAGCCTCCAATCAAGGCGCGCCGGTTATTTTACAAAAACATACCGATGCCGCCTTGGCTTATGCCGATGTGGTGGGGCGTTTTTTGGGTGAAGAATTGCCTTTGCGTTTTATTCAGCCTAAAAATGAAAGTTTTTTAGGCAGACTTTTTGGGAGAAAATAAAATGTCTCTCATTGATTTTTTATTTGGCAAGAAGCAACAAACGGCTTCCATTGCAAAAGAGCGTTTACAAGTGATTATCACGCACGAACATGAAAACGCAAGTATTCCTGTTTTTTTCCCTGAAATGCGCGATGAAATTATTCGTGTGATTGAAAAATATTTGCCGCACGTTCAAAAAGAAAACATTCAAGTTCAACAAGATCATCGCGGCAGCAAACAAGTGGTTACTGTTTGCGTGCCTTTCCATCATTAAAATTTTTAATCATTTTTAAAAAATCCACGGTCAACTTAAAAAAATTTTCAAAAAAAAATTTTGTTGACCGTGGATTTTTTTGATTCGCTTTTTTAAATTCCAAAACGGGTTTTTAAAACGCTTTTTTTGCGCTTCAATTTAAAAAAAATTGCCTTACTATGCCGATTTTTGTATCCATAAAGGAAAAAAAATGAAGCGATTGTTGTTGGGCATTTTGCCTTTTTTCGTGGCTTTGCAAGTGCAAGCCGAAATCATTCAAGTTGGCACAGGCAACACGTATAAGCCTTTCACCTATGTGAATGAAAAAAACCAAGCCGTAGGCTTTGACATTGATTTATTAAAAATTCTGCAAAAGCACGATGCCAGTTTGGAATTTCATTTTCAACCTTTGCCATTTACTGCGCTTTTTGTGGGGTTGGACAGCGGCAAGTTTGATATGCTCGCGCACCAAATTGCCAAAACAAAAGAACGTGAAGAAAAATACATTTTCAGTGATTTTCCTTATTTCAATGTTTTTTTGAATTTTATTGTGGCAGAAGGCGCCAACGTTCAACGTTTTGAAGATTTAAAAAACGCCAAAATTGGCGCGGTGGTGGGTTCCAACCAAGCTTTGCGCATTGAAGAATGGGCAAAAAAGAATGCGCATTTGAATGACAAAATTGCTTATTTTAAAAATTACGGCGCGCAGTTGCTGGCGCTTGCCAACAAACAAGTGGATGCTTTGTTGGATAACCCAATTGTGGCAAAAGATTATGCCGATGCGCAGGGCGTAAAAATTCAAGTTACAGATTTAACGGTGCAAAAAACGCAGATTTTTTTCGTTTTTCCCAAAAACAAAGTGGCTTTGAAAGATAAAGTTTCCAATGCCTTACAAAAAGCGCGTGCCGCTGGCGAATTAAAGGCTTTGAGTGAAAAATACTTCAACCAAGATTACACCCAACAGGAGCAACAACAATGAAATTTTTACAATTCTTTTTGCTTTTTTTATTCAACATTCATTTTGCTTATGCTTTGGATATCAATGTCGGCAGCGAAAATGCTTACAAACCTTTTGCCTATTTGGATGAAAAGGGCGCGCCAACTGGTTTTGATAACGAAGCGGTGAAAATTGTGGCAGCTTATATTCCGCAAGCAAAAGTAAAATTTTCATCGCTAACGTGGAATGCCATTTTTTCAGGTTTGGATAGCGGCAAATTTGATGTGGTTGCCAACCAAATTGCCAAAACAAAAGAGCGTGAAGAAAAATATCTTTTTTCCAAGGAACCTTATTTTTATGGCGTGAGCGCTTTGATTTTGGGTAAAAATGAAAAAATCAAAGATTTTTCATCGTTAAATGGACAAAAAATTGGCGCCACAGTGGGTTCCAATCACGCCAAAAATTTAGAAAATTACAAAGCCAATCATCCCGAAACCACTTTTGAAATTGTGTATTACAAAACCTCGCCCGCATTGGTTGCGGATTTGGCAAATGGGCGTTTATCTGCCATTATCAACGACCCCATTTCAACCTTGGATTTTGCCAAAGCCCAAAATGTTCAGGTTTATCCAACGGATGTGGTTTTGGAAAAAACGCCCATTTATTTTGTTTTTAGAAAAGATTCTGCCCATTTGCTTCAAGTTTTTGATCAAGCGCTGGAACAAGCTTTAAAAGATGGCAAAATTTCAGAATTATCGGTGCGCTATTTTGGCAAAGATTTCAGCCGATGAAAATTGAACAACGCATAAGATAGAGTTGCACAATGTTTGATACCGCTTACTTTTTGGATACTTTTTCCCGTTTGATTCCGGGCGTGCCGTTGACTTTTTTTCTGGCGACAGTGTCTTATTTGGTCGGCGGCATCATCGGTTTTTTAATGGCTTTGGTGCGGCTTTATCAAGTGCGTTTTTTCGCGCCATGCGTGGTGGTTTATGTTTCTTTTTTCCGCGGCACGCCGCTTTTGGTGCAACTTTTTATGTTTTATTACGGCATTCCCATTTTTTTTAAATCTTTGGGTTTGCAATTTAATTTTGCACTGCTTGATGCCATTTATTATGCGTTGGTGATTTTTTCCCTTTACGCCAGCGCCTATTTGGCGGATATTTTTCGCTCGGCTTTGCTTGCCGTAGATAAAGGTCAAAAAGAAGCGGCGTTGAGCGTTGGAATGACCAATTTTCAAGCCTTAAAACGCATTATTTTGCCGCAAGCTTTGATGATTACGCTGCCCAATTTGTTGAATTTTTTTATTATTCAAATTAAAAATACGGCGCTGGCATCTATTATCACCGTGGCTGATTTAATGGGTTTGGCGGATATTGAATCGGGCAGAAGTTCCAAATTTTTGGAAGTTTATTTGATGGCAGCGCTCTTGTATTGGGCAATGTGCTTATTTTTAGAAGGTGTTTTTACTTTATTTGAAAAACGATTTTCTAAATTTAGAAAGGCATACAATGCTTAAAATAAATCATTTAAATAAAAATGTTGGCAAAAAAACAATTTTAAAAAACATTCATCTCAACATTGATGATGGCGAAATTGTGGCTTTAATTGGTCCTTCTGGTGCGGGAAAATCCACTTTATTGCGCGCAATTAATTTATTAGAAAAACCACAAACGGGCGAAATTCAAATTGATGATATTCATTTGAATTATGCGCATTTTAATCACCGCGAGGCTTTAAAATTGCGCCAAAAAACAGCCATGGTTTTTCAACATTACAATTTGTTTATCAATAAAAATGTTTTGGAAAATATCGCCGAAGCCTTAATTGTGGTGCAAAAAATAGAAAAACAAAAAGCTTTTGAAATTGCTAAATATCATTTAGAAAAAGTCGGTTTAATCAACAAAGCCAGCGCTTACCCTTTTGAATTAAGCGGCGGGCAAGCGCAACGCGTGGGCATTGCGCGCGCCTTGGCTTTGAACCCCAGCATTATGTTGTTGGATGAACCCACATCTGCATTGGATCCAGAATTGGTGGGCGAAGTTTTGGAAACCATCCGCGCAATTCAAAACAAAACCATGTTGTTGGTTACGCACGAATTAAAATTCGCGCGCGCCTTGGCGCACAAAATTGTTTTTATGAATGAGGGCGAAATTATTGAAGAAGCCCAAACCGAAGATTTTTTCACACATCCCAAACACGAGCGCACCCGAATTTTTTTAAATAAATTAAATGTTTTTGAAGATTTTACAATTTAAATAATTTAAATATTTTAAACAATTTAAAT
>JBNMHE010000072.1:0-9086 GCA_050872585.1 Rhodocyclales bacterium | reverse complement strand
TTTTGTGTTGAATGTTCTTTGTTTTGGATAATTAAATTTCCTTTTTCTATTTTATCATTTGCCCATAATTGTAAAATTAAAACGCCCAAAAGGGAGAATAAAATAAAAAAGGTAAAATAAATTAAAAATTTTTTAATTGAAGAATAAAAAACAATCGGCATTTTTTTAATCCTTTCAAAGTTTAAAAAAATCCACGGTCAACCTTGAATTTTTTTTCAAAAAAATAAAATGTTGACCGTGGATTTTTTACAAACATTTTTAAGCAATGGTGCGTTGCGGTTCTTGTTGATTCAAACTTTCTAAACAGCGCGGGCAGAGCGTTTGTTCGTTTAAAGAGTCGCTAAAATGCCAGCAACGTGCGCATTTTTGAAAGTTTTGGGGCAATTCTTGCATTTGAATGCTTAACGTGTCGCCCAGTTTTAAAGTGGCGATTGAAGTTTGGGTTAAAAATTTAAAATCGCTTTGAAGCGGTTCAAAAATGTCCCAATCTTTTGGTTCAATGCTAATGAGAATGCCGGCTTCAAGGGATGCGCCCACTTTGCCTTCTTCGCGCCATTTTTCAATTTCTTTATTGACCAAAGCGCGCACTTGGCGAATGGTGTGCCAATTTGTTAACAAAGTTGGGGCGTTTTGGATCTTGGGCAAAGTGTGCCACGTGTGCAACATCACCGAATCAGCCGAATTATCCGAATCCGCCGCGGCAACAAATTGCCAAACTTCTTCGGCAGTAAAAGGCGCAATTGGGGCAAGCCACATCGTTAAACTTTTTAAAATATGAAAAAGCGCCGTTTGTGCCGAGCGGCGCGCTTTGGAATTGGCGGGCGCGGTGTAAAGTCGGTCTTTTAAAATATCCAAATAAAAACCGCCCAAATCTTCTGAACAAAAACTTTGCACGCTTTGCACCACCTTGTGAAATTCAAAGCGTTCATAAAACGCCAAAATTTCTTCTTGCGTTTTTTGGGTGAAAGCAAGCATATAGCGGTCAATTTCCAAAAGTTCATCCAGTGCAACGGCGTTTTTTGCAGGCGAAAAATCCACTGTGGCGTTTGCCAACAAAAAGCGCAAGGTGTTGCGCATACGGCGATAGCTTTCCACCACGCGTTTTAAGATTTCTTTGGAGATGGAGAGTTCGCCCGAATAATCGGTTGCCGCCACCCAAAGCCGCAAAATATCTGTGCCCATTTCATTGGATACTTCTTGCGGCGCCACCACATTGCCCAAAGATTTGGCCATTTTTTTGCCAAATTGATCTACCACAAAACCGTGCGTTAAAAGCGCTTTGTAAGGCGCTTTGCCATCCATCGCACAAGCGGTTAAAAGGGAAGATTGAAACCAGCCGCGGTGTTGATCCGATCCTTCTAAATAAAGGTCGGCAGGAAAATCGTGCGCTGCTTGGTGTGAACCGCGCATCACGTGAAAATGCGTGGTGCCTGAATCAAACCAAACATCCAAAGTGTCCTTCATTTTTTGGTAGTTTGCTGAATCATTGCCCAACAATTCTTCGGGTTTTAAGGCAAACCAAGCGTTGATGCCGTCTTTTTCAACACGTTTTGCAACTTCTTCCAACAATGCCAAGGTTTTGGGATGCAATTCGCCCGTTTCTTTATGCAAAAAGAAAGGAATGGGCACGCCCCAGTTGCGTTGGCGCGAAATGCACCAATCGGGTCGGTTTTTAATCATCGCTTCCAGTCGTGCTCTGCCCCAAGATGGAAAAAACTGCGTTTCATCAACCGCATTTTCAGCAATTTCGCGCAAAGTTTTGCCCGCCTTGTTTTTTTGTTCCATCCCAATAAACCATTGCGTGGTGGCGCGGAAAATGGTCGGCGTTTTGTGCCGCCAACAATGCGGGTAGCTGTGTTCTATTTTTTCAAAAAACAATAGCGTGCCGTTTTCTTTCATGGCTGACACAATTTTTGGATTCGCCTGCCACACGTTCAAAGCTTTTAAAGCAACGCCGTTTGGCAAATCAGGGATATTGGGTAAAAAACAACCTTCATCATCAATGGGTTTGCTAATGGGTAAGTTATAACGTGTGCCAACGTTGTAATCGTCCAACCCATGCGCTGGGGCAGTGTGCACAATGCCGGTGCCGGCGTCCGTGGTCACATGTGTGCCCAAAATAATCGGCACGTTTTTGTTTTGGAAAGGATGATGAAATTCCAAACCTTCCAAACGCTTGCCATTTGCCGTGCCAAGTTGCGTGGCGTTTTCAAAACCGTAGCGTTTTAAGGCGGATTTTGATAAGTCAACTTGCAAGATTAAAGCGGAATCATCCGCAATTTTGTATAAGCCATAAACAAAATCCGGATGCACGCAAAGCGCTTCATTGGCAGGCAAAGTCCAAGGCGTAGTGGTCCAAATGACGGCGGAAATTTTCTTTAAATTTTCAAAAATTCCACGGTCAACGCCAAATTTTTTTGAAATTTTTTCAACGTTTACCGTGGAAAATGCCACATCAATGGCTGGGGAAGTTTTGTTTTGGTATTCCACTTCGGCTTCTGCCAAAGCGGATGCGCAATCCAAACACCAATGCACGGGTTTTAAACCGCGGTATAAAAAACCTGCCTCCAAAATTTTGCCCAAAGCGCGAATTTCATTGGCTTCGGATAAAAAATTCATTGTTAAATACGGATTTTCCCAATCGCCCAAAACCCCTAAGCGAATAAAATCTGCTTTTTGGCGTTCCAATTGTTCGTGCGCGTAAGCGCGGCATTTGGCGCGCGTTTCATCGGCGGGCAAATGTTTGCCAAATTCTTTTTCA
This sequence comes from Rhodocyclales bacterium, assembly GCA_050872585.1. Lineage (GTDB taxonomy): Bacteria > Pseudomonadota > Gammaproteobacteria > Burkholderiales > Rhodocyclaceae > SFHR01. The sequence goes on along the minus strand of JBNMHE010000072.1, from coordinate 6,325 downwards.
ATTTTGTGTTCAATGGGCAAACCGTGGCAATCCCAACCCGGAACATAAGGCGCATCAAAGCCTGATAAAGTTTTGGAGCGCACGATGATATCTTTTAAAACCTTGTTGACCGCATGGCCGATGTGAATATCGCCATTGGCATAAGGCGGGCCATCGTGAAGGATAAAGCGTTTTCTGCCTTTTGAAAGCTTGCGAATTTGTTGGTAGAGCTTTTTTTCTTGCCATTCTTTTAACCAAGCGGGTTCGCGTTTGGGCAAATTGCCGCGCATTGGAAAATCCGTTTGCGGCAGATTCAAGGTTTTGCTGAAATCGTCCATTGTTGCTGTCTCTCAATCAAAAAAATCACGCGCCGCGCGGGCATCTTGGGCAATTTGCGTTTTCAAATCATCCACATTCGCAAATTGTTTTTCGCGGCGCAAAAAATGTTGAAAATACACGTGCAAACGCTTTTGGTAAATATTTTCTTTAAAATCAAGCAAATGCACTTCTAATAAAGGTATTGCCGTTTTATCCACGCTTGGGCGCGTGCCCACATTGGCAACGCCGCGCAAAATGCGGCAATCATTTTCAATTTTAACTTTCACGGCAAAAACGCCTTGCAGTGGCAAGGTTAAAAAAGGCAGGTTAAGATTTGCCGTTGCAAAACCAAGCGTGCGCCCCAAGGCTCTGCCGCGCTGCACGCGGCCACTAATGGCAAAATCGCGCCCCAATAATTTTTTGGCGGCGTTTAAATTGGCACTTGCCAAATGCCCACGAATGGCAGAGCTTGAAACACGTTCATCACCCACAAAAACAGCTGGAATGTTGAAAACGTTGATGGCGTTATTTTTTAAGGTTTCAACATTGCCCGCGCGGTTTTTGCCAAAATGAAAATCATCACCAACCAAAACGAATTGGGCATTGAAAAAATCTTTAAAGGTTTTAATAAAAACCTCGGCAGCTTGGTTGGCAAATGTTGCGTTAAAAGGGCAAATCACCACGTTATCCACGCCCATTTTTTGCAAAAAGCGCAATTTTTCATGCAAACGCATCAAAGGCGCAGGCGCCGCTTTGGGGTTAAAAAACTCTTTTGGGTTTGGGCGAAAAGTTAAAATGGTGGATTGCCAATGGTTTTGTTTGGATTCGGCAATCAAATCGCCCACAATTTTTTGGTGCGCCAAATGCATGCCATCAAAATTGCCGATGGCGACTGCCGTTTTTTCTAGCTTTCCAAAAAATCCGCGAAAAACCCGCATAATGTGCGCTTTCTTCAACACAAAAACGTGGAATTTTATGCCTTTAAAGCCTTCTAGCAAAGCGTGGATGATGGAACACGTCAATGACCCTTTTGTGCATTTGGCAAAAAAGCACGGTTATCGCGCCCGAGCCGCCTTTAAATTAAAGGAAATGGATTTGAAATGGAAACTTTTTTTTAAGGGCGCCAATGTGGTGGATTTGGGCGCAGCACCCGGTAGTTGGTCGCAATATGCTGCGCGACAATTAAAAGATTCCGGCAACATTTTGGCTTTGGATTTGTTGAGCATAGAACCCATTGCGAATGTGCATTTTTTTCAATGCGATTTTACCTGCGAAGAAAGTTTGCTTTTGTTAAAACAAGCCTTGAAAAACAAACCTGCCGACATTATTTTAAGCGATATGGCACCGAATCTTTCTGGCATTAAAGATACTGACCAAGCCAAAAGCGTTTATTTGGCAGAATTGGCATTGGATTGTGCACAAAATTTGTTACAAACAAACGGTGTTTTATTGGTTAAGGTTTTTCAAGGTAGTGCCTACAATGCTTTTTTGAAAAGTATGCAAAGTGTTTTTCAAAAAGTGGAACGTTTTAAACCCAAAGCTTCTCGTCCAAGAAGTCCGGAAGTTTATCTGTTCGGTAAGGGATTAAAATAATCCGTTAAAATGATGGTGTTTGAAAAATAAGTGTTTTAATCAAAGGAGTAGCGGCGTTGAACAATACGTTCAAAAATTTAATGACGTGGTTGATGATTGGCGTGGTGTTGGTGATGATTTTTAACCAACTCAACGGCTCTGATGCGCGAAGCGCTGGAATGGTAGATTATTCCAAGTTCATTCATGAAGTTCAAAATGGCAATGTCAGCCGTGTGGTGATGGAAGGGCGCACGTTGCGCGGTTTTTTAACCGATGGTTCGCCCATTTCAACGTATGCGCCGCAAGATTTGTGGCTGGTTTCTGATTTGTTAAAAAACAATGTGATATTGGAAGCGCGCCCAGAAAAAGAAGAATCTGTTTTGATGAATATCTTCGTGAGTTGGTTTCCAATGTTGTTGCTCATCGGCGTGTGGATTTATTTTATGCGCCAAATGCAAGGCGGCGGCAAAGGTGGTGCGTTTTCCTTTGGCAAAAGTCGCGCCAAAGTAACCAGCGAAGACCAAAACCGCATTACTTTTGCTGATGTGGCTGGTTGCGATGAAGCCAAAGAAGAATTGGTTGAAATTGTGGATTTTTTAAAGGATCCTTCGCGTTTTCAAAAATTAGGCGGGCGCGTGCCGCGCGGCGTGTTGATGGTGGGCAACCCCGGCACCGGCAAAACGCTTTTGGCAAAAGCCATTGCGGGGGAAGCCAAAGTGCCGTTTTTCAGCATTTCTGGCTCTGATTTTGTGGAAATGTTTGTGGGCGTGGGTGCCGCGCGCGTGCGGGATTTGTTTGAAAACGCCAAAAGAGAATCGCCTTGCATTATTTTTATTGATGAAATTGATGCCGTTGGTCGCCACCGCGGCGCAGGTTTGGGCGGCGGCAATGATGAGCGCGAACAAACTTTAAACCAACTTTTGGTGGAAATGGATGGTTTTGAAGGCACATCCGGCACCATTGTGATTGCCGCATCCAATCGGCCGGATATTTTAGACCCGGCGCTTTTGCGTCCCGGTCGTTTTGATCGTCAAGTTGTGGTGCCGTTGCCCGATATTCGCGGCAGAGAAGCCATTTTAAAAGTGCATATGCGCAAAGTGCCGTTGTCGCGCGATATTCAAGCCGATATCATCGCGCGCGGCACGCCGGGTTTTTCAGGTGCGGATTTGGCAAATTTGGTCAATGAAGCCGCACTTTTTGCTGCCCGCGCCAACAAACGCGTGGTGGATATGCAAGATTTTGAAAACGCCAAAGACAAAATTATGATGGGTGCAGAGCGGCGTTCTATGGTGATGAGCGAAGAAGAGCGCAAAAACACCGCTTACCACGAATCTGGGCACGCGGTGGTGGCGCGTTTGATGCCAAAATCCGACCCTGTTCATAAGGTAACCATCATTCCGCGCGGACGTGCTTTGGGCTTGACGATGCAACTGCCTGAGCAAGACCGTTACGCTTACGACAAACAATATCTTTTAAGCCGCATTGCCGTTTTGTTTGGCGGGCGTATTGCCGAAGAATTGTTTATGAATCAAATGACCACCGGCGCTTCCAACGATTTTGAGCGCGCCACACAAATTGCGCGCGATATGGTGACTCGTTACGGTATGTCGGATGATTTGGGCGTGATGGTTTATGGCGAAAATGAGGGCGAAGTGTTTTTGGGGCGTTCGGTTACGCAACACAAAAATGTATCAGAAGCCACCATGCAAAAGGTGGATGCCGAAGTGCGCCGCATTATTGATGAACAATACGCCTTGGCGCGCAAATTGTTGGAAGAAAACCGCGACAAAATGCACAAAATGGCCAATGCGTTGTTGGAATGGGAAACCATTGATTCGGACCAAATTGACGACATTATGAACGGCAATGATCCGCGCCCGCCCAAAGAATCGGGGCAAACCAAAACATCGGTTAACAATACGCCCAAAGATTCCCAAACAGAAAACGCTATGCCGCCAGCAGAGCCGGCGCATCAAGAATAAAAAAATCCACGGTCGACTTTGAAAAATTTTTAAAAATAAAAAAACGTTGACCGTGGATTTTTTTCAATTTTTTTAGAAAGCGATGATGATGTTGAAAAAAATTTTCCAAAAAAAAGTAGAAGGCGATATTGCGCCGATGCAACAACAAGTGACCAAGTTTTTGTTTTGGGGCGTGCCCATTTTGCAAAGACGCACGGTTTTGTTGGGGGCTGTTCCTATAAATAGTGATTTTTCGGGGGGGGGGGCTATATAACCGAAATTCAAAGCCTTCAATGCCGTTATTCTTTTTTGAATATTCCTTTTTATTGCAAAACCCAAACGCGCATTTACCAAACCTTAAAACAAAATCCTTATGCGTTGTGGGTGAAGCCTTCTTTGGAAAATCCTGATTTTTGCGCCATTTGCCACAATCCCCAAACTTATGCCGATTTAAAAAATAAATTTTTGGCGCTTTGTGCCCATTTGCCTTTAAGCGACCAAAAAATGTTGGCGCGGCAAGTTTGTTTGACCAAACATGCGTATGAAACGCAAAATTTTTATGTTTTGGATTTAAACCCAAAAGAAAAAGAGGATTTAAAACGCATTTACGAAGAATTTTTGCCCAACATCTTTAAAATTAGCGATGATTGTTGGTTTTATGAAGGCTATTTTTTGCCTAAAAATGGTTTTGAACCGAGTGTTTTTTTGTATCAACATAACTTAAAAAAAATATTTTCTCCCCAAACGCTTAACCGCATTCGCCAAAAGGACATCATTGATGCTGGCGGATTTTTGGCCGATTCAGCCATTATTTTTGAAAAAGAATTTTGCGACAAAACCATTTATTCTTTTGAACCCACACAAGAAAATTTTGCCTTGATGCAACAAACTTTAACACTCAACCATTCCACGCGCATTGTGCCTATTCACAAAGGTTTGGGCGAAAAAACAGAAAACAAAAGTATTCGTTTTGATGGTGGCGGCGGCTCTTCTTTTGTTTTTGACCATGGAAACAATGAAAAAGAATCGGTAGAAATCATCAGCCTTGATGATTTTGTTTTGGAAAATAATTTACAAATTGGATTCATCAAAGCCGATGTTGAAGGATTTGAACAAGCACTTTTAAAAGGTGCTTTTCATACCATTTGCACACAAAAACCCGCGCTTTTAATTAGTCTTTATCATTCGGAAGAAGATTATTTTTCCATTAAGCCGTTGATTGAAAGTTGGAATTTGGGCTACAAAATGCGCATTTTCAAATCTACGGATTTGACGCTTTTTCACGAAACAGCGCTGTATTGTGAAGTGCTGGATGATTAAAAAAACAAAAAAAAATAAAACGTTGACCGTGGATTTTTTTAAAATAAAAAATCCACGGTCAACGTGAAAAAAATTTTAAATTTTATTTAAAAACATGGCATCGCCATAACTGAAAAATTGGTATTTTTTTTCAATGGCATATTGGTAAGCATTTTGAATGGTTTGAAATCCTGCAAAAGCCGAAACCAGCATCAACAAAGTGGAAGCGGGCAAGTGAAAATTGGTGATTAAAGCATCGGCAACGTGAAATTGAAAACCCGGATAAATAAAAATATCGGTGCTGTTTTTTTCCGCCACCACTTTACCGTTTTGTTGAAATGAAGATTCCAGCGCGCGCAAACTGGTTGTGCCAACACATACCACGCGCCGATTTTCTTTTTTGGCAAGCGCAATGGTTTGGGCAGTTTCGTCAGAAATAACATAATCTTCGGTGTGCATTTGGTGTTCGCTTAAATTTTCAACACGCACCGGTTGGTAAGTTCCAGCACCGACAAAAAGCGTAATGGGACAAATCACAATGCCTTTTTTAAGAAGAATGTTTAAAAGGTTTTCATCAAAATGCAAGCCAGCAGTTGGCGCAGCCATTGCGCCTTTGGTTTGGGCGTAAATGGTTTGGTAGTTTTGTTCATCGTTTGGTTGCACTTCGCGCGTAATATAAGGCGGCAAGGGCATTTTTCCGAATTGTTCGGCAAACTGCCACCAATTGTTGTTTTGCAAACGCAACTGAAAAAACGAATGATTGACGCCGGTGCGCTTTTCAACCCAAATGCGCGTTTGATGAACAACAATTTCAGAACCAACTTTGGGGGCGCGACTGGCGCGAATTTGCGCCATAGCGGTTTTTTCATTGAGAATTTTTTCCAATAAAATTTCAATGGCGCCGCCACTTTTTTTGTGCCCAAAAAAACGCGCTTTTATTACCGCTACATTATTTAAAACCAATACATCACCTTTTTTTAAAAGAGAAGGCAGTTGGTAAAAAAATAAATTTTCAAAAGAATGTTTGTTTAAAACATTTAACAGCCGTGCATGGGTGCGTTCTTTGGGCGGTTCTTGCGCAATCAATTGTTCGGGTAAATCAAATTCAAAATCGCTTTTTTTCATGGTTGAATGATCCAAAAATAAAATAATTAAAATAATTTAAACAATAAATAAAAATTTAAAATTAAATTTAT
>JBNMHE010000071.1:0-9230 GCA_050872585.1 Rhodocyclales bacterium | reverse complement strand
GTGAATAATATGCGCACGCTTGGCAAAATTGACCGCGTGAATTTGGAAAACCGCGCGCAGATTATGCTTTCTTTGCAACATAATCCAAATAGCGAATTTGCCAATATGCACACGCATTCTTTAAAGAGTCATACGGATGCCATTTTTCGCAATATCAAGCAAAACAATAGCTTTTGGGAAGAATTTGCCAAAGAAAACAACTCGCCGCTTGCCAAAGAAGCGCGGGATTTGCAAAACCAACTCAACCAAAATGGTTTTTTAAAAACGCTTGATTTTATTGCCAATGGCGATTACAGCGCGGCAAACCGCTTGTTGTTGTCTGAAATCAATCCGCTTTACGACCAAACGGCTGAAAAAATCAACACGCTTTATGCCTTGGAGCGTGAAGACAGCACCAACCGCATTGGTTCTGACCGTGCTTTTTATCAAAACCAACGCTGGATTATTTTCGGGTTGATATTCTTTTCTTTAATTGTTGCGGTTTTGGTGGCGATGAGTGTGGTGCGCGCCATTAGCCGACCTTTGAATGATATGCGCAAAACGCTCACAGCCATTGCCAATGGCGATTATTCGCGCAATGTGGATTTAACCCGCGAAGACGAATTGGGGCAGGCTTTGCAAAGCGTGCAAGCTATGCAAGTGCAAAGTGGTTTTCGGCGCGCCAAAGACGAACACATCAACAACGAAAACTTGCGCATCAAAGCCGCTTTGGAATGCGCCAACGCCAACATGCAGGTTTTCAACAAAGCGGGCAAAATTGTTTTTGCCAATGCCAATATGTTGGAAGCCTTGCGCCGCGTGGAAGATTTTTTAAAATCCAAAAATCCGCAATTTAATTTTGAAAATTATATTGGCTCGACCGTGGAAAAATGGATGTTGGATTCTTTGGGCGAGAGCATTGAAAGTTTAAACGCCTTAACCGAACACAAATCGGTGGAAGTGCAGTTTGGTCAGCGTTTGTTTCAAGTGAATATCAGCCCGATTAAAAACGACAAGGCCCAACATTTGGGCACAGTAACCGAATGGGTTGACACCACGGCAGAAAGCAACGCACAACGCGCGGTGCGTGAATTGGTTGGCAAAGCCGTGGCTGGCAATTTGCAAGCGCGTTTTGATACGTCAAAATTAGAAGGTTTTTACCGCGATTTGGGCGAAAACTTCAATCGCTTACTTGAAAACTGCAACAACGCCATTGATAACTTGGGCAATCTTTTATCGCGTATGGCGCACGGCGATTTAACGCACACCATTACCACCGAATACCAAGGCACTTTTGCCAAATTAAGCGCCGATGCCAATCAAAGTGTTTTGCAGTTGCGTTCATTGGTTGGCGATATTCAAGCCTCGGCAGAAGCAATCAATAACGCGGTCAATGAAATTGCCGCCGGCAATCGTGATTTATCCACACGCACGGAAAAACAAGCCGCCAATTTGCAAGAAACCAGCGCCAGCATGGATGAACTCACCAGCACGGTCTCACAAAATGCGGAAAGTGCGCATCAAGCCAATACGCTGGCGCATCAAACGCAACAAATGGCAGAAAACGGCGGGCGCGTGGTGGATGAAGTGGTGGCAACAATGACGGCGATTCACCAATCTTCTCAACATATTTCTGAAATTATCGGTGTAATTGACGGCATTGCTTTTCAAACCAACATTTTGGCGTTGAATGCCGCGGTGGAAGCCGCGCGCGCGGGCGAACAAGGCAGAGGCTTTGCGGTGGTGGCATCCGAAGTTAGAAGTTTGGCACAACGTTGCGCCGCTTCCGCCAAAGAGATTAAAGCGCTGATTTCTGATTCTGTTGAAAAAGCCGAACTTGGCAATCGCCAAGCGCAAGAAGCAGGAGAAACCACACGCAAAATGGTGGAAAGTATCAAACGCGTGGCCGTGTTAATCACCGATATTGCCAATGCTTCAAGTGAGCAAAGTTTGGGCATTGAGCAGGTGAGTCAAACCATCACGCAAATGGATGAAGCCACCCAACACAATGCCACTTTGGTGGAAGAAGCCACTGCTGCTGCGGAAAGTTTGGAAGAACAAGCGCAAAATCTTTTGCATTCGGTGGAATTGTTCCGTTTGGTTGAAGCACCCAAAACATTTCCCGGACAATATATTGCGCCTTCTCTTATTCAAAATGCGCCCAACCATCCTTTTGAAAAATTAGAAAAAAACAACATTGAGGACGAATGGAAAGAATTTTAAATGTCCCATGAACTTGTTTTCACCCAAGCGGATTTTGAACGTGTTTGCCGTTTGATTTACCAGCGTTCTGGCATTGTGTTGAACGCCAGCAAGCGCGATATGGTTTATGTGCGTTTATCACCGCGTTTGCGCAATTTGCATTTTTTAACTTTTGCGGCTTATTTGGATTATTTGAGTTTGCACGCGGAAGAAATGGAGCATTTTGTCAATTCTTTGACAACCAATCTCACCTCCTTTTTTCGCGAGGCTTACCATTTTCCTATTTTGGCTAATTATTTAAAAAGCATTGCGCACCGCCCAATTCGCATGTGGTCGGCGGCAACTTCCAGCGGTGAAGAAGCGTATTCTATGGCGATGTTGGCTTTTGAAACCTTAGGCAAAAATGCCAGCAATGATGTGCGTCTTTTGGCAAGCGATATTGATTCGGCGATGTTGGAATCGGCAAAGGAAGGCATTTACACGCGCGAACGCATCAAAAACATTTCGCCCCAACGCTTGCACCGTTTTTTTTTGCAAAATGCCAAAGACCACAACGTGGTTACCATTCGCCCCGAAGTCAAACAATTGGTGCATTTTGAAAAAATCAATTTGCTTGACCCCATTTGGCCATTCAACGGAAAAATGGATGTGGTTTTTTGCCGCAACGTGATGATTTATTTTGACCGCGCCGTGCAAAAACGTGTTTTAAATCATTTGTTGGAAGTGATGCGCCCGGGCGCATTGTTTTTTGCAGGGCATTCTGAAAACCTATTTTACGCCGTAGACCGCTTGGAAGCTTTGGGGCAAACGGTTTACCGCGTTAAACCTTGATGAAGGGAACAAGCCGTGTTTGCCGTTGTTGGAAAATGGGCAACCAACCATTATTACGACCGCCATTTGTTGCGCGAAGCCGTCAAAATTTTGCCGGGCGAATATTATGTTGCCGAACAATCGCAAAAACTTTTGGTTGCCGTTTTGGGTGCTTGCGTTGCGGTTTGTTTGTATGACCCCAAAGCCAAAATTGTTGGCATCAACCATTTTATGAAACCCGCTTGCTCAGATTATGCCGAAAAGATGATGACAACGCTTACCGAGCGCGTTTTAAAAATGGGCGCAGATTCTCGCCGCTTGGAATCCAAGGTTTTTGGCGGCAGTTATTTTGCACAAACACAAACCGATGGAAAAAAAAATGCGGAATTTGCCTTGCAATTTTTGCAAAAAAAACACATTCCCATTGTGGCGCAAGATTTGTTTGCCGGTTTTCCGCGCAAAATTTACGTTTTTACTGAAAACGCGCGTGTGCGAGTCAAACGCTTGCACCATTTGAATAACGATACTTTATTGCAACGTGAAAAAAATTATGCCGATTTTTTAAAAAGGCAAAGTTTATGAGCATTGGTGTTTTGGTTGTGGATGATTCGCAAGTCATACGCGATTTTTTGTCTTTCATCATCAACGATTCGCCTGATTTAAAAGTCATCGGCACCGCGCCCGATGCCGCCAGCGCGCGCCATTTGATTAAAACCTTGCGCCCGGATGTTTTAACCTTGGATGTGCATATGCCCGGAATGGACGGCATTGATTTTTTAACGCGTTTGATGAAGTTAAATCCTATGCCGGTGGTGATGGTTTCATCCTTTACCAAAGAAGGTTCGCAAACAACGCTAAAAGCGCTTGAACTTGGCGCTGTGGATTTTGCAAGCAAACCTTTATTAAAAAATCCTCAATCGTGGGAAAACTACGCGCAAACCTTGCGCGACAAAATTCGCGCGGCGCACAGCGCCAAAATACGTTTTTTAAACACCAACGAAAAAACCGCGCAAACTTTTCAAACCAACGGTGTTGATGAATCAAAGTTTCAATTCAACCCCAATGCCATCATCGCGCTTGGTGCATCCACTGGCGGGCCAGAAGCCATTAAAATTTTTTTGGAACAAATGCCCAAAAACTGCCCGCCGATTTTAATTGTTCAACACATGCCCGAACATTTTACAAATGCTTTTGCCGCACGATTAAACCGCATTGTTGCGCCCGAAGTGGTGGAATCACAAGGCAAAGAAGCGCTCGTTTTTGGCAAAGTTTTTGTTGCCCCGGGCAATGCGCATTTGTTTGTGCCGCGTGCCGCGCGCCACACGGCACTTTCAAACACTGCGCCGGTTTGCAAACAACGCCCATCGGTGGATGTTTTGTTTTCTTCACTAACCGACAAAGCCAAAAATGTGGTAGCTGTTCTTTTAACGGGAATGGGCAAAGATGGCGCAGCAGGTTTGTTAAAACTGCGGCAAGCGGGCGCACACACGTTGGCGCAAGACCAAAAATCCGCATTGGTTTATGGTATGCCACGTGAAGCTTTTGAATTGGGAGCAGTAGAAGAATTGGGCAATCCTTTTGAATTGGCACAAAAAGCACTTGCTTTTTGCGCTGTTTAAAAAATCCACGGTGAACGGCAAATTTTTTTGAAAATTTTTAAGCGTTTACCGTGGAAAATTTAATTTTTTAAATGGAACTCTTCCCAAATTTTGGCATGTTTTAATAAGCTGGCAAAACAACCGATGCAAATGTGAATCAAACCCGGAATGCCATCCCGAAAACCTTGACGAATAAAATAAAATTTCACAAAACGCACCCAAGGACTGGCTAATAATTTAAAAAGAGTAGGCGGCTTGGCACCGTTTTCTATTGCTGCTTTTGCCAACAAAGTGGAATAGCGATTTTGTTTTTGCAAATAAGAAAAAAGCGTTTCAGAGGAATAATGCATCAAGTCGCCTTTTAAAGTTGCAGGACGTGTTTGCACAAATACTTTTTCATGCACCACATCATCCGACCAATGCGCTTGTTGTCGTTGAAAAAGGCGAATGTTCCAATCGGGATAACCTTCTCCAAAACGCAAAACTTTGCCTAAAAAAACATTGGCACGCGCCATTTTGGCGGAAGATGCACTGGGATTTTCCAAAAATTTGCGGATGCTTTGGGCTAATTCTGGTGTGAGCACTTCGTCTGCATCCAAACACAAAACCCAATTGTTGGCGGCTTTTTGCACGGCGAACTCTTTTTGTGCGCCAAAACCTTGCCATTCTTTGCGGATGATTTTGGCATGGTATTGTTGTGCAATTTCAAGTGTTTTGTCTGTGGAACCTGAATCAACGACAATAATTTCATCGGCAAAGGCAATGCTTTTTAAACTTTCTTCCAAAACACGTTCGGCATTCAAAGTGATGTAAACCGCGGAAAAAGCTTGGCGCATCATTTATAATTCCCATTTTTAAAACGTTTATTTTACGTGATGTGTGCTGTTTTGCTGATGAAAACCACTTCTTTGGGCGATGTGATTCACAATTTGCCTGTTGTGGAAGATATTTTTCGTTTTAATCCGCAAATTGCAGTGGATTGGTGTGCAGAATTGCCTTTTTGTGAAATTATTCAATTGAATCCGCATGTGCGCAAAATCATTCCCGTTCAAATGCGTACCTGGCGCAAAAATTGTTTGAATAACTCCACTTGGCGTGATTTTTTTGCTTTTAAAAAAAAATTACAAACGGAAAATTACACACATATTATTGATTCTCAAGGTTTAATCAAAAGCGCATTGCTTTGCAAAATGGCAAATGGCAAACGTTTTGGCTTTGCGCGCAATGTGATTAAAGAAAAAATAGCTTGCCATTTTTATGACAAAACTTTTGAAGTGGCGCGCGCACAAAATGCGGTGGTGCGCAATCGGCAACTTGCGGCATCGGTTTTGGGCTATTCTTTGTCTTCCAATGTGGATTATGGTTTGGTGGTGCAAGGCAATCCCCATTGGGATTGGCTGCCTTCAAAGCCTTATATTGTGGCATTTTCTGCAACAAGCCGAAAAGAAAAAATGTGGCAAAACGAAAAATGGCAACAATTGTGCACACAATTTCAATGCTTCACGTGGATTTTTCCATCGGGCAATGAAAATGAACGCCAAAATGCGCAAAGCATTGTGGCGCATTGTTCAAATGCAATTTTGGCGCCTTTTTTAACTTTAAAAGAAATGGCTTTGCTTATTGCGCATGCCAAGGCTGTTGTGGGCGTGGATACAGGTTTGACGCATTTGGCTGCCGCTTTCAAAACGCCTGCCATTGCTTTGTTTTTGCAAAGTGAACCTGATTTAACTGGTTTGTGTGGCGCGGGATTTTGCCAAAATTTAGGTGGAATGAATCAAAATCCAAGCACAAAAGAAGTGGCAAAACATTTGGAAAAAGCACTTTTTGAAAAAAATTAGGCGTTGACCGTGGAAATTTTGTATCGTTTTTTGTTTCGCATAATGATTGTGCCTTTGTTGTTGCGGCTTTATTTTAAAGGCAAAAGAGTGCCGCAATACCGCCAAAATTGGCAAGAGCGTTTGGGCAAAAAATTGCCAATCCTTCCCAAAAACAAAAAAATTATTTGGTTGCATGCCGTCTCGGTTGGTGAGATGAATGCCGCACAAGCTTTTTTGGAATTGTTTAACCAAACTTATTCCAACGTGCATTTTTTAATTACGATGACCACGCCAACCGGACGAGAAACGGCGCAAAAATTGCCTTTTGAAAACAAAACCTTATGTTATTTGCCTTATGATTGCCCTGAATTTGTTGCGCGATTTTTAAAGCATTTTTCGCCACAAGTGGCATTTTTTATGGAAACCGAAATTTGGGTTGAAATGTTAAAACAACTTGAAAAACAACACATTCCAGCTATTTTGTTAAACGGAAGAATGTCGGCAAAATCTGCCCGAAACTATGCGCGTTTTTCAAAATTCATGCGTCGTGCATTTGCTAATTTAAATTTGATTTTTGCGCAAAGCCAAAAAGATGCGCGGCGTTTTCAATTTTTGGGTGGAAAAAATGTGGACGTTTGTGGCAATTTTAAATTTGATTTGTCGCTTGATTTTGAAAAAATCCAACAAGGCAAAATGGTGAAAAAAAATTTGAAAAAGCCTTTTGTTATTTTGGCAGCATCCACGCGCAATGGCGAAGAAGCCTTGATTTTAAACGCTTTTTCGCAATCTTCTTTAAAAGAAAACGCTCTTTTGGTGATTGTTCCGCGCCACGTGGAGCGTTCTTGTGAAATTGAAATATTGGCAAAAAAAAGGAATTTAAATGTTGAAAAACGCTCCAACAATATGCCAACAGAATATTGTCAGGTTTGGTTGGGCAACACAATGGGCGAAATGTCTTTTTATTATGCTTTATCCGATGCGGTTTTGATGGGCGGCACTTTTTTAAATACGGGCGGACAAAATTTTATTGAAGCAGCAATGTGTGATTGTGCTTTGATTTTGGGGCCTTCTCGGTTTAATTTTGCTTTTGCTTCGCAAAAAGCCAAAGAAATGCAAGCGGCTGTTTTTGTGGAAAACGCGGACAATGCGTTTTTGGTTTTGGAAAATTGGGCAAAAAATCCCCAAAATTTAAGAGATTTTCAACAAAAAGCCCGATTTTTTGCGCAAAATTTTGGCGGTGCAACACAAAAAACCATGGATTTGTTAAAGGATTTTTTATGCAAATACATTTGAATCATTTGGGATTGCTTCAAGTTTTTGGCAAAGATGCCGCTTTGTTTTTGCAAGGCCAACTTACGCAAAATGTGTTAACTTTAAATGAACAAAAAGCCCAATATGCGCTTTATTGCACAAAAGAAGGGCGCGTGAAAGCCAATGTGATTTTATTTAAAAAACAAAATCATTTTTATTTGATTTTGTCCGAAGATTTAAAAGAAAAAATTCAAAATGATTTAAAAAAATACATTTTAAGAAGTCAAGTTCAAATAGAATGTGAAAACAAAAAAATAATCGGAAGATTTGAAACACAAAACAGAGATTTTTTAAATGTAGAAAACGATGAAATTGATTTTGTAGAAAATACAAAAATCATCATTGAAAAAGAAAATAATTTGAATAATAATTTAAATGAAAATTTAAATGAAAATGAAAAAAAAGAATTATTTTCAAAATGGAAATTTTTGGAAATAAAAAATCGTTTACCGTGGATTTTTTTAAAAACAACGGAATTATTTACGCCGCAAATGTTGTCTATGGAAAAATTGGCGGTTAATTTCCAAAAAGGTTGTTATATTGGGCAAGAAGTGATTAGCCGCACGCATTATTTGGGAAAAACCAAAAGAAAAGTTTTTGCTTTAAAATCCAATTTTTGTTTGAATGTGAATGATGGGATTTTAAACAAACAAAATGAAAAATGTGGCAGTATTTTATATTCTGTCAAATACCAAAACCAATATTTTGCTTTGGCTGTTTTAAATGAAAATGACCAGCAAGTTTTTTTTGATGAAAATAAAAATCAATTGGAGATTTTTTAAATGAAAAATTTAAATACTATTTTGGATTTTGTGCGTTATGCTACCAGTGAATTTAATTTAAAAAAAGTGCATTTGGGGCAAGGTTGTGAACATTATTTGGACGAAGCCATTTATTTAATTTCTTCTTATTTAAATTTTCCTTTTGAAAATACCGATTATTTTTTTAATGCGCATTTAACAGAACATGAAAAAAATCAATTGTTTTCTTTAATCAAAAAACGCCTTGATGGCACGCCCACGGCTTATTTAACCAACAAGGCTTATTTGGCAGGTTTTCAATTTTTTGTAAATGAAAACACCATTATTCCGCGCTCTTTTATTGCGGAATTGTTAACCGAATATTTGTCGCCTTGGGTTGAAAATGCAAATGCGCCGATGGCCATTTTGGATTTATGCACAGGGCAAGGTTCTCTGGCAATTATTGCGGCGCATTATTTTGCGCAAAGCCAAGTGGATGCGTTGGATATTTCCAAAGATGCATTGCATGTTGCCGCACAAAATGTGGCGGAATATGCTTTGGAAAATCGCATTCATTTGGTGCACAGCAATGCTTTTGAAAAAATCAATCAAAAAAAATACGATGTGATTTTGTGCAATCCGCCTTATGTGAATGCGGATTCAATGTCGCACTTGCCGCTTGAATTTCAAGCCGAGCCTGTTTTGGCATTGTCCGGCGGCCAGGATGGTTTGGATTTTGTGCGCATTTTGATTCAACAAGCCAAAATACATTT
>JBNMHE010000070.1:0-9279 GCA_050872585.1 Rhodocyclales bacterium | reverse complement strand
TTTTTTACGCGCTCATCGGCGGCCAACATTCCGGTGAATTTAAATTTATGCCAAAAATTAGGCATTGAAGAAGATTTATACTGCGTTTCCATTCCGCTTGGCGCAACCATCAATATGGCGGGCGCTGCCGTCACCATTGCGGTTTTAAGTTTGTCGGCCGCGCACACGGTGGGCATTGAAGTTACATTCTGGCAAGCCTTGTTTTTAAGCATTATTGCCACTTTTGCCGCTTGCGGCGCAAGCGGTGTGGCAGGCGGCTCACTGCTTTTGATTCCGCTGGCGTGTTCGCTTTTTCAAATGGATTACGACATTGCCATGCAAGTTGTGGCGGTCGGTTTTATCATCGGCGTGATACAAGATAGCGTGGAAACCGCTTTAAACAGCTCAACCGATGTGCTTTTCACCGCCGCTTGCTCCCAAAACACATTGAATTTAAAAATTTAAAAAAATGAAAAAATCCACGGTCAACGTGAAATTTTTTTGAAATTTTTTTGAAAATTTTTTGAAAATTTTTTGAAAATTTTAAAAATTTTTTTAAGTTGACCGTGGATGAGAGGGTTCAAAAATCATTTCGGTGGCGCAATAAATATCGTGAAAAGTGCGCCGTTTGGAATCAATTAAAAACCAGCAAAAACCAATCACCGACAACAAAGAAACCCAAAACAAAAAACTGCGCAAAAGCGCTTTCACAAAATGGGGATTTTGGCGTGTTCGGCTATCAATCAATCGCAATTTCCAGGTTTTCATTGCCAAAGTTTGTCCGGCTTTGTGCCAAAAATAAGCAAAATAAAACGAAAACAACAAAAACACATGCACCCACATGGCTTTGCCCGATGCGTGCCAAATGTTGGCACTTTGTAATAAAACGTGCGGCAACCAAAATGCAATTAAAAAAATGGCAAAATCCACCAAAATTTCATAAAGCAAATAGCCCAATAAACGTCTGCGAGAAGGAATAGCGTTCATTTTCTGTGCGCCGTGGGATTAAAAATAGAATGCACAATGCCCTCCAAAATGTGGGCTTCGGTTTTTTCCAAATCAATGCGGTTGAACAATCGGGTCAAACGAAACAACAATCTGCCCGGATCTTTGGGATTATAAAACCCAGAATGCAACATCAAATGTTCAAAACTTTGAATCAAATGTGCCCTTTCTTGTGCCGATGCTTTTTTGGGAAGATTTTTTCTTTTTAAAGCCTTTTGCGGCTGATTTTGATTTTTAATTTTATTTTGAAACTGCAAACATTCATAACATGCAATTTGCACCGCACAAGCCAAATTCAAAGAAGAAAATTCATCTGATGTGGGAATAAAAACATGTTTGGTGCAAAGCATCAGTTCATCGTTGTGTAAGCCATTGGTTTCGTTGCCGAACAAAAGCGCCGTTGGTGCGTAAAAATCCAAGTTTGAAAAAACATCGGATAGCGCAAAAATCGGCATGGTTAATTCTCTTTGGCGACTTGAAAAACCTAAAATTTCTTGACAATCGGCAATGGCACAAGACAAATTCTCAAACACTTGCGCATTTTTTAAAATATCCACGCCGCTTCTGGCTCGCAAAACGGCTTCTTCATTGAGATAATCCACTCGCGGACAAACCAAACGCAAATGTTTCAAACCCATGGTTTTCATTGCGCGCGCCGCCGCACCGATATTTCCGGCATGAGAAGGGTGCGATAAAATAATCACAAAATTATTCACGTGTTTTTGACTCCGTTTGATTAAAATAAACGATTTTTTACGCTTTTTATTCTTATGTCTTTGTCCCCTACGCTTAATATTGCGCTCAAAGCCGCACGCAAAGCCGCCAACATCATCAACCGTGCGGCGCTGGATTTGGGCACTTTAAAAGTGCGCCAAAAAGCAAGCCATGATTTTGTCACCGAAATTGACCGCGCTGCGGAAAAAATCATCATTGAAACCTTAATGGATGCTTATCCCAATTACAGCATTTTGGCAGAAGAATCGGGCAAATCCAAAAATGAAAGCGAATTCCAATGGATTATTGACCCACTGGATGGCACCACCAATTTTATCCACGGATTTCCGCATTACGCCATTTCTATTGCTTTGGCGCACAATGGCGTGGTGGAACAAGCTTTGATTTTTGATCCCAACAAAAACGAACTTTTTACTGCCACCAAAGGCGCAGGCGCTTTTTTGAATGAAAAACGAATCCGCGCCTCCAAACGCACGCAAATGGGCGAATCTTTAATTGGAACCGGTTTTCCTTTCCGTGAAAACGACAACATTCCACAATTTTTGAACATTCTCAATGCTTTGTTTGAACAATCCGCAGGCGTGCGCCGCGCCGGTGCCGCTTCTTTGGATTTGGCTTATGTGGCGTGTGCGCGTTTTGAAGGTTTTTTTGAATTCGGCTTAAAACCATGGGATGTGGCAGCCGGCGCTTTGTTGGTTTTAGAAGCAGGCGGCTTGGTTTCATCTTTGCCCGAAAATGAAAACTATTTGCAAACCGGCAACATTTTGGCGGCATCGCCTAAAATTTTTCCGCAAATTTTAAACATCATTCAAACTTCCACGGTGAACTAAAAAATTTTTTGAAAAAAATCGCGTTGACCGTGGATTTTTTTCAAAAATTTTTTTATCTTGGTTTCAATTCCAAAACTCAAAAACAATGACCAATCCAATAACCCCCCCCCCCCCGAAAACACCGCTCCTGCTTTTTTGGATACGCCCATGTATGAAGAAGCCACATCTGAATTTTTAGCACAAGCGCTTTTTCAATCTTGGTTGAATTTGGGCATTTTTCTTGCCGTGATTGTGTTGTTGTTTGTTTTTGTGCGCCCTTTGCCTTTTGAAAAAAAACAAACGCATTTTTTGCTGTTGTTGATGGCTTTTTTGGCCAGCATTCCGGTTTTTTCTTTTGGCGTTTATTTAATCACCGATTCTGAATTTCATTTAATCCGCATTGAAGCCATTTACGAAGGTCTAAAAAGCGGACAATTTCCGGTGCGCTTATCCACCATTTTTAATTTGAATCACGGTTTGCCGGTCAATATTTTTTATGGTGATTTTTTGCTTTATTTCCCGGCACTGCTTCGTTTTTTGGGTTTGGATTTGGGGTTTGCGTTTAAATGTTTTTGCGTATTCATCCAAATTTTAAGCGTTTATATTACTTATTTTTCTTTTTCGCGCATTTTTCAAAAACGCAATGTGGCGCTTGTGATTACCTTGATTTTTATCACGGCGCATTTCCGCTTGGCTTCTTTTTATATGCGCGTTGCCGTTGGCGAATTTTGCGCCATGAGCTTTTTGCCTTTGATTTATTTGGCGTTTTACCGCATTTATTGCGCACCGCGCCCTTATTTTGATTTTAAAAATGTGTTGTATTTGGCAATTGGGGCATCCGGTATGCTTTATTCACACATCATTACCACGCTTTTGTCGGCGGTATTATGCACCTTTATCGCACTTTGTTTCATTCAAAAAACATGCACTTGGGCCGTCATCAAAACCTTTTTATTGGGCATGGTTTTAACCCTTTCGTTAACTGCCATTTTTTGGATTCCTTTTTTGGATTATTACTTTCAAACTTTCACCGAATTGCGCGCCTTAACCGTTCTTTATCAAGGCGCTTTCATACAACAAAATGGCATTGATTTTTTACAACTTTTTGATGTTTTTAGTTTTGGCATTTTAGATGAGGCGGCAACCATTTTTTCTGTAAGTTTGGGTTTGGTGCTTTTGGCTACGTTTTTGGTTGGCACTTATTACCTGGTTTGTCAGACTTTATCCTTGCAATTAAAAACATTATTTGTTTTTTCCGCTTTGCTGCTTTGGCTTTCTAGTTCTTATTTTCCGTGGGATATTTTAAGCACGCTATCCATTTTTTCTTCAATAGGACAACTGCAAGTGCCATGGCGTTGGTTGCCGTTTTGCATTTTAATGCTTTCTTTGTTTTTGGGATTTTTTATTTTGACTTTTTCCCCAAAACAACAACAAAACATTTTTTATGTGCTAATTCTTGCCTCGTTTTTGTCGCTCACCTTGCTTTACAGCGATTACCATCAACAACAAAAACCCGTTCGCGTTCAAAACGCACAAGGTTTGCGCAATTTAACCGGCACCGATGATGAAAAATTAAGAAATGCCGACCCGCAATATCTGCTGTTTGGCACCGATTTGCGTCAACTGCAATACACGCCTTATTTTGAAAATGCACAAGGCAAAATCATCGGTGAAAATGGCGTGAATTTATTGCTTCACATTGACCATGCGCAAGAAAACGCTTTTGTTGAAATTCCGCGCTTTTATTATCCTTATTTGCACGCTTTCACCCAAAATGCTTTGGCTTTGCCAAGCCAACTGGGCAACAATAATTTAATGCGCATTAAATTGCCGCCTAATTACCAAGGCGGCGTTGTGGTGCGTTTTTTGCCGCCTTATTGGTGGCGATTAGCGGAGTTCTTCTCTTTAATCAGCGCTTTGTTGTTGGTGTTGTATCTTTCCAAAAAACGCAAAACAAGGCACAATGCCACGCCAACAATTTAAATATTTTCAACATTTTTTTGGGTTGACCGTGGAAAATCAACATTTTCAACGCGCTTTGTTGTCCATTTGCGTGCCTTGCTTGAATGAAGAGGCCGCCTTACCCATTTTTTTAAACACCACTTTACCCATTGTGGAAAAATTAAAACAAGAAGGCAAAATTGCCCAATTTGAATTTGTTTTTGTGGATGATGGCTCCGATGATTCCACTTTATCCATTTTGGAAAAATGGGCAAAAGAACATTCTTTTGTGCGTTTTTGTTCTTTTTCGCGCAATTTTGGCAAAGAATCCGCTATTTTGGCAGCACTTCAAAAAGCGCAAGGCGAATTTGTGGCTTTGATGGATGTGGATTTACAAGACCCGCCTTCTCTTTTGCCTGCAATGCTGGATGCCGTTTTGTCTCATCAATTTGATATGTCGGCAACGCGCCGTGTTTCGCGTCAAAATGAACCTGCTATTCGTTCTTTTTTTGCCCGCGCTTTTTACAAAATTATCAATTTTTTCTCGGATATTCAAATTGTGGATGGCGCACGCGATTTTCGCTTGATGCACCGCAATGTGGTCAATGCCATTTTGAATTTACAAGAACGCAATCGTTTTTCCAAAGGCATTTTTTCTTGGGTTGGTTTTCGCACGCAGTATTTTGAGTTTGAAAATGTGATGCGCTCGGCCGGCAACACCAAGTGGAATTTTTTCAAATTGGCGGCTTATGCTTTGGATGGCATTACCGCTTTTTCCACCAAACCGCTTGCCTTTGCCGGTTATTTGGGCATTGCCTCCATTTTGTTTTCCTTTTTGTTTATTGCTTTTGTCATTTTAAGAAAACTTTTTTGGGGCGATGAAGTGCAAGGTTGGGCAAGTTTAACGTGTTTGATTTCCTTTATTGGCGGCATACAGTTACTTTGCTTGGGCATTATCGGGCAATATCTGGCCAAAACTTATGTGGAAACCAAATCTCGCCCGATGTATTTTATTCAAAAAGAATCGCCTTAAACTTTTTTTCAACCCTTAAAAAAAACAAAAAAAATCCACGGTCAACCTGATTTTTTTTTGATTTTTTTATGTAAAAAAAAATGATATTTCAAACCGGCTTAGAACTTTTGTTAAACAACAGCAAATTGCAAGCGCGCTTAAAAAACAAACGCGTGGCATTGTTGGCGCATCCGGCATCCGTTTGTCAAAATTTAACGCACGCTTTGGATGCCTTAAAACAAAAAAACATCAACATTGTGGCCGCTTTTGGTCCGCAACACGGCATTCAAGGCGAAAAACAAGACAATATGGTGGAATCACAAGATTTTATTCATCCGCAATACCATATTCCCATTTTCAGTTTGTATGGCGAAAACGGCAGACACTTAACCGCCCAAATGCTTCAATCTTTTGATGTTTTGCTCATTGATTTACAAGACTTGGGCTGCCGCATTTATACTTTTTTAACCACAATGTGTTACGTTTTGCAAGATTGCGCCCAACACCAAAAAAGCGTTTGGATTTTGGATCGCCCCAATCCTGCGGGCAGACGCATTGAAGGTTTAACGCTTGAAAAAGGTTTTGAAAGTTTTGTCGGTATTGATGCCATTCCCATGCGTTATGGCTTAACTTTGGCGGAAATGGCGGATTTTTACATCAAGCGCCATCGCTTGCAAATTGATTTTAATTTGCTCCTCATGAAAAATTACGCGCCCAACAATGCCCCGCTTTTTGGTTGGGTGCCGCGCCCGTGGATCAATCCCAGCCCCAATGCCGCAAGTTTGAATATGGCAAGACTTTACGCCGGAACCGTTTTATTAGAAGGCACCAATTTATCGGAAGGACGCGGCACCACGCGCCCCTTGGAATGTATGGGCGCGCCGGCTTTGGATTTAAAAGCCATTTTAAAACGCATGGAAACAATCAACCCCAATGTTTTTCACGGCATTTTGGTGCGCGAATGTTTTTTTGAACCCACCTTCCACAAGCACGCCGGCCAACTTTGCACGGGATTGTTTTTGCATACCGATTTTGACCATTTTCAAATTGATGCTTTTTCGCCTTTTCGCTTGGTGGCCACATTTTTAAAAGCCGTTTTCCAAACGCACCAAGAATTGCCTTTGTGGCGCAAGTTTGTTTATGAATATGAACGCGAAAAACTGCCCATTGACATCATCAACGGCTCTTGTTTTTTGCGCGAATGGGTGGAAAATCCCTCGGCCACATTTGATGATTTACACCAAAAACTAATCCAAGACGAAAACGCTTGGCAAGAAACGCAGCGGCAATTTTTGTTGTATGCCTAAAAAAAATCCACGGTCAACCGCTTATTTTTTTAAATTAAATTTAAAAAAAATATTGCGTTGACCGTGGATTTTTTTAATTTAATCCCAACAACATTTGGTCGGATTCATTTAAATTTTTTAATTCGCGCGCCAAGGTGCGCAACTCCAAAACTTGTTCGTGCGACAAATTTTTGGGCAACAAACTATGATTGGCAAAGGATTTTAAATTGTTCGGCAATTTCCAATAATCGCCATAAATGCCGCGCAACACAAAGTCGATGCTGTTGGGACAAGAAAATTCCACGCCTTCAAACTTGATTTTGGCAAGCGGAAAAATTTTGTTATAAGGAATGCAAAAACGCAGCTCTTCTACATCGCCCCAAAGCGGCATCACCAAATAACCTTTTTCCAAAGGCGGGCGATTTTCCAAAATCTCTTGATTGAAAAACGAAACACATTCTGCATCAAAGGTTTCGGGCACGCTATCCCATTTTTCACGACCGCGCTCATCTTTGCGCGTTGTGTGCTGAATTTGACTAAACGCCAAGCGCCTTCCCATTTTCAAAGAAATATTCTTCAAATGTTCGCCCGTTGGCGCATCCACCGTGTCGCCTTGCATATACGGGAAAATGTCAATATTTAAGCGCGTGTTGCCAAAATAAATTTGAAAAATTTTAAAATTAAAATACCACTGCTCATCGGTGTGCCACAAATGGATGATTTTTTTTAAACGCTCATAATCACAGCGCCGCATGGCAATATCCACATCGTCATCCCACGGAATAAAACCGCCATGGCGCACAGCGCCAAGCAAAGTGCCAAAACCCAACCAATAAGGCAGATTGTGCGAATCCAAAAAATCGGTAAAACGCTTTAACAGCGCCACATTGGCCAGTTGATGCAAACGCAAATCGCCCACAGCCGGCGGAATGAAAAAAGGACTTTGCGCAATGGCTTGACGCTTTTCCAAATAATCCAAACGCGCTTTTAAAATTGCCAACTCTTGATGCACATGCATAAAATTGGAATCGCCGCGCAAACGTTTGATTAAACCCTTGATTTTAAAGAGAAAACTCTCTCTCTCTCTCTCTCTCTCTCTCTCTCTCTCTCTCTCGCATAAACCGTGCCAGTTTTGTTATTGAAAGAAAAAAATTACCATTTTTCCACGGTCAACGCCAAAAAATTTTTAAAATTTGGATAATTTTTTTGTTTTTTTTATAATCTTTCTTTTTTTAAATCAACAATAAAAAATGTTTTTTCTCTCTTGTTTTCATCGCCCCCAAATTATTCTTTTTGTTTTGTTTGTTTTAAGCGTTTTTTTCCGTTTTTATTGTGCGGACTTTCAAAAACATTTTTTTATTGTTGATGAATTGCTTTATTATCAATTTTCTGAAAATTTTGCGCAAAATAAAGGTTTTTTAATTTATAATCTTCCCAGTAATTTTGAAAAAATTTTATATTCTATTATTTTATCGCCTGCTTTTTTGTTTGAAAACAGAGAAGTTCAACAACATTTTATTTCTTTTTTTAATTCTGTTTTAATTAGTTCCACACTTTTTCCTGCTTATTATCTTGCAAAATATTTTTTAAAACAAAATAAATTTATTTTTATTATTTTATTTTTAACTTTTATTCACCCAGATTTAACCTATTCCGTCACCTTTATGAGTGAAAATTGTTTTGTTCCCTTGTCATTGTGGTGTTTTTATTTTTCGGTATTATTTATTCCAAAAGAAAATCCCAGCATTTTGTTTTCCTTTTCTTTGGGAGTTTTGTATTTTTTGGCTTATTTGTGCAAGGAAATTGCTTTGTTCTTCCCAAGCACTTTGTTTTTGTATTTTCTTGTTTCAAAATTTAAATTTAATTTAACCCCCCCCCCAGAAAACACATTTAAAAAATTAAGTTTGGTTTTAATTACTTTTGTTATTTTTTCTTTTTTTGTTCATTCTTATTTTTTTAATTCTTTAAATAGTTTTTATACGCAACAAATCAACAGCACAATTCCTTTAAATAATGTGGATTATTTTTTAAAAGGTTTGGAATATGTTTTTTATCTTTTCATTTTAAACATCATTGCCGCTTTTGTTTTTCCGTTGTTGTTTCCTTTTCTTTTTTATTCACATTTCAATGCAAAAACAAAAAGTGCTTTTGTTTTTTTAATTTTATTACTGCTTCAAACCGCTTTGGTTGTGGCTTTTAAAATTTATCTCTTAGAAGATATGGACAACGCATTGCCGCGTGTTTTCACGCGTTATTGGGTTGTGGCTTGGATTCCTTTATTTTGTTTCTTTTTTTCTATTTTTGAACACCAACATTTGCCTTCCATTCATCCTTTCAAATGGCTGATTTTCATTGTTCCTGTCTTCTTTATTTTGTATTATTTTAACGGCGCTTTCACCGCCACACCTATGGATAATACTTTGCTTTATATTTTAAACACCAAAAATGTTTTTTCTGTTTTGTTGTTTAAAACTATTTTGTTTTTCTTTCTTGTTTTCACCATTTTGTTTTT
>JBNMHE010000069.1:0-9393 GCA_050872585.1 Rhodocyclales bacterium | reverse complement strand
CCAAACCATAAAAAGGCGAATTGGCAACGCGCAAAGTGCGCACCACAATAGATTGTTCTTGCACCATTTGTTTTGCCAAAACAAAAACGTCAATGTCTTCATCCAACATACTTTGAATGATTTTTCCCGACAAAGCCGGCAGCAACATTCCGCTTTCTATTTTTTGCGTGATGGTTTTGGTATCAAGCGGGATGGTTTTCTTGTTCGGGTTCATCGGTTTGATCGTCTTCAATTAAAGGAATGTTGTTTTTTTGGTAAAACAACGCAATGCATTCCGCCAAAGTGCGGCTGGCAGCATTGTTGCCGGCATGGCGAAACAAAAATTGAATTTCTTGTTCGGTCATTGTGGTTTGTCCAAAAACAACAATAAAAATCCGCGCGCTTGCAAATGCGAATTGATTTTTTTAATTTCTACCGCAAATTGTTGATCAAGCATGGTGCAATAAATGCGTTTTTCTTCTTTGTTTTTTAAGGCTTGAACAATGGATTCAGGCAAAACAGAATGCGCAGATTCGCCCAACAAACATTGCGGCGCAAACAACATTTGCGCGGCATCGTTGGTTGAGGCAATCATTAAATTTTCATCAATGCCCATTAAAGGCCAAGGCAAAATGGCAAACACTTCATGCAACAAAGCCAAAGTGGTTTGGTTTTCTTTTAAACGCACATTTTGATTTTTTAAGGCTTCTACTAATGCTTGATTTTTGATTTTTAATTCTTTGGTCAAGCGTGCGTTGTCGTCTTTTAATTGTTTGTAGCGCAAGGCTTCTTTTAAAGAAGTTTTTAAAAAATCATCATTCCAAGGTTTTAAAAAAAATTTGTAAATGGCGCCTTGATTGATTGCCTCGGCAACCGATTGCGCTTCGGCATAACCGGACAAAACCAAACGAATGGCATCCGGTTTGATTTTTTTGGCCTCGCGCAAAAATTCCACACCCGACATTTGTGGCATTTTTTGGTCTGCCAAAATCAAATCCACGTGATTTTCTTTTAACAAGCGCAAAGCCTCTTGCCCTTCTTGCGCCAAAAGCAAAATGTAATCTTTGCGCAACAAACGATTCAACGCAGACAAAACCGCTTGTTCGTCATCCACAATCAACAAAGTGGGTTTGAAATCAGAAGAAATAGCCGCATGCATATTTTGATTTTAAAGCGAAAATTATTTGTAAAATAACAAAAATCCACGGTCAACTTGAAAAAATTTTGAAAAAATCCAGCGTTGACCGTGGAAAAATTCACTTTTTTCAAAAAGAGAAATCCAACAATGGCAGAAAATGAAACCATCAGCATTTTGTGCGTTGATGATGAAGTCAACATTCTTTCTTCAATGCGAAGATTGTTTCGTCCCAAAGGTTACCGCGTTTTGATTGCCGAAAGCGCCCAAGAAGCTTTAATGGAATTAGAAGCCTCTCATGGCGCCATTGATTTGGTGATCTCCGATATGCGCATGCCCAATATGGATGGCGCGGTTTTTTTAACCGAAGTTTACAAAAAATATCCGCAAATTATGCGCATTCTTTTAACCGGTTATGCGGATATGCAATCCACCATCAATGCCATTAATCAAGCGCACATTTACCGTTATATTTCCAAACCGTGGAATGAAGCAGAACTTTTAAAAGCCGTAGAAGATGCCTTGCATTTGCAACAATTGGAACGCGAAAAAGAACGTTTGGAACATTTAACCCAACAACAAAATGAAGAATTAAAACAACTCAATGCCACCTTAGAAGAAAAAGTGGCAACGCGCACACAAGATTTACACCAAGCGCATGAACGCTTGAAAAAAGCTTTTTTAACCACCATTAAAATTTTTTCCGGTTTAATAGAATTAAGAGCCGGCAATGTGGCAGGACATTCGCGCCGCGTGGCCGATTTGGCGCGCAAAATCGGCGTAAAAATGGGCATAGACAACAAAGGTCTAAACGATATTTTTTTGGCCGGTTTGCTGCACGATATTGGCAAAATTGGTTTTACCGATGATTTGCTCTTCAAAGCGCCCATCAAAATGAATCTGCAAGAACGCAGCATTTATTGTGAACATCCGGTTAAAGCCGAACAACTTTTAATGCCTTTGGAAGAATTGCACAATGCAGCCAAGCTCATTCGTTATCACCACGAACATTTTGCCGGAACCGGTTATCCCGAAGGTTTGGCAGGCGAACAAATTCCCATTGGTTCGCGCATTTTGGCACTTGCCAATGAATTTGATGGTTTAACCGAAGGCTTTTTAACCGGCAAAAAACAAAGCATTTTGCAAGTGCGTGATTACATTCAAAAAGACAATGGCAAGCGTTACGACCCCAAAGTGGTCAAAGCCTTTTTTGATTTGATGTGGCCGCAACATCAACAAGAATCAACTCCTTTAACCCATTCTTTGGCACACACCAATGTAGCCGATGCACTTGCACCAAAAGAAAAAGAAATACAAATTGCCATTCCTGCCTTAAAACCCGGAATGAAACTCTCACGCGATTTGTTTAGCGAAGATGGCGTGATGCTTTTGGCTGCCGATTTTGTTTTGGATTCTGGTTTAATAGACAAATTATTGGATTACATTTTCCAACATGGTGGCAAACCCAAAGTGGCACATATTTACGAACCGCCAGAAGAAAAGGAAAACCCATGAGTTTGCATTCTTTTTTATGGACACACGACTACGAAACCGGTTTGCCAAGCGTTGACCAGCAACATGCCAAATTGGTGCACATGTTGAATCAGTTGGTGGAAGTTTTAACCAAACACCAAACGCCTTCCCAAAAAGAAATTGTCAATTTATTAAACCAATTAACCGATTACGCCACTTTTCATTTTGCCGATGAAGAACGTTTGATGGCCAAACACCATTTGCCAAAAGAATTCATTCAAACGCACCAAGCCCAACATGCCGACTTTACCGCTTATGTTGTGAAAACACGCCAAACTTTCATTGAACAATCTTCACCACAAAATGTGTTGGAATCTTTGGTGAATTACATCACCGTGTGGCTTTCTTTTCACATCTTGGGTTCAGACCAAGCTATGGCAGAACAAATTCAACGCAAACAAAATCCATCGGCAAACCCCATTCCACAACATAGCCGAGCCACACATGTTTTGCTGGATGCCGTTGAAAATTTTTATCAACTCATGGTGGCACGCAACAATGAATTGTTGGAAGTTCAAAACAAACTCTCCGAACTCAACAAAACTTTGGAAGAACGTGTTGCCATGCGCACCAAAGAACTTTCCACAGCTTTAAAAGAAGTGGAAGCCACCAAAAAACGCTTATTGCAATCGGAAAAAATGTCTGCCATTGGGCAACTTGCCGCAGGCGTTGCACATGAAATCAACAATCCCGTAGGGTTTGTCAGTTCCAATTTGAATACACTTGCACAATATGTTCACAATATGTTGGAACTTTTGGCTTTATTGGAACAATCGCCCGAAAATCAAAATCAACAAATTCAAGATTTTAAACAATCCATAGATTATGATTTTTTAAAAGAAGATGTGTTGGATTTGTTAAAAGAATCTTCCGATGGTTTAAATCGGGTCAAAAAAATTGTGCAAGATATGAAAGTTTTTTCTCACGTGGATTGTGGGCAATGGCAAATGGAAAACATCAACACCATTTTGGAAAGCACCATTAATTTGGTTTGGCATGAAATCAAATACAAAGCAGAACTCATCAAAGAATACGATTCCAATTTGCCCGCCATTTCTTGTTTGCCCGCCCAATTAAGCCAAGTGTTTATGAACATTTTGGTCAATGCCACCCAAGCCATAGACAAAGAAAAAGGCAAAATTATAGTCAAAACAAAAAAGCGAAACCATGCCATTGAAGTGCAAATTCAAGACAACGGCAAAGGTATGTCGCCACAAGTGCAAAAACACATTTTTGAACCTTTTTTCACCACCAAACCAGTTGGCAAAGGAACCGGTTTGGGAATGTCGTTGTCTTATGAAATTATTCAACATCACGCAGGCGAAGTGCGTTTGAAAAGCAAAGAAGGTCAAGGCACCACTTTTATTGTAACCTTACCCATTCAACAAGAAAAAAACGCCCATTGCGTTTTTTCAAAAAAATAAAACGTTGACCGTGGATTTTTTAAAAAAAAGGAACAACCATGAAAAATATTCTTCAAAAATGGATGCATATTTTGCCTATTCAAAAAGAAACAAAAGGCGATATTGCTTTAAACGATATTCAACACACCACAATTTCTTTATTCAATATTCCTCTTTTTGAAAGAAAACGCATTCTTTTGGGTTGCGTCTCTATTCCTTTTTCGGGGGGGGGTATATTCAACCAGAAGTGCAAACCATCAAATCTTATTACATCATCTTTAATATTACCATTTGGATTAAAAAAGAAACTTTTATTGCGCAAAATCACAAAAAACAAGATTATTCTTTGTGGATTTACGAAGGTTTGGGCGATTTTTGTGCGCTTGGCAAATACGCCCTAGAAAGTTCTCATTTAAACGAAGAGATTCTCAAACTTTGTCAAAACTTGCCATTGGAAGACCAAGAACGTGTGGTGCGTCAAGTGGCGCTTTCCAAAGCCGGTTATGAAAAAAAGGATTTTTTGGTTTACGCGCTAACCCAAGACGAACGCCGAACGCGCCAGCAAATAGACCAAGAATTTTTGACTCAGATTTTTAAAATCTCGGATGATTTGTTTTTTTACAAAGGCTATTTTTTGCCCAAAGCGCATTTTGAAGTGGGCGTTTTTTGGCACAAACATTCTTTAAAAGAAGTTTTTTCAAAACAAACTTTAAAGCATATTCGGCAAAACAACATCATTGATGTAGGCGGTTTTATTGGCGATTCAGCCATTATTTTTGAAAAAGAATTTTGCGACAAAACCATTTATTCTTTTGAACCCACACAAGAAAATTTTGCCCTGATGCAACAAACTTTAAAACTCAACCATTCCACGCGCATTGTGCCCGTCAACAAAGGTTTGGGCGCACAAATTGAAACGCAAGAAATTGCGGTCAATACTTCGGCATCTTCTATTTTGTATTCCGTTGGTGTAGAAAAAGAACAAATTCACATCATTACTTTGGATAGTTTTATTCTTGAAAACAATCTCAAAATTGGTTTTATTAAAGTGGATATTGAAGGTTTTGAAATGGAATTTTTAAAAGGCGCTCAACAAACCATTTGCCAACAAAAACCGGCGCTTTTAATCAGCATTTACCATTCTGGCAAGGATTATTTTGGAATCAAGCCGTTAATTGAAAGCTGGAATTTGGGTTACAAAATGCGCATTTTCAAAGGATGTGATTTTTCATTGCATTGCGAAACCGCGCTTTATTGTTCCATAGAAAATCAATCCTTAAATTAAAAACATTGAATCAAAAAATCCACGGTCAACCTTTAACAATTTTTAAAATTTTTTGAAGGTTGACCGTGGATTTTTTTAAACCAAACTTTTTTATTCTTTTGTTTCCACCATCACCAATGGTTCAGAAGATTCTTCTTTTTGCGTTTTGCGGCGCGGTCTGCCCAAACGCGCCTTGGGTTGCGGTTTGTTTTCAGAATGAGAATCGCAATTGGTGCGCACCATCACCAATCCGCTTGCGCTTAACATATTTTCCAAAACCGCAGAAGAAGCCGTTTGCACAATGGCAGGTTGTTTGGATTCCAAATTTTTTTCTTCTTTTTCTGGAAAATCATTGTGCGTAACTTCTGTTAAAGCATTTTGCGTTTTCAATTCTTCTTCATTGCGCTCTTCTTTTAAGTGCGTTTTGGATTCCAATTTTTTTTCTTCTTGTTCATTTGAATCTTTTTGCGCCACTTCTTTTGAAGAATCTCCATCGTATTTTGGATTTTCTTTCAACACTTTTTTGGTTTTTTCTTTTAAAGATTCTTTGGGCGCCGGAATGGGAATAACCAAAACTTCATCGTTTTTTGAATCGTTTTCTTCAAATTGGGCTATTTTTTCCGTTTTTTTGTCTATTTTTTCCACATGCGCGGATTTGTTTTTTTCCGCATGGTTTTTGCGGCTTTTGGGCTGTTTTTCCGTTTTGGTTTTGTTTTCTACAAACGCAGTTGGAATGTTGACCACCACAGCTTCTTCATTGTTGCGCGTGGTTTTTTTGGCGCGTTGTTTTTTGGAAGAAGAATGATCACGCACATTTTCTTTGGTATTTTCACGCGATGTTTCTTCTGCAACAGAATGGACATTTTTAGCGCGACTATTGCGCGTTGTGCTCTTGCGCCGATTGTCTTTGCGGTTTGGCGTTTTTTTTGTTTCTTTTGGCGCTTCATCCGCCCCCGAAAACCACGACAAAATGCGGTTGAACAAGCCCGTTTTGTTTTTAACAATCGGCGCAGGCTCTGGCGTAATTTGTTGAATTAAAGCTTGTTGTCTGGGCGCTGGTTTTTCATCCTGTGATGAAAAAACTTCTTTTTCAGGCACTTCCAAACGCTGAAAAGAAGGTTTTTGCGGTTCATCATCATCCAAACGGCGGCGAATAACACGATGCGCGGCAGTATCCAAATGCGCATTGGGAATAATCACCACGTGAACATTGTGGCGCCGTTCAATTTCTTGCACTTCAAAGCGTTTTTCGTTAAGTAAAAAGGTCGCCACATCCACGGCAACTTGCACTTCCACCGTGCTTGTTTGTTCTTTAATGGCTTCTTCTTCCAACACGCGCAACATATGCAATGCCGAAGATTTGGTGGAGCGAATATTCCCCGTTCCGCCGCATTTGGCACAAGTGGAATAACTGCTTTCTACCAATGCCGGACGCAATCTTTGGCGCGACAATTCCAACAAACCAAAACGGCTAATTTTGCCCATTTGCACGCGCGCGCGGTCAAACTTCAAAGATTCACGCAAAATTTGTTCTACTTCACGTTGGTGTTTGGGCGATTCCATATCAATAAAATCAATCACCACCAAACCGCCCAAATCGCGCAGGCGCAACTGGCGCGCCAATTCTTCTGCGGCTTCCAAATTGGTTTGAAAAGCCGTGTCTTCAATATCCGCACCTTTGGTGGAGCGCCCAGAATTCACATCCACCGCCACCAACGCTTCGGTGTGGTCAATCACAATGGCGCCGCCCGATGGCAAATCCACTTGGCGCGAAAAAGCGCTTTCAATTTGTCCTTCTATTTGAAAACGCGAAAAAAGCGGCACATCATCGGTATAACGTTTAACCAAACCCACATTGTTGGGCATCACCGTTGCCATAAACGATTGCGCTTGTTGGAAAATATCATCGGTGTCAATCAAAATTTCGCCAATATCGGGTTGAAAATAATCGCGAATGGCGCGAATCACCAAACTGCTTTCCAAATAAATTAAAAACGCACCTTTTTGCGCATTGCCCGCACTTTCAATGGCGCTCCAAAGTTGGAGAAGGTATTTTAAATCCCACTCCAATTCTTCTAATTGTCTGCCGATAGCGGCGGTGCGGGCAATAATGCTCATTCCTTGCGGCGTTTGTAAAGAATCCAACATTGTGCGCAATTCTTGGCGCTCTTGCCCGTCAATGCGGCGCGAGACGCCGCCGCCCCGCGGATTATTCGGCATCAAAACCAAATAACGCCCTGCCAAAGAAATATACGTGGTTAAAGCCGCGCCTTTGTTGCCGCGCTCGTCTTTTTCCACTTGAACAATCAATTCTTGCCCCACTTCCAAAACGTCCGCCACTTTGGCTTTGGCGTCTTTCAAATACGATTTGGCAATTTCTTTAAAAGGCAAAAATCCGTGGCGCTCCACGCCGTAATCCACAAAACACGCTTCCAAAGAAGGTTCAATGCGGGTGACCACGCCTTTGTAAATGTTGCTTTTGCGTTGCTCTTTGGTGGAAGATTCAATATCCAAATCAATTAAATTTTGACCATCCACAATCGCCACGCGCAATTCTTCGGCTTGCGTGGCGTTAAATAACATGCGTTTCATTGGCACTCCAAAAAGGTTGTGCGCGTAAAAAACGTATTTTTATAATTGCACTCAAAGGCGGCGGTTATTTTTTGTTAGCGTGCGCCACCCGAAAAAATCCTGTCAAAAATCCTGTATTTACGCGCGAAAATTATTCTTTTAGCGTTTTTTTCCTACGTTGCGCTTTGGTCTTATACGTGTAAAGAAAGGCGCAATTATATTCAAAAATCCACGGTCAACGCCAAATTTTTTTAAAATTTTTTTGCGTTGACCGTGGAAAAAACGCCAAAATGTTTTTTTTGCTTTTTCATTCAAAAAAAATGACCAGCACCCAACTTTACGCGCGCTTATTAACCTATGTTCGCCCTTATTGGAAAGCCTTTGTTGCCGCTTTAATAGCAATGGCTGGCTCTTCTTTAATGGAGCCGATTTTTCCTGCAATGATGAAATTTTTGTTGGATGAAGGTTTTTCTAAAACCGCCGCACCTTGGGATTGGTTGTTTTATCCAGCGGTGATTATGGCGATTTTTTTGGCGCGCGCCGTTTTTGGTTTTGTTGGTGATTACGCAATGAGTTGGGTTTCCAACAATGTGATTAGCGAATTGCGCACCGCAATGTTTGCCAAAATGGTCAAACTGCCCACGCGTTATTATGCCGACAACATTTCCGGGCGCTTGATTTCGCGCATCATTTACGATGTAACCAACGTGGCAGGCGCTGCCAGCAATGCTTTGACCGCTTTAATCAAAGATGCCATTTCCGTTTTGGGTTTAATGGCGTGGTTGCTTTATTTGAATTGGCAATTAACACTCATCACCTTAACCGTGGTGCCGTTTATCGCTTTGGTGGTGCGGCTTTTTGGCAAACGTTTGCGCCGCGTTTTTGAAGGTCAACAAGAATCCATGGGCGAACTTACGCAAGTTTTGCAAGAATCCATTGAAGCGCACAAAGTGGTGAAAATTTTTGGTGGTCAAGCTTTTGAATCGGCGCGTTTTCAACAATCGGTGGATATGCAAAGACGCTTGGCAATGCGCGCCACCATTGCCGCTGCCGCACAAACGCCCATTGTGCAGTTTTTGGCGGCTTGCGGCATTGCCATTATTATGGGCGTGGCTTTAAAACAAGCCGGCACAACGGATGAAGCCACAGTAGGCGGTTTTGTTTCTTTTATCATCGCAATGTTGATGATTTTGGCGCCTTTAAAACGTTTGGCGGATGTTTCTGCGCCTATTCATCGCGGATTGGCTGCATCAGAGAGCATTTTTTCTTTAATTGATGAAACGCCCGAAGAAGATAAAGGCACGCAAATTTTACAAAAGGCAACGGGCGATGTGGCTTTTCAAAACGTTTCTTTTTCTTATCCAGCATCTGAAAAACCCGCTTTAAACAACATTAGTTTTCATTTAAAAAAAGGCGAAGTTTTGGCGTTGGTTGGGCCTTCTGGTTCGGGCAAAAGCACCATTGCCGCTTTGTTGGCGCGTTTTTTTAATGCGGATTCTGGTCAAATT
>JBNMHE010000068.1:0-9560 GCA_050872585.1 Rhodocyclales bacterium | reverse complement strand
CTTTTTTGGACAATTCGCGCAGACTGACTTTTTTGTGAATCCAACGGAAAAGCGAGAGCAATTTTAAGATGACACTTTTACCGCTGGCACTCTCACCGATGAATACGGTCAGCGGTTTGATTTCAATGTCAGCATCTGCTACCGGAAAGAAATTTTTAATTTTCAGTGTTTCCATGACACTGATTATACCATATTCAAAACCCGTTTAGTGTTTATGACGTTTTTGTGGGTGATGGCAAATTTCATCTTCGAATCTTGTTCAATGATTTCTTCTTGGCTCGGTTTGTTTATATTTATTCCATCCAAACATTTTTGAAATAAACAGTGTAATCGTGTTCGTTAGATAGCATTATTCACCGCCCTTTTCTTTTTTAATTGTTTCTAAAAAGCGTTTTTTGGCAAGTTCACAATATCTCGAATCAATATCAACGCCGACAAATTTGCGTCCTAATAAGTAGCTTTCTATCATTGTTGTGCCGCTTCCGGAAAATGGGTCGCAAACTGTGTCGCCAACATATGAAAAAAGTTGAATGCAACGGCGTGGTAGCTCGCGCGGGAATGGTGCTGGGTGTCCTATGCGTTTTTTACTTTCGCCATTAAATGTCCATAAGCCGTTTGTCCATGCGATAAAATCTTCTTTTTTGATGTCGCTGATTCCTTTGTGTGCTTTTTTCCAATCGCCTTTGTAAAATACTACAATGAGTTCCACTGGTGCAATGACGCATGGTGCTGATGCACTCATCCAACTACCCCATGCTGTTCGGCGCGAGATATTTCTTTCGTTCCACACGATTGTGCTTTGGTATTTCCAGCCGACTTTTTGTGCGATTGTGGTTAAATCTGCGCCTACGCTTTGCCGTCCGCCTTTATTTTTATCAAGCGGAATGTTTAAGCAAAGTCGCCCAGTGTGTTTTGACCAACAAAAGCATTTCCACAGCCAATATTCACTGAATCGCAGATATTGCGCATAGTCGTATTCATCTTTGCTTGATGCATATTCAATACCAAGATTGTAAGGTGGTGATGTGACAATCAAATCCAAACATTCTGGAAAAATATCTATTTGGCGAATGTCGTTGTGATAGAGTTCTGCGGCGAATGGCATATGTAGAACGATGCCATCTGTTTTATTTTTTTGCCGCCTATGAATTTCTCTATAAAACCCATTATTGAGTTTTGTTGTGGAATATTCAACGCTTGCTGGGAACATTTTTATCGTCCGTTATAAGAGATTTGTCTTCCGTAGTATTTTTTCTTTTTCTTTTCTTCTTCTTCTTTTAAAACTTTTTCGCGCTCGGTTTTCATTGCAATTTCAAATACGCGTTCTTCTGTTTGTTTGGCTTCGTCAAGCGCCGCCGCCGTGGTGTTTTGTGTTTGTTGTGGATTTTCTTGTTCTTTATTGTCATCTTTTGCATATTCGATTCTATTGCTGATGGCTGTCTTTGCCACGTTTGCCGTTGTAGACATTTGATTTTTAATGTTTTCTTTCAGACCTTGAATACTAAATTTTGCCTGATGTGCCAACAAAGAGGCATTTTTATCGCGCGAAGCGACATCAATTGCACGGAGTTGATTTCCAAATTGTTCTTTTAAAGTTTGAACCGCATCAAATTGTGCTTTAAGCTGTTCAATTCCTGTAAGCATATTTGCTTCTTCCAAGTTTTCAATTTTATCCCAAAAATTTTGCTCGGGTTCATTTCTTTCTTGTTGTTCGAGCTCGTTGTAAAGTGGAGCAATAACATCTCGTGTGAAATATGTGTGCAAGTCATTTAAGCTGTCGCCAAGTGCCCGCACGTGATATAAGTTTTCTTGTATTTTTTGCCATTCATCAAAATGGTAGAGACACTCTTCTATCTTTTCGATGACGTTTTCGTAGTTTTGCCCAATCATGTATTTTCTGTCGATGTATTCCATCTGAATTCTCCCATGGTTAACTCATTTTGATTTATTTTATACATTATAATTGTTTCTTTAGAAAAAGAAAGCGGCTTTTTTAGCCGCTAAATTTTTTTTATTATGAGGTAGGATTTTTGTTAGACGGAGCGCAGTTCGCTTAAAAGTTGTTTCCATTCATTGTTCATATATTTATCATTTTCTAACGAGTTTCGCAATTTTTGCATAACACGAACCATTTTTTTAAGTTTGACTTCTAGTGGTGAAGCTTTTCTTTCTTTTTTTTGTTCGGGCTTGTTCATTTTGGTTTCTCCTGTTCAATTGAATTCACTATTAGTATTGCACAAAAAATGCAGACTAGCTACTTTTTTTATACCTTTTTTATTTGAATTAATCCGCATTCAACGCCCTTTTCCGCGACTTTTGCTTTGATTCTGCGACTGCGCCACTGCCGTGTTGTTTAGACATTTTTTTTTCTCTAAATTTGACAATTTAGCCGCTAAATTTTTAGCGACCGCGTCCTTTTCTTTCAATTTGTGGTTGTGCTTCATCCATAGCCATGAGTTCCAACTCTTCACGGTCACGCAACAATACTTCTCCATTTTTTTCTTTTAATGTGTCGTAGACTTTTGTTTTTATAATATCGACAATATCGTGACAGCTAACTATTACGAACATGGCATCCTTATTGATAGCTGCTGTTGCAAACTTGCAAACTTCTTCATGCAAATTCGCAAAAGCCTTTTCTTCTTCTTTTGTCATTTTGTAATGATTTTTTTCCATCATGACTTGGAGGTCTTTAATTTCTTCTTTAAAGCTTCCAACTTCTTTTGCCATATTAATGTAATGTTCATGCACAACTTGTAAAACGTCCAATGTTTTTTCTATATAGTTCATTTTTTTCTCCTTTAAAAATTGTGAGTTAAAAGGGTTTATCGCCCTTTTCCTTTTGATTGTTCTTGTGTTGGTGTTTTAAATACTTTTGACAAATCGCCGTGCAAAAATTGTTTTAAAGTGAGTTGCTTGTCTTTGACGTATTTTTCAAATTCAAAACAAGGCAATTCTTTGCCATTTGCATTTGTGATGGTTTTTGTATATTCAGGCGTTGATTTCACACCGATTTCAAGTGATTTTTTTTGTTGATAAGACAAATTCCAATACTCTTTGCAATATTTGTTGTCTTTGAACGAATTAACACCCATGATGTTTTGCGGTCTTTTTGCAAAGTAGTTACTTGTAAAATATTCCGAATGTCCGCCGCGCTGCGCAATTTTATTGCGTATATAAATGCTACTAATATCTTTGAGATTGTTTGGGTTGGTATTGTCGATTAAAACTTTTTGGCATTCTGCCCAGCTTTTATCCATTTTACCGCGTTCATGCATCATGCATTTACGGAATACCAAAATATCGGTTACGATGTTTGTGTTGTAAAACACAGGGGGAACACGAACTGCGCCAAGCAATTCTGTTTCGTTTGCCAAATATTTTTTAATTTCAGAGCCGTAGCGATTACCGCTCGGATGGTTCATGGGTTTTTCCATGATTTTATGCGAAACGATGTGGATGCTGATGCCATTTTCTTTTAAGCATTCAATGCTTTTTGCGATGAAAAAATCTGTCAGAATCAGGTTTTTGCCGTTTAAATTTTCTATTGTTTTTGAAAACGGCGGATTGCCAATGACAACATCAAAAGCATTTGCTTTTGCATCACCAAAAGATTTGCTGTTGTATAAAACGCCTTTATTTTGGTTATTTTGAAGTTGATTAAATGGTGTTTGTAGAATATCTGCATTTGTAAATGATGAGATTAAATACGTGAGCGTATCAGGTTCTAGTCCTGCTATATTTGTGAAGCCTGCTTCGACAAAGGGGCGAATAAATGCGCCATTGCCACAACTTGGTTCTAAAATCAGAGCGTCTTTTGGGAGATTTAAGTCTTTGATGACCAAGTCGGTCATAAAATCAACGATTGGACGTGGTGTGAAGTAGCTATTATTTTGCATGTCCAAAATACCGTCCATTGTAATTTCATTTAATTTTTCTTTTGTTTTGATTGTGCCTGTTTTGATGATGTCATTAATATGTCTAATACTATTTCTAATCATTGTGTTTTCTTTAGTTAAATCCATATCTTTGCTATCTTTTTCCAACTTACGCATTTGTTCACACATTTTAGCGCCTTCGAATTGTTTTAAAAAAAACATTTCGTCTGGTTCTATATATTTGCCTCTCATTACATTTTCCATTATAGTTGGCAAAATCAATAGTGGAATTATATGTTGAATATGGGGATTGTTGATTGGAATGTCTTTGAGGTGCATGATTTTTCTCCAAAAATAAAAAAATTTGTGTTTACCGTGGAAAATTTGCGGTCGTTTTTATCGACCACGCCCTTTCTTAACTGTGTTTTCTTCCGTGCTGATTGATTGAACTGTTTCTTCTTGCACAAGCACGAGATTGGGTTCTTGTTCTGCCGTTTGTGTTGCGTTTGCTTGTGCTTCTTTTTCCATGCATTTATCCATATATTCTTCAACGAAAGGGCGAGTAACAACTTCGGACATTTCTTGTAATTGTTTCCATTCGCCGCGGTCAAAATGCATTAAATTTTCATTTTTTTGCAATGCTTCTATTTGGTAATATTTGTTAAACACTTTAACTTCATTGAGTTTATGAAAATCATCATGCATGACTACGTCTAGGTATTGATCAAATTCATCTTCCAATTTTTTCATTTGATTATATGCCTTGGCATATTCTGGGTCTTTTGCCAAATGTTCGTTTTTTTGTTTTTCAAAATAAATAAAGGCTTCTTTTGTTAAAGAATAATCGCTGTAATTTTCTAGTAGATGTTTAATGGTTTTCCATTTTTCATATTTTTTTTCATTGACTGCCAGCAATGCCTTTTTTAAATCGTTTTTATTTGAAAAAGTATTTTTATATTCAAAATTTTTTTCTCTTGCAATTTCTCCATTCTGCATGGCATCCAATTTAGCATACCTTTCTGAAAATCTAAAAATTTTACTGGACAGATGTCTATTAAATATTTTTGCAACGTCTTTTTCATCGTAAAAGGTTGTAAAAGTTCCTTTTTTCTTGCAAGTTAAGATTGATTTTTTATCAATGGCACTGACCATTTTTTTCTCTATTGGATTTACTTTACCTTCATCAAGTCTATCGTTCATAATTCGATATGAGCATTGATATGATTTTTTTGTTGAAAAGACTGCCAATTTGTTAATTAAAGTTTCTGTGTCGTATTTAGAAATATCTAAGTAGTTGATGTGTTTTTTGATGTTTATTCCTAAAACATTCTCAAAACTTTTTTCTATCGCACACCAGAAATCAACTAGTTCTCCATCAATTTCTCCACAATTATTTTCTCTTAACTTTTTATCAAAATCTATATCATGTTTTCTTACCAAATAAGGCGATTTTAGTTCATAATCCCAATAGACTTTTTGTCCTGTTAGTTCTTCGATTTTAGAAAAGCAATTCTTTATTTTTTCTTTGTTTTCCAAAATAACCTTCAATTCATTATGATTTCTCTGATCTATTACTAGGTTGAAATATAAACGATTTTTTCTAATGTTGATTTTGTCATTTAAAATTGCGCCTTTGATTTTTTCTGCGAGTTTTGGATTTTTATCCATTTGGTCTTGATATTTTTCTAAAATGTCGTAGCTCATTTTTTCGATGAAGTCGTTGGTTCTTCTTTCTGTCAAAAATTCTGAATACTCATTTTGTCTGTACATACCATTTAAAAAATGTTTTTCTTCTTTATTCATATTGGCAATTTTTCTCGTTCCCCACAATTCTGCCATAGTAAACGGTTCTCCAAAATTAAATGTTTTTTTTAACGGCGTTGTGATAAAGTCCGTTACAAATGCATCTAGATGCAAACCAATTTTTTCGATTGAAAATGAAGAATTAGTAACAAATTTTGTCATTCCTGCATAATAAAATGCTTTATTTTTAAGTATGTTCATTTTTAAAGTTCCTTTTCTTAAAGTAATGTTTTAACGTCCGCGACTTTTCTTGTGTTCTTGCTGTTGCACAAGTTTTTGTTCTTGCTGTTGCACAAGTTTTTGTTCTTGTTGCTGGCGCAAGGTTTGCACTTTCGCCTGTTCTGCCGTTTGTGTTGCATTTAGTGTGATTGTTGGCGTTTTAAAGAGTTGCATTTCTCTATTGAGAGTTGTTTTGAATAGCAATTCAACGGGAGATGCATCGAGTGGGGTGAAAAAATGTTTTAAGTCTTTTAAGCCGTCAATCGAATTTTTGTCATATTCATTGATAAGTTTTTCAAAAGGTCGTTTGATTTCTATTTTAGTGGCACCATGGTCTTTATAATAACCTATATCAGCATATGGATATTTTTTCTTATCAAAGCATTTAACTTCATATGAATCTTGTAAGATTCTATTTTTGCAATCCAATTTTGCGTGAAAGCTACCATTTTTGAGTGTTTCGATTTTTTCTTTGTCTTTTAAAAATTCTTTTGCAGAAATGCAAGCAAAATGGTCAACACCAAAAGATTCCATAAAAAAATCTAAATCTTGTTTAGGAAGGCTCACATTATTAACATACGGACATTTAAGTTCATAATCCCAATGGATTTTTTGTCCTGTAATTTTTTCAATTTTATCGAATCTTTGTTTGCACTCTTCTTCAGTTAAAGGTTGTTTGCCATCATATTTGATGTAGGTTCTATCTTTTCTTAATTCCATTTTTGTTTGTAAGATAGTTTCTTTTACTTGTTTTGCGAATTTTGGATTTTTTTCCATTTTATCGTGATGTTTTTCCAAAATGTCGTAGCACATATTTTCAATAAAATCGTTCACTCTTTTTTCTGATAAATTTTCTTTGTTATGGAAACTTTGTCGAGCGTAGGCATTGATTGTTTTATTAAATCCCACTTCAAAACTCATTCCATCTAAAAAACATTTTTGAATGTGATTGATATCCCAAATTTTTTTTGCGTCATATAATTCAACCATGTTCAATGGTTTGCCTAGCGCCTTTTTAATAGGCGTTTTTACCAAATCTGTCCACAATGCTTTGATGTGTGTTCTTGTGCTTTTAATGTCTATTGGTGATTTAACGAATGATGACCAAACTGCATTGGGAATTGGCATTAAACAAAAAATAATTCGGTCAAAACATTTTAAATTGTGACCTGACGAATTGAATGTGTTAATTCTATAATCTAACACCTTATTTAATTTATTAGGAAAAAAATTTCCATCATAGTTTGAGTCTCTAGTTTCACCATGCATACCATTAAGTTTAGAGTGTTCTTCTACAAAATCAGTAGTATAATTGTATTTCATTATAAAGTCCTTTAAAAAACCTAAAAATTTAGCCGCTAAATTTTTGCCAGATTGTTCATCGGCTTTTTCCTTTTGTGGCATTGACGATGTTTTTGTCTTCTTGTTGGCGTTGGTTTTCTTTTTGCAACTCTTTTTCCAACTCAGCATCCAATGCCAAGTCTTCTAATATTTCAAGCATTGGTTCTTCATCGTCTATATAAATTTGCATGTAATCACCTTGTGTGAATTTAACATATAAATCATCTACAAATCGGGAGGTGTTAGCTATTCTATCAGCAAAATCTTGGGCAACATTTGGTTCTTCGAATGCAAGGTCTTGAATTAAATCATTGATTTTAAAGTCAGGGATTTTTTCTTTTGCTTCTATAATTCTATTAAGTCTGTTTCTAAATGTGCTTATTGAATCGTAAACTATTTCAGTGGTTGCTTGTAGGTCTTTCAATAGTTCATCATAATCAATATTACTCATATTCTTTCCTTTCATTTTCTTCCACGATTTTTCGTGGAAGAATTTTCTGTTTTGTTAACGACCTTTTTTTGATGTTGTTCTTGTTTTTTGCCGCATTGTTGTGTGAAATCGTTAACATTTTTTATAAAATGAATAAATTCATCTGGACTAATATTTGCCAATTCGATGGCTTGACCATCTCTAAAATCATCGAGAATTTTTCTTGCTTGGGTAGCGGATTTTTTAAGTTTTTCCATAAAGTCTTGACAATCGGAGTTTGTTTCTAATAATTTATTATAATCATACGCCAACGACATAACGACATTATGTTTTAAGTCGTAGAGGTTGTCGTATAAATAGTTGATATAGTCTCGAACTTCGTAAAGTGCATTATAGATACGGTCTACTGAACAATAAAAATCTGCTACCTCTTTATTAATTTTTGACATTTTAGTTTCCTTTTTCTCGTGTTTTTCTGTTTTGTTAACGACCACGTCCTTTATTTTGTGATTGTTCTTTTTGTTGTTCTGCTTCTAGCATTTTTTCATTGGTATTTTCAATAATTTCTACAATCTGTTTGGCTTCATCTTTGTCAATATTTGTCAATATGATGTCATTGCCGTATTTAAATCTTTCTTGAAGCGACAATGCTTGGTCTTTGACTTCTTCAAGTTTTTCTTTAAAATCTTTAAAAACAGGATTTGTTTCCAATAGTTTATCGTAGTCATATGACGTGTCAGCATCCATTAGTGTTTCGAGACAATCACGCAAATATTCAATGTGGTCTTGAACTTGGTAAATTGCATCATATGTTTGGTTTACTGAATCAAAAAATTCTGATGACATTTTAGTTTCCTTTCACTAGTTTTAAATTTGTTTTTTCTTTAACGATAATATTGATTTAAGTGCAAAATCTATTTTTGCTTGTTCTTTTTTTGCGTTTAGTATTTTTTCTTCTCCCACAGTTTCCTGTGGGAGAATTTACGTTTTATTAGCGACTACCGCGCGAGCCAAATGCATTGCTCAAAGCATTCTTGGTCATATTCATTGTTTTTGACACAAAATTTTGCTGTTGTTGCGGTTGCTGATTCTGATGCATGGCAGTGGCTTGTGATACTAATTGCGCAGGATTGAATGAAACTTGTTGTGCAGGCTGTGCAGGCGAACCGTATTTGTTTGCCAAGATGGTGAATTCTTGGGAATTTTGAGGGACATCCAATTTCCAAAGTTTCATTTTTCCATCCCATAACATATTAACGCCAAGCGATTTTGCTTCTTCTTTAAATGCTTGCACAAATGCTTGATTTTGCGGCGTTGATTGGTTGCCATCGGGCAAATTGATTTTTAAATAAGATTGCGTTTTGAAATTTTTGAAAGTTTCCCATCTTTCTTTTTTCTGTGCTTCTTGGATTTCTTTTAATGTTCCTACGCCATGAACATTGGGGAAGTTTTTGAC
The DNA here is from genome assembly GCA_050872585.1 of Rhodocyclales bacterium. Classification (GTDB taxonomy): domain Bacteria; phylum Pseudomonadota; class Gammaproteobacteria; order Burkholderiales; family Rhodocyclaceae; genus SFHR01. The sequence continues at coordinate 433 of JBNMHE010000068.1, read as the reverse complement.
ATAGTCCAAGATAGCGGGATTGTCTGCAACTGTATGCCCTGCCAAAAAATTCATGCCGACAATTCTGTCAAATTGCAGAACATTTTTTTGTCCGGCGTTTTGGAATTCATTTTGAATTTGGCGAGCGGTTTCATAATTTGCGTTGACATACAAACGTTTGTCTTGTCCATAAACATGCAGTTCGGGAGTATTTTCATAAATGTCTTTTTGAATAATGGAATAGAATTTTTCATATATTACGCCAAGGTTTTGTGCAGCTTTATTGCGTTCGGGTTTGTCAGCGTAAAACGGCACATCCAAAATGACGAAACCTAATTGTTCCATTTGTGCGGCAAATTGTTTTTCTGCGTCCAGCCGTTCTGCCGCTTGCTGAGACTGCTGGAATTGTTGCATAGCTGGCGCAGGTTGTGATTGTTGCATTGCTGGTGCAGGT
>JBNMHE010000067.1:0-9660 GCA_050872585.1 Rhodocyclales bacterium | reverse complement strand
ATTTATTTTATTTTAAATTATTGATTTTGATTTAAAACATATTGCATAGCTTGCCAAGTTTCTTCAACCGAAATGGCATTCAAACAATCACTCATTTTGCTGCCGCCGCAACCATCATCACCGCAAGGACGACAAGGAAATTCCTCATTTTTAGACAAAACAATGTATTTGTTTTTTGCCATAAAAGGTCCCCATTCCAAATTGCCAGAAGGACCAAACAAAACAACTTGCGGCGTGTTTAAAGCACAAGCCATATGCATAGGCGCAGAATCCACACCCAAAAACAATTTGGCATTGAAAATCAACGCTCCCAATTCTTTTAAATTTAAAACTCCCGATAAAACAAAAACATTTTGTTGGTTATGATTTAAATAAGACAAAATTTTTTGAATATAATTTTTTTCTTTTTCATCGGGTGAAGAAGTTAAAACAACGGGCAAATTTTCTTTTTGACAAAGTTGAATAATTTTTGCCACTTTTTCTTCTTGCCAACATTTAAAAAACCAACGCGAAGTTGGATGAATAAGAATATATTCTTTTTTTAAAATATTCCATTCCTTCAATTGATTTTCTATTTTATTTTGTGCCTCAATGGGAATATTTAAAATTAAATTTTTATTAAAAATAGAAAAATTTAAAACACGCAAAGCATCTAAATTTTTTTCAACCATATGCCTTTTGGAACCATGTTCCACATACAAATGTGTAAATGTTTTATTCCAAAACAAACGTTGTGGCAAATTAACCCCAACAGAATAATGAGGTTTTAACAAACGAATTAACCAAAATAAGCGCCAATGGTTGGTTAAATGAATAATTAAATTGTATTTTCTATTTTTTAAATTTTGAAACAATGCCCATTCTTTTTGGATTTGTTCTTTTTTGTTTTTTTTCCATTGGCGATGAATGGTCAATATATTGTCAATATCAGGATGATGGGCCAACATTGGCAAAGTTTCTTCATAAATTAAAGCATCCACTTGCGCATGCGGCAATTGTTTTTTTAAATTGTAAAAAACAGGTGAAGTTAACAAAACATCACCGTGATGGCGCAATTTAACAACCAATATGCGTTGAATAAGGTTTAAATCAATTTGTTTGTTTTTCATTGTTTTTTATTTTCAGATTCATTGAAATTTTGATTTAAATTTTGTTTTAAATTTTTATTTAAATTTTGTTTTAAAACAAAATCCAAAGATTCATTTTTTGGAAAAATCAAAAACAATTCGGCAGTTTGCTTCATTTTTCCTGCTTTTTCGCCTGCATCATTGCCTTTGCCCCAAAAATAATCCACACGCACCGCACCTTGAATGGCAGAACCAACATCTTGGGCCAAAACAAAATGTTCCAAAGGTTCATGACTATTGGGATAAGTGGTTTTTAAAAAAAGCGGCACGCCCAAAGGAATGATGTTTTTATCCACCGCCACACTGATTTTGGGCGTCAAAGAAATGCCCATTGCGCCAACGGCATGGTCTTTGTTTTCACGGATTTTAAAAAAAATATAACGCGGATTTTTATTCAACAACGCCATTCCACGTTTGTGATTTTGTCTTACCCATTGTTGAATGTTGGGCATAGAAGCAGAATCCAAAGTCATTTGCCCTATTTCAACCAGATATTGCCCGATGGAGCGATAAGGCCAGCCGTTGTGATTGGCATAATTGAGTGCCACCGTTTTTCCATTTTCCAAAAGCACAGTGCCTGAACCTTGTATTTGCAAAAAAAACAATTCCACCGCATCTTTTGCCCAAAAAAGCACTTTGGCTTTGGGATTTTTTAAATTCAAAAATTCTTCTCGGCTCCAATAAGGCAATAGTTTTTTGGTTTTGGAATCCCAACGGTAACGCATGGTTTTGTCGTTTTCAAACGCAATTAAATCATCGGGCGGGGCATAAATGGGATAAGGATATTGTTTGGATTTTTTTAACGAAGCATGAATCATCGGCTCATAATAACCGGTTGCCAAACCTTTTGGATTGCCGTTCAAATCGGTAATTTGAAACAAATTGCAATGCGATTTTAAAAAATCCAAAGCATGTTGGGCATCCACCCATTGCGCGGCTTGGCAAGTATTAAAAAAAGGATGATTTTCTTTTAAAAATGCACAATTTTTTAAAAATGCTTGCCAAAAATCAGGCGTGATGGAGGCAGCGGGCAATTTTTCCCAATCAAGCGCGTGAAAATGCGATTTTTCCACGGTCAACGGAAATTTTTTTTCATTTTCTTGATTTTGTTCTTCTTGTTGAATGGAAGTTGTGCCGCAAGAAGCCAAAAAAAACAGGCAAAATGCTAAACTCCAAATTTTAAACGGCATTTTCATTGTGATGATATCGGATTCTTTAACGCAACAAATTGCGCGCATTTTAAGCCTTTTGGAAGCAAAATGGGCAAGCTCGCCCGCACCCAATTTTGATTATTGCGCATTTGTATGGGAAAAAAACGCCAATCAAAAAGGTTTTTTAAAAGGCATTGATTTTAACGCCATTCGTTTATCGGATTTGCATTTTATTGACGCACAAAAAGAAGCACTTTTGCAAAATACGCGCCAATTTGTTGCCGGCTTTCCGGCTAATAATGCGCTTTTAACGGGCGCGCGCGGCAGCGGAAAATCTTCTTTAATCCGCGCCATTTTGCAAGAACTGGCACCCTTGGGCTTGAAAATCATTGAAGTCAATCAAGCCGATTTAACCGATTTGCCCGAAATTGTTTCCCTCATTGAACACCAAAACGCGCGATTTATTATTTTTTGCGATGATTTGTCTTTTGAAGCCGATGATGCTTCTTACAAAGCCTTAAAATCGCTTTTGGATGGTTCTTTGCGCGCGCCCAACGAAAACATTTTGATTTACGCCACTTCCAATCGGCGCCATTTGATGCCGGATTTTTTCAGTGAAAATGAAGCCAGCGATGAAATTCATCCTTTTGAACGCACCGAAGAAAAAATCTCTTTATCCGACCGATTTGGTTTGTGGCTTTCTTTTTATCCATTGGGACAAAATGAATTTTTAAGCATCGTGGCACATTGGCTTTTGTTTTACGGCTTAGAAAAACAAGACATTCAATCTGCCCAACAAGAAGCTTTGCAATGGGCGCTTGCGCGCGGCTCTCGCAGTGCGCGTGTTGCGGTGCAATTCGCACGACATTTTGCCGGCAAAAAAGCATGGAAAAAATCACAAGCATAAATGTTTATTTTTTAATTTTATTTTTTAGTTTTTAAAATTTTTGGAGCGTTGACCGTGGATTTTTTGAAATTTTAAAAAAATCCACGGTCAACTTTCTTTTTTTTACAAAAACAAACTGGCTAACCCCAAAAAAATAAAAAATCCGCCCGAATCAGTTAGCGCGGTGATTAAAACCGAACTACCCAAAGCAGGATCCGCACCAAAGCGCTGGCGCAACAGCGGAATGCCAACGCCCGCCAAGGCAGCCAATAACAAATTTAAAATCATCGCGGCAATTAAAACAAAGGACAATGGCCAATTTTCATAAAGCCAATACGCCACCAATCCCATCATAGAACCCCAAATGATTCCGTTTAAAAGCGCCACCATCAATTCTTTTTTTAGCAAACGCCAAAGTGAATCGGGCAAAACTTGCCCCATTGCAATGGCACGCACAATCATCGTAATGGTTTGGTTGCCTGAATTGCCACCGATTCCCGCCACAATCGGCATTAAAGCAGCAAGCGCTACCAAATGCGCAATCACATCTTCAAAAGCACCGATGACTCGCGTGGCAATCAAAGCAGTCACCAAATTGATGGCCAACCAATGCCAGCGATTTTTAAGCGAATCCCAAACGGGCGCAAAAATATCTTCGCCTTCTTTTAAGCCGGCTTGCGCAAGTTGCACATCATCGGCTTCGTCTTTAATGAAATCCATCACGGCATTCACCGTTAAACGTCCCAGTAATTTGGATTCAGAATCCACAACCGGCACACAAAGCAAATCGTAACGTTGAAAAGTTTCGGATGCTTCGGTGGTATCGTCATTGGGAGATAAAAAAATACAATTTTTTTCCATCACATCCGATACCAAAGCATGCGGAGAATGCAACAACAAACGCTCCAAAGACAAAACCCCTTTTAAATGCAAAGCGCGGTCAACCACAAACAAAGCATTAGAATGTTCGGGCAAATGCTGACAAAAACGCAAATAACGCAACACCACGCCCAAAGTCACATCTTCGCGCACGGTTAAATAATCAAAATCCATTAAAGAACCAACGGCATCTTCAGGATAAGACATCGCCGAGCGCAAACGTTCACGTTCATTGGCAGGCAAGCGATTGTAAACATCGTCAATCACGCCATCGGGCAAAGCGGGCGCCAAATCGGCAATTTCATCGGCATCCAAATTTTGTGTTGCCGCAACCAATTCATTTTGCGCCATTGAATCAATTAAGGTATCGCGCACAGCATCGGAGACCTCTAATAAAATTTCCCCATCGCGCTCCGATTTAACCAAATCCCAAACCAACAAACGCTCTTGAAGCGGCAAAGCTTCCAAAATAAACGCAATATCGGCCGAATGCATACTGGCCAACAAGTTTTGCAATTCTTGAAAATACGGTTTGGGCGTATCGTTTTGAACCAATTCTTCCAAAACCTGCTGACGCGTCAAAAGCGTTTGCACCATAGAAAGTTGGGCGTGCAAATCTTCGGAATCGGTTAAACGGGTTTCGGAGAGCATATTGTTATCCTTTTTTATTGTTTATTTTTATTGTTTAATTTTATTCTTTTTAAGCCAAATAAAAAATGCCCAAGCCACAGCACAAAATAAAGCAATCAAAATGAAAAACGGCAACATCAAAGGTTGATTCCATTGGTTTTGCCGAGAGGTTCTTTGTTGAAAATCTACGCGTTGGTATTTCAACACATTGTTCATCACACTTGCCGGTTTTTTGTTTTTTAGCCATCCGTGATTTAAAGCATAAATTTTGGGATGCATGGCAAAAATCCAAGGCGAATCTTCTTGCACAATTTTTTTGATTTTTTGAATCAAACGAAAACGCTCCTCGGTATTGTCCATATAGCGCAATTGTTGGTAAAGCTGGTCAAATTGCGCATTGTGGTATTGCGTGTAATTGTCGCCTGCATTTTGGGTGACATTGTTTTTGGAATCCAATAAAAACAAAAAATTTTCCGGGTCGGGATAATCCGCATTCCAACCGATATAAAACAATTGCGATGCACCTTGGCGCAGTTTTTGTTGAAAACGATTGAAATCGGTTGAACGCACCACCAATTGAATATCTATTTGCGCAAATTGCCGAATCAACCAATCCAAACGCGATTTTTCACCCAAACCACCACTGGTGGTATCCAAATAAACAATTAAAGGCGCTCCGGTTTTGTGATGCCTGCCGTTTGGATAACCGGCTTGTTTGAGCAATGCTTTGGCGTGTTCTATTGTTTTTCTTTTGCCGTTTTCGTCATACAAATAAGGATTGATATCCTTTTGATCAAAACCAAAAATCCCCGGTGGGATGGGACTTTGTGCGGCAATGGCGCGGCCATTTAAGAAAATTGCAATAAATTCTTCCACATTCAAAGCAATATTGATGGCTTGGCGCAAGGCTTTTTTTTCTTTGGAATAGCCGCCCAAAACAGAATCTTGCATATTGACGCCCATATAAAAAATAGAACTTTGCACCGATTCTGAAAACAAAATGCCTTTTTCTTTTAAATTCTTTGACAAATCAATTCTGCCAACATCCATTTGCACGGCAGAATCAAATTGGTCGGAAGAAATGCCCGATGAATCATAAAAACCTTGTAAAAATCGCCGCCAATAAGGAAGCGCTTCTTTTTCGCGGGAAAAAACCAATTTTTCGATTTGCGGAAGCACATTGCCACAATCTTTTAATAAACCATTTTGAAAATCACTTTCTTGCCCTTCGCACGGATAAAATTCTTTTCTAAAAAAAGGATTTTTAACCAACACAATGCGCGATTCTGGCGCATTTTCTTCCAACATATACGCGCCGGTGCCAACAGGCCAAGAATCCAAAGTCAAGCCATTTTCAGCCATTTTTTCTTGACGAAAAAAAGCTTTTTCTTCAAACGGAATAGGCGCAAAAAACGGCATTGCCAACCAATACAAAAATTGTGGGTATTTTCCCCAAACCAAAATATCCAAGGTTTTGTCGTCTATCTTTTGAATGCCGGAAATGGCGTTTTTCCACGGTAAACCGGAATTTTTTTTCAATTTTGCAGAAAACTCTTTTAAACCCACAATGTGCTCTTCCATCACGGAAGCAATGGGAGAAGAAACTTCCGGCAAAACCAAACGGTAAATGGCGTAAATCAAATCATCGCTGACAACTTGACGCGTTGCGTTTTCTTTAAAATTTTTGATTTTGTTTTGCACATTCCATTTGTTTGGCGAAAACATCGGATGCGGTTGAAAAACCAAATTGTCTTTTAAAATCAAACGGTAACGCGTTTGGTAAACTTTTTTGGCGTTGCTTGGCAAAACTTTGCCTTCTGAATCCAAAAACACAATTTGCGGCATTTGTGCCAACAAATTGGGCTCCAAAGTATAAGGACGCTTCAAATAATGGTATTGCAAAGGCGCATCATAAATTTGCGCCACAAACATCAAAGACACTTCATCATAAGCGCGCGCCGGGTCTAAATGTTTGGGACGTTCCACAAAAGCCGAAAAAAACGCATTTTGATTCCACAAATTTTGGGGATAAGGATTATTCCAAGGCTGCGCGCACGAGACCAACCAAAACAACACAAAAAATACGCCGCGCATTCAACAATGCTCCAACAACGCGCGAAAAATCTCACGGCTGACCAAGGTTTTGCCATTCAAATGAAAAGCAAAAATGGCTCGCATCAATTGCTTGGCTTCATTTTTGGTTTGAAAATCATCAAAATGCGATAAATTTAAATCAATTAAAGTTTTGCCCGATAAAAAAATGCCAGTAAATTGCGCTTGATTTTCAGGTAATAATTTTCCACTTTCTATGTGATACAAATAATTTTGATGAATATCAATTGGCAAATCAGAAGAATCTCTTCCCCAAAAAGGAGAATAACCCAATTGTTTCAACAGCGACAATTCAAACAAACGCAAAGCATTTTCGGTTTCGTTTTGGGAAAGGCGCACCAACAAAGCGTAATAATCGGAAAACAACGGCGCATTGGAATCAAAAGGCGGCAACAACACGCGCAACAATTCATTGGCATAAAAAGCGCAACACAAAGCATTGCCGGACAATTGCGGCAAACCGCCAAGCCATTCCAGTTTGTTTAAATTTTTTAATTCGCCTTTGCCAGAACATGCCAACTCCAAAGGTTGAAAAGCCAGCAGCATACCGCGCCATTGCGAATGCGCGCGTCTTGCGCCTTTTGCCAACATAGAAAATCGCCCAAAATTGCGCGTGAAAACATCCAACAACAAGCTGGTTTCTTTGTAAAAACGAGAATGCAAAATAAAAGCGGGTTCTTTTTCTATGCGCATTTTTTAAAATCAAAAAAAACAATCAAGCCAAGTATTTTTTCCACGGTCAACGCTTTATTTTTTTGAAAAATTTTTAAAAATTTAAAAGCGTTGACCGTGGAATTTTACCTTTTTTCAAAAACGGCAATGGATTCCACATGCGCGGTATGCGAAAACATATTCACCACGCCCGCGCCTTTTAAAACATAATTTTTGCAATGCACCAAAACGGCGGCATCGCGCGCCAATGTGGCAGGATTACACGAAACATAAACAATTTTTTCAATAGAAGAATTGTTTTGCGGCAGTGCTTTCACCAAATCAATGGCGCCTTCACGCGGCGGGTCAATGAGAATTTTATTGAATTGAGAAAAATCAAAAGAATCAAAAAACACACTTTCAAATAAATTGTGCGCTTCAAATTGTGCATTTTCAATGCCATTGAGGTTGGCATTTTGCTTGGCGCGCGCAATTAAAGATTCTTTTGCTTCAATACCCAAAACCGATGATGCCAAACGCGCAATCGGCAAAGTAAAATTGCCCAAACCGCAAAAAAAATCGGCAAGCGCATCGCATTTTTTGACATCCAATAAAGCCAAGGCGCGCCGCACCAAAATTTGATTGACCGCGTGATTGACTTGCGTAAAATCGGTGGGCAAAAACGGCATTTTTAAATCAAATTCTGGCAAATCATAAAACAACTCTGGATTGTTTAAAGGATAAAAGCGTTTGAGCGATTCTGTGCCCTTTTCTTGCAAATAAAAAACCACATCATAAGTATGGGCAAAATTTTTCAAACGTTCTTCATCGTTGGCATTCAAAGGCGACAAAATGCGCAAAACCAACGCCACACATTCTTTGCCAACCGAGACTTCTATTTGCGGCACGCGTTCAAAAACCGACAAAGAATGAATGAGTTTTCTTAATGGAATCAACAAATGAGATATTTTTGGCGGCAAAATGGCGCAACTTTTCATATCCATAATAAACGAACTTTTTTTCTCGTGAAAACCGATTAAAACTTCGTTTTTTTTGGCAACATACCGCACGCTCAAACGCGCGCGATGCCGATAACTCCAAGCATTACCGGCAATCGGCGCAAACAAAATTTCAGCTTGCACATTGCCGATGTGTTTGAACGCATCTTCCAATGCACGTGCTTTGCTGGCCAATTGTGCATGCAAAGCCAAATGTTGCATGGCGCAACCGCCGCAAGTGCCAAAATAAGCGCATTCTGGCGCAACACGAAATGCCGATTCTTTTAAAATGCGCGTGGTTTTTGCCCAATCAAAAGTGGCTTTTTTTTTGTAAATGTTGGCGCTTACCGTTTCTTTGGGCAAAGCCCCTTCCACAAAAATGGTTTTGCCATCCAAATGCGCAACACCATAACCTTTGGAATCAATGGATTCAATTTTCAAAATACTCAAAAAAAAATCTCCAAAACAAGTGAAATTTGCGCTAATCTTACGTTTTTTTCAATCAATGCGTTAAGTCTAACCGCTTTTTTCTCTTTTTTTTAACCTAAGGAAATTCCATGAAAAAACAAGCTCTGATTTTCTCTTTATTGGCCATGGCTTTGGGCGCTTGCTCCCAAAATGAAGAAGCAGCTCCAGCCGCTGCTCCCGCGGTGGAAGCACCTGCTGCGGTTGAGGCTGCTCCTACTGAAAATACAATGCCGCAAGAAGCTACTCCTGCTGATTCTGCCATGCAAAGTCAAGCTGCCGAAGGCACCAATGCTGAAAATACCATGCCAATGGAAAACAATGCGGCACCGGCTGATTCAACCGCTCCTGCTCATGCACCGGCAAGCGAAATGACTGCCCCAGCCACAAACACAGAAAATGCACCGGCTGCCGCACCGGCACCCATGGAAAATGCGCCTGCCGCTCCTGCTGAAAACACCGCAGCGCAATAAATTTTTTTCAAACCATTCCAAACCGCTTTTTAAAAACTTTTTAAAAAGCGGTTTTTTTTTAAGTAAAGGCATTTTGTAAAAAACAATCGGTTGACCGTGGATTTTTTACCTAACCCATTGATTTTTAAAGAAAAACAAAATAAAATGAAGACGCAAATTAAAAATAATCAATCAATCAATCAATCAATCAATCAATCAATCAATCAATCAATCAATCAATCAATCAATCAATCAATCAATCAATCAATCAATCAATCAATCAATCAATCAATCAATCAATCAATCAAT
>JBNMHE010000066.1:0-9739 GCA_050872585.1 Rhodocyclales bacterium | reverse complement strand
TAAAAAAATTAAAAAAATTAAAAAAATTAAAAAAATTAAAAAAATTAAAAAAATGTGCCGAGCATTTTCAAAGCCAGTATCACCAACAGCCAAGCAAAAAATTGTTTGATGCGTTTGACAGGCCATTTTTGCGTTAAACGTGCGCCAAGTGGAGCGGTCAAATGGCTGGCGACAACAAGGGGCAACAAAGCGGGCAAATAAATATAGCCTAAAGAATAAGGCGCATTGTTTTGCAAAAAACCATGGAGTGCGTAACCCAAAGTGCCACCTGTTGCCAAAATGACGCCAATGGCAGAAGAAGTGCCAATGGCGCGTTTTAAAGGCAGGCCGCAATCATTCAAAAAGGGCACAATTAAAGAGCCACCGCCAATAGAAACAATGGAAGAAAGCGTGCCAATTAAAGTGCCAATTAAAGTTTGTATTTTTTTGGACGGCAATGTGCCATTTGCTTGGCGATTGATTCGGCGAAACATATTGATGGCGGTGAAAACCACAAAAGCAGTGTAAAAAATAGCAAGCGGTTTGGCAGGGATTAAATTGGCCAGAAATGTGCCCAATAAAGTGCCAACAAAAACGCCAATGCCCATTGTTTGAACCAGTGAAAAAACCACATTATTGAGGCGATAATGTGCGCGCGCGGAAAAAAAAGAAGTAAACACAATGCTTGCCATAGAGGTGCCCAGCGCCATATGCATAATTTGATTTTCCGCAAAAACGGACGCAAAAAGCATCACCAACGAAGGCACCAACACCAAACCGCCACCAATACCCAATAAACCAGCCATTAAACCGGTAAAAGTGCCCAAAAGCGCATAAGCAAAAAGAAAAATGAAAAAATCCACGGTCAACCGATTATTTTTTTTATTTTTGGGAAAGTAGAAAAGTTTTTTGATTCTTTAAAAATGGGAGCCCCCGCTTATGCCGTAAAGGTCGGCATCTTGTGAACCTTATTAAAAAGGTGGTCGCATTCCATTTTATCCCACGAGAAAAAATGTAGTTTGCAACCGATGCCAAATATCATTGGTTCAAAGATTTTAAGACCTTTTACAAACACAGCAGGGGCAAAAACTGTTCAATCTTTATTCTGTTTCCAAAAGCGCATTCAATTTGGCTTGGATGCGTTCAATTTTACGCTTTGTTTTGGAAACGGCAAGCGTTTTGTTGAATTTTTTCAACTCGCTTTCATCTTTTAAATTCAAATAATCGCTGGCAATGAGAATGGCACTTAAAACCGCAATGCGTTCGGTTGTGGTTTTGGGCGCATTTTCTTGGATGGTTTGCATGGTGTCACCCACCAATTTAACGGCGGCCAAGAGTTCTTCGCGTGAACCTTCAGGGTAAGAAACGCCGTAATCGCGTCCCATAATTTTGACATTTAAAATTGCGTTTTTTGCCATCATGAGTCCTTTATGCGTGTTTATTCTTTGGGAAGTTGATTCAACAAATGTTGCACACGTTCTTCAACGCTGCGAAGCGTTTGTTGTAAGTGTGTAATTTTTTCATCTTTTTCCAGCAACAACATTTTGAAAGTCTCATTGCTTTGGCGCAAAGTTTTCAAGCGCTCTGCCACTTGGTCAATTTTTTCTTCCAAAAGGGCAAGTTCTTTTGAATCATCCATAAAATCACTTTTAAAAAGGCGTAAAATCAAACGCTTATTGTAAGATTTTGGCGTTGTTTTTCAATATAAAAAATGGAAAAAGAAAATCATCCTTTTGCAGTTTTGGGTTTGGATAAAAACGCATCGCTTGACGATGTTAAAAATGCTTATCGCAAATTGGCCATGCGTTACCACCCAGATAGAAATTCCGATTGCAATGCAGCCCAGCATTTTCAAATGGTGCGCGCCGCTTATGAATTGTTAAAAATGCAATTTGAAAACAATGTTGATTTAAACCCCAATGGAATGTGCCACAAACGCAAAAAACAAAATCTTTACCAAACGCTTTGGCTTTCTTTAAAAGAATCTTTTTTGGGCACGCAAAAAAACATTGTTATTTGCAAAAAAACAACTTGTGCCACTTGTTTGGGTTCGGGCAAATCCGGTTTAATTAAAAATACATTTTGCAAGCGCTGTTTGGGTTCGGGCAAAATTTTTCAACAACAACAATTGAGTTTGTGCCCAGATTGTTCGGGAAAAGGTTTGATTATTGAGCAAACTTGCAAAGATTGTTTGGGTTTGGGTGTGGTTGAAAAAGAAGTGACTTTGTCGGTGAACGTGCCCAAAGGCGTTTTAAGCGGCGATGAATTGCGTTTGAGTGGTCAAGGTGAAATGGCCGAAAATGAAAACGAAATCAATGGCGATTTGTATTTGAACATCGTATTGAAAGAAGATGCTTTTTTCCGTTTGGAAAATCGGCATTTGCATTGCGATATTCCCGTTTCTTTTTTTGATTTTATCGCTGGTCACACGTTGAATTTGCCTTTTTTTAATCAAAATTTAAACATCAATATTGCGCCTTTTCAAACGCATTGTTGTTTGGAAAATTACGGTTTTCCTGCTGGCAAAAAAGAACAACAAGGCAATTTGTATTTGCATTTTACGTTGGTTTATCCCCAAAACATCACACCCAAAAATTTAAAATTGTTGAAAAAAATCGCCCAAGAAGAAAATGAAGAAAATGCCGCACAAGAAGTGTTGCGGTTTTATCAAGAACTCAAACAACACCTTGAACAAGAATAAAAAAACAAAAAATCCACGGTCAACGACAAAAAATTTTCAAAAATTTTTTTAAATAGAAAAAATAAAAACAAAAAATCAATTCAAAAAGGTTTACAATTTTTTTTATCTGAAACAACAAAACTGGCACGGTTTATGCGAGAGAGAGAGAGAGAGAGAGAGAGAGAGAGAGAGATTCTCTTTTGGTTACCTGCAAATCGCTTTTGAAGAAAATCCGCGGCGATTCGCGTTTGAATGTTATGGAAGGTGCACTCTTGCGCTTGGAATTGCAAACCCAAGTTGTGCAAGATGAGTTGAGAAAATTGCGCCTTTTGATGATGATTCAAAATCAATCCGATTTTATTTTCAAAATTAACAATGTGCGTTGGCGGGCGTTGAATCCCAAAACGCCGCCGATTTTGTTTTTTCTGCCCGATGCTTTAACGGATTTTGTGCAATCGCAAATTGTGTTGGAAGGCAATTTTTTTGATTATCCCACGATAAGCGCCGCCGATGCTTTTTTCAACAACGGCGCACACATTTTGGATTTGGGCGCCAATGTCGGCAACAATGCGCTTTATTATGCTTTGGTGCGTCAAGCCAAAAGTGTGGTGGCTTTTGAGCCGCTTTTGGATGTGTTTGCCATTTTGCAAAAAAATATTGCGCTGAATCATTTGGAAAATGTGATTGCGGCGCACAATGTGGCATTGGGCGAAAAAAACACGCAAGCGGAAATTATGGAGCGCTCGCCTGCCAATTTGGGCGGTTCTTGTTTGAAAGAATCGCATCAAGGCAACATTGTGGTGCACCATTTGGATGGCATGGATTTTGCCAACCGAATTGATTTTGTCAAAATAGATGTGGAAGGTTTTGAAAGCTCGGTTTTAAAAGGCGGTTTGCGTTTTTTCAATACCCACAAACCTGTGGTGCAAATAGAAAGCCATCCGGACAAATACGCCGATATGCAGCAAATGATGGAAAGTTTAAATTACCAGCGCATTCGGCAAATTGGCGTGGCCGATTATATTTTTGCGCCGATTTAATTTTTCCACGGTCAACGCAATATTTTTTTTAAATTTTCAAAAAAAGGATTTTTTTTCAAATGAACATTCCTTATACCTTGCCTTCTATCACGCAAAAAGAAATGGCTTATGCCGAAGATGCAGTCAAAAACGGTTGGGGAAAAAATTGTTACGCTTACATCCAACGTTTTGAAAAGGCTTTTGCGCAATTTTTAAAGGTGCCTTATGCCATTGCCACATCCAGTTGCACCGGCGCTTTAACAATGGGATTGCACGCTTTGGGCATCGTGCCGGGCGATGAAATTATTGTTCCGGATATCACTTGGATTGCATCTGTTTCGCCTATTACCTTGATGGGTGCGGTGCCCGTTTTTGTGGATATTGATGAAAAAACATGGTGTTTGAATCCCCAAAAAGTAAAACAAGCCATCACGCCCAAAACGCGCGCCATTTTGGCGGTGCATTTGTATGGCAATGTTTGCCCGATGGATGCGTTGTTAAACATTGCCCAAGAGCACCATTTGTTTTTAATTGAAGATGCCGCTGAGGCTTTGGGTTCTTTTTATGGCAACAAGCCATGCGGCACAATGGGCGATTTGGGCGTGTTTTCTTTTCACGGCACCAAAACGCTCACCACTGGTGAAGGCGGAATGTTGGTGATGCAACATGCCAAATTGTATGAGAAGGTTTTAACGCTTTCTAATCATGGAAGAAGCGCCAAAACCCGTGCGCAATTTTTTCCAATTCAAAACGGTTTTAAATTCAAAATGGCCAATATCAATGCCGCCATTGGTTTGGCGCAATTGGAACGCGCTGAGGAATTGTTTTTGAAAAAACGCGCCATTTTGCATTTTTACAAAGAAAAACTGTTAAAACACAATGGTTTGTTGATGAATGATGAGCGCAAAGGCACCACCAATGGCGCATGGATGCCATCCGTGGTGTTTGACAAACATTTAAACATCACGCAAGCCATGTTGCTCAATGCTTTTCAACAAAAAGGCATTGATGCGCGCGTGTTTTTTCGTCCGATTTCCAGTTTGCCCATGTATGTGCCTCAAATAGAAAACAAAGTGGCGTATGATTTGCCTTTTCGGGCTATCAATTTACCTAGTTTTCACAATATCCAAGAGCACGAACAAAATGCCGTGATTCAAGTCATTGAAAATTTACTTGCAAAATGAACGATTTTTTAATTTGGGGCGCCAATGGTCACGCCAAAGTTTTGGCAGAACTCATCCAAACGCAACATTTGGGGCGCATTTGTGCTTTGGTGGATATCAATCCCAATGTGCCTTCTTTTATTCCCAATGTGCCGATTTTTCACCATCAAAATGCGTTATTGGATTTTTTAAACCAGACCACGCCACAAAATCCGTGGGCGGGCGTTGTGGCTATCGGTGGACAAAACGGCAACACGCGGTTGAATTATTTGAATTTTTTTAAAGAAAATGGTGTTTTAACGCCTAATTTGGTGCATCGCAGCGCCTTGTTGCTCTCCGATATTCCACACAATGCCGGCATTCAAATTTTGGCTAATGCCACATTGGGCGTGAAAGTTCAAGTAGGCCATGCTGTGATTTTAAATTCCTGCGTGAATGTGGAGCACGAATGTATTTTGGAAGATGGCGTGCATTTGTCGCCTTCCGCAACGCTTTGCGGCGTGGTGCATGTTGGGCAAAATGCATGGATTGGCGCAGCCTCCACCGTGTTGCCTTATTTGAAAATTGGCCGCAATGCTTTAATTGGCGCTGGTTCGGTGGTCACCAAAAACATTCCAGCCGATGTAATTGCCAAAGGCAATCCCGCACGTTTTTAAAAAAAGTGGCATTTTTGTTTTAAAAAAATCCACGGTCAACGCCAAAAAAATTTCAAAAAAATAGGACGTTGACCGTGGAAAATCGCCATTTTCAAGGCATTCTGTTACAAACCGCCAAGTTTTGGTCAAATAAAAATCATTGAATGTTACACAAAGTTATATTTTTTCTCGTTTTTTTTGGATTTATAAAAAAATCCTTATTGTTTTAAAAGGAGAAAAAAATGGATGCAGCGAACACCGCATTTTTAATGCTTTGTTCTTTGTTGGTGCTGTTGATGACACCGAGTTTGGCAATGTTTTATTCGGGGTTGGTCAGCACCAAAAACACGCTCAACACCATTATGAACGGCTTTATCGTCTTTGGCGTGATTTCGTTGCAATGGATTGTTTTGGGCTATTCCTTGGCGTTTAGTGGCGATATTTCTGGCATTGTTGGCACGCTGGATTTTGCCTTTTTGGAAAACGTCTCAGGCGTAAATGAAAACGGCGTGCCGAATCTGCTCAATATGGCGTTTCAAATGATGTTTGCTTTGATTGCCACATCCATCATCACGGGTTCGCTCGTAGGGCGTGTGAAGTTGGGCGTTTTGGTTGTTTTCTTGCTGTTTTGGAGCACCTTCGTCTATGACTTTTTGGCGCATATGGTTTGGGGCGGCGGCTTTTTGCAAAAAAGTGGTGGGCTAGATTTTGCAGGCGGCGGCGTGGTGCATATCAGCTCTGGCGTGGCCGGTTTGGTGGGCGCTTTGTTGGTTGGCGCACGCAAAACCATCAACACACCGCACAATGAAGCGCATTCCGTGCCTTATGCCTTTTTGGGTGCCATTTTGCTTTTTATCGGCTGGTTGGGTTTTAACGCTGGCAGTTCTGGCAAGGTGGATGAAATTGCGGTCAATGCCTTTGTGGTCACCATCATTTCAGCATCATCGGGTTTTGTGGTTTGGGTGCTGTTGGAATGGTTTAAGGAAAAGCGTCCCACCATTTTGGGGTCGTTGAGCGGTTTAATTGCTGGCTTGGTTGGCATCACACCCGCTTGCGGTTATGTTGGCGTTTGGTCATCTGTTTTAATCGGAGGCATTTCGGCTTTGCTTTGCTATTATGCGTTGAGCATCATCAAATACCGCTTGCATTGGGACGACAGCTTGGATGCTTTTTCCTTGCACGGCATCGGCGGCATTTGGGGCGGCATTGCAACGGGTTTGTTTGCAAGCGGCAGTGTTAATCCGGCAGTTGTTGCCGAAGGCGCGCTGGGCGAAGGGCTTTTGATTAGCGGCTCGTGGCATTTGTTTGCCGAACAACTCTGGGCAATTGTGGTTTGCGCTGGATTGTCTGCCATCATCAGCTTTGTGATTTTTAAGGCGATTGCATTCTTTACCGACTTGCGTGTGAGAAGCGGTGCCGAGCGCATTGGGTTGGATGCCGCCATCCACGGCGAAAACGCTTACAACATTTGAATGGGAGATTTTTTATGAGAACGCAAAAAACTTCCAAACCGCACCATTGGCTTTACAAATTGAGAATCGGCGCACAGCGCCGATTTTTTTTTGTTTTTAAAAAATCCACGGTCAACGTTTTATTTTTTTTTAAAATTTTTTGGCGTTGACCGTGGAAAAATGCTAAAAAAGCTTCTTTGTTAAAAAAACGAGTATGCTATGGATGAAAAAGAAGTGCTTTCCACTTTGGTTAAAGAATGGATTTCTGAAAAACGCTCCCAAAGAAGATGGCGCATTTTCCGCTGGTTTTTGTTGATTTCTGTGGTGGTTTTGATTTTTTTTGCCAGCAATACAACGGAAAACAATTTTGCAGAAAGCGCGCCGCATATTGCCTTAATCAATTTGGAAGGTGAGATTAAAAACGAACAAAGCGCCTCTTCGCAAAATTTAATTGAATCGTTTCAAAAAGCGTTTGAAAATAAAGCCGTGCGTGGCATTATTTTAAAAATCAATAGTCCGGGCGGCTCGCCCGTTCAAGCTGGCGCCGTGTTTGATGAAATGATGCGCTTGAAAAAAAATAATCCCCAAAAACCCATTTACGCCGTCATTGAAGATGTGGGCGCATCGGGTGCGTATTACATTGCTGCTGCCGCCGATGAAATTTATGTGCATCCTTCCAGTTTGGTGGGTTCCATTGGCGTGATTATGAATCAATTTGGCTTGGATAAAGTGATTGAAAAATTGGGCATTGAGCAGCGCACCATTACAGCCGGCAAAAACAAAGCATTTTTGGATCCGTTTTCTCCATTGGATTTGGCGCAAAAAACGCATGCCCAGCAATTGGTTAATCGCGTGCATGGGCATTTTATTCAAGCGGTTAAAGCAGGAAGAGGCAAGCGTTTGAAAGAAAATGATGAGATTTTTTCCGGCTTGGTTTGGACAGGTGAAGATGCTATTGCTTTGGGTTTGGCAGACAAAATTGGGCAAGTCAATGTGGTGCAACGCGAGGTTTTGGACAATTTGCCTTTGCGCGATTATTCCGTTAAAAGCGATTTATCCGAACGCGTTTTAAAACAATTGGGCGTGCAAATGCGCTTATTGTTGCGTGAGCAAATGTTCTTTTAAGCTTTGTTCGCTAATGAAAACGGGCATTTTAAAATAAGCATAATTATGAAAGAGTTTTAAAATGTCCGCGTTTTTCATACGGATGCAACCGTGTGAAAGTGCAATACCAAAAGGCAAATGGTCGGGTGCGCCGTGAATGTAAATGTAGCGTGAAAAAGTATCCACATTGCCCAAACGATTTTTTCCAATTTCTTCTCCGCAAAGCCACAAAATGCGGCTTAAAATCCAATCGCGTTTGGGGTTTTGTGCCCATAAAGTTGGAGAAAAAATTTCGCCCGTCCAGCGTCTTTGAACAAAAACCGCACCTTGTGGCGTATTGTTGCCAATTAATGCCCGAATGTAATGTTTGCCGCGCGGCGTTTTTTCGCTGTTTTTTTGTTCGCCTGCGCCATTTTTGGCGGTTGAGACAATAAAATCGGCAAGCACGCGATGGCGATTTAAAACATAAAGGCGTTGTTGCTGGATGGAAACAAATAGGCACGTGGTTTGCTTCATTTTTTTGGGCGGCGTTTTTTGAAAAAGTTTTTCAATAATTTCACGCATTCTTCTTGTAACAAACCGCCTTTGATTGTGGCATGGTGATTCAATTTGGAATGTTCAAACAAATTCAAGGTGCTGCCGGCAACCCCGCTTTTTAAATCAAATGCGCCAAAAATAATGCGTTTGATGCGTGCTTGAAAAATAGCGCCAGCGCACATGGTGCATGGTTCCAAAGTAACATAAAGCTCGCACTCGGGCAGGCGGTAATTTTGCAGGTGGCGTGCGGCATCGCGCAGCGCCAACACTTCGGCATGGGCGGTTGGGTCGCTTTGCGACAAACACGCATTAAAACCTCTGCCCACAATGATTCCATTTTGCACCACCACGGCGCCCACAGGCACTTCATTCAAACACAAAGCGCCTTCGGCTTGCACCAAGGCCTCTTGCATAAAATGTTCATCCATGGGAGAAAAATGGTTGATTTCAATTGGGGAATCCTCATAAATGGCTTCGCCAACCGTGATTTCTTCAAAATGTCCGCCGCAAGCAGTGATAATGCGCAACCAATCTTCTGTATTCATTTTGGTTTTTTCAAAAGGACACAAAGGGGCAAAAGCCCCTTTGCGGCTCATTTTGGTAACAAGGCAGAAGCCGCCCCGGCACTGCTGGCTAAGCAGCAAGTGCGTAACGCTCGTCGTTGGCGTTTGTAAGTTTTGTGCGGATTACGTCCGTCACCTTTCGGGTTGCCGACTTGGTTTTTACCGCCCTGTCGAAGCCAGTGCATCCCCAGCAAAAAAGCACTGCTGAACATTCAACAATGCGCTTTTGGTGGAGATGAGGGGAATCGAACCCCTGTCCAAAACGTTGCCACCTTGCAGGAATTACAACCATACTCTTAATTCTGTGCGCACAAAAAGCATCTGGCAAGTGTTTTGTTGGGTTGCGATTTTTTGGATGTTGCATTTTTCACAAATTGTTTTTCCACGGTCAACGCTTTATTTTTTTGAAAGATTTTAAAAAAAATAGGGCGTTGACCGTGGATTTTTTTTAAAATAATATTTTTTGGATATTTTTTGAAGTTTTTAATTTTTATTGTTTTTGGTATTTTAAAAAAGGAGTTTTAAGCATGGCGATGCACATTTGTTTTTCAGCGGATGAAAATTATATTCCTTATTCTGCTGTTTTAATGACCAGCATTATTTTTAAT
>JBNMHE010000065.1:0-9778 GCA_050872585.1 Rhodocyclales bacterium | reverse complement strand
GTATCGATTAAACACACATCAAAACTCTCTCCTAATGTTTTAATGTTGCTTTTAAAATTTTCAGCACAATTTTCCAAGTCTTGCATTCCCATTTTTAAGTCTGCAATTTCTTGCGTTGCATGAAAAACGACCAATTGGTTATTTTGGATTTTCTCTTTTAAATCGTTTTTCTCAACTGCATTTTTATGTTTCAACAGGTCAACAGTTGGAATGCCTATGGCATATTCGCCGAGCGTGTAACTTGTATTTGCCTGCCCATCAAAATCTATAACGCAGATTTTTTGATTTTTTTCTAAAAAATCAAAAGCCAAATGACAGGTGACAAATGTTTTGCCTTGCCCACCTTTTTGAATCGCTGTTACAAGCGTTTTCATTTTTTCTCTCCTATTTGAGTTGTTAATCGTAGGCTTATTATGATTAAATATTCAATTAAATCAATGACTTAAATCAATAAATCGCCATTATTTTTTTAATTTAATAAAAAAATGGCGCAGATTGTTGTTTGTGTTTTTACGTTTTTTCACTTATTTAAAATCATGCATCGCTTTTTGCGATAGCTATCGCTTTTTGCGATAGCTCATTTTTTTTAAATTCAATATTTTTTGTTTTGCATCATTGGTTGGGCATCACCTATCATTGACGTTTTTTTATTTATGTAAAAAAGGTAGTAAAGCGTTCACAAGACCTTTATTTTTCTATGCTTTATGGCATTTTTTATTTTTGAAACTTTGTTTTTTGTTTTTAAAACTTTTTCTTTTGAGATTTATCCACAGCTCATCAATAGTTTATTCACAACTTATTCACAACTTACTCACAATTTATTCACAGCTTATTAACTGATTATCTACAGACTTTGACGGCAAAAGTGAAGTTGACAGCGAATTTGGTTTTTTAGGTAAAAAAAAGGCAAAAAAAGGGCGAGTCAGCCCTTTCTCTGCCGTGCTCAGAGAATTTTTTTACATTGATGTGCAGATGTTATTCGTAGGCGAATGGAGGAGAGAATGGAGGAGAGAATGTTGGCAAGCGATTTTCTAAATTGCCGCGATCCTTAAAAATCGGTTGTAAAAATCCGATAATCCCATCGTAGTGCCTTTTTTGCCGTTTGCTTTCGTTTTTGAAAAAATGTTCCCATTGCAAAAAATTTACGCAAATTTCGGCGGCTTGGATGCCATTTCTTTTTGCCGTTCTCAATAATTTTTTTGTTTGATTTTGCAATTTTAATATAAAGCCAATCGGATTGACTTTTCTTTCTTTTGGAAAAGTTTCGCTCAATTCTTCTATATTTTTAAACCTTTTAAAAATTTCATTTTTGAGACGTTCTCTTTTATTGTCTGCCGATATTAATTTTAAAATGTTCTCTTCTTCAATTGAACATTCAGAAAAAAGATTCTCTACTAATTGGGTAGAATATTGCCTTATCTTGAATTTTATTTGCGAAATTGATGATTTTAAGGACAAATATTCTTTTATTTTTTCAATATTTATCGTTTGTATGCATGCATTTGTTCCTAATTCTTTAAATAAAAAAAACGAAGCAAATCCTTTCAGTCTATTTTTTCCTTTTTTGAAATATTTGGTATTGCATATTCCATATGTTTTTCTAATCATAACTTGCCCATTTTTATAGATGATTTTTCCTTTCATGTCTGTTTTTGCTGTCACGTAAAAAATGGCAATTCTCGGGTCAAAAGTAATTTTGATTGTATTTTTTTCTCGTGTTAGTTTAGTGATAAAAGAAAATGGCACATCATACCCTACTTTATGGATTACCGTTTTTCTTTGCTTTCCATAGGTTGTTATTTTATATTTGTTATTTTTCAAAATAGTCAACGCATTGTAGATAAGATTCAGGTTGTCACCACTGGCTTTAATTTCTAATTTTTTGCAGATTTCACGCAAATCGATTTCTGCTTCAACGCCAACTATCAAATTTGTTATTCTCCAATAAATATCAAATGTGGCAAACATTCTGTAAAAATCAACGTAAGAGCATTGGAGTCCTGTTGCCCAGACTTCAAAATTTGTTTCTTCTGGTGCTAAATTGACATGTTCGTAGAATAAGCGATTTTTTTTGTTATATGGTGCAAAAATTCTTGTTTTTGTAATCACGTTCGGGATGGCGATGCTTTCACCTTTTTCAAAACCCAAACCCAAATATTCTTTTTTGTTTTTTATACAAAAATCTAATTTTACGGGGGATAAAAAATTGTATTCACTTTTATTTTTATTTTCAAAATACTTTGTCAATTTTTCTTGTATCGTTTTATTTGCATCTGGATATTTGTTTTGCTTAATCGGATAATATGTGTTATGTAAACTACGTTTTTGGTTAAACAAAAAAATCCACGGTCAACGTGGATTTTTTTTTGAAATTAAAAATTAAATTGAATTGAATTGATTTGATTTGTTTATTTGTTCAAATTAAAAAAATGAATTTTTAATTGGAATTGAAAATTGCCTTCTTTTTTATAAGCTTTATAAAAGAATTTTTTTATTTTAATCAAATGTTTTTTATTTGTTTTAGGATAAATAAGATAAGCTTTTTGACATTCATATTTTGTTAAATAAGCCCAAATTTGATACAAATCATTTTGTTGAATATCCTTTTCATTATTTAAAATTTTCCATTTTGTATCGGCAATAAAAATTATTTTATCATTTTTATCATTTTTTTGACAAACAATATCTGGAATCAGTTGAAATGAATCTTTCAATTTGTTTTTTTCAACTTTGTATTCCATTAAATATTTGCTTGCATCTTGTGTTTTAATTTTAATTTTTTCTGTTTTTTGCGCAATGTATTTTTTTAAATGCCACGCCACAAAACTTTCAAAAAGTTCATTCATATCAAAAAGCAGTGCAAAGGCTTTTTCATTGCCTTGATAAGCAGTGAAAGTTTGTTTTTTAAGAAAAATTTTGCACCACAAAAGAAGCAGTTCATAATCTTTAAAATGTCTTAAATTTTCGCATTTTGCAAAATCTTTATCATAATTTTGACTGGGAATAATCTCATTAAAAATAAAACGGCTTTGCGCAATTCTGGCATTGGTTTTAACGCTAAA
Source organism: Rhodocyclales bacterium (assembly GCA_050872585.1). GTDB lineage: Bacteria > Pseudomonadota > Gammaproteobacteria > Burkholderiales > Rhodocyclaceae > SFHR01. The sequence continues at coordinate 6,716 of JBNMHE010000065.1, read as the reverse complement.
ATGATGCGTGCTTAAAAGCAAAAGCGTGGATTTAATCAGTTTGTTTGGGGCAATGTTGTGGGTAAATTCATCGCTTGCGGTAAAAAATCTTTCTTTGTGGGCAAAATTGTGTTTTAAATTTTGTGAAAAAAGTAACCTGCCTTTTAAAAATTTGCGGTTTTGTTCGCTTTCTAGGTAATTGCTTTTTAAGCCCTTTTTAATCAGCATTTCCACTTTGTTTAAAAACATCATCACAAAAATTTCAAGCAAGGGGGCGTTTTGTGTTTTTAGGTTTGCAATGTGGCTTTGTTTGAAAGGCAAATTTTTAAGGGTTTTAAGCATTTTTAGCAAAAGGTCTTTTGCCTTGTTTATTTTATCTTGGTGCTTTTTAAAACCTTCGTTTTCATTTACCAAACGAAAAGTTTTGGGCAAAATTTCCAAACAAAAGCCACTTTTGGTTTGGATAAGCCCGACATAATTGCGTGCTTTAAGGCGGTTTTTGCCATAAGAATTTAAAAAAATATGATTGCCCTTTTCATCGGCAAAATTTTTAAGTTCATCAAAAATTTTTTGCGCTTTTTCAGAATTGTTTTCAGCCATAACGGCTTTGATATCATCAATTCCAAATACTTGCCATTCAGCAATGCAAAGCGGTTTGTTTTTATTCATTTTTATTGATGATTTTCATAAATTTGCATAAAACTCCTTTCATCCCATTGCTCAAAATTTGTAATTGCATACACATCTTTTTCGCTATCTATTTCATCGTGGAATTTATTCAAAAAATCAGGTTGTGGTTTGGATTGAATCATTTGATTATCATTCAACACGGCTTGAATTTTTTTATAATCATCATAAAAATACTCTTGCAAAAGCGGGATAATTTTATTTTTAAAAACTTGTTGCAACTTGCTCAAAGAATCCACATTGATGAAAAAAGAATGCCCGATGGTGTGTTCTCTATCCAGCAAAAATTCAATACGCGCATTCATTTTTTCCAAAAGCAGTTGTAAATTTATTTCGCCGTTTTCAACTTTGATTATTTCTAACAATTCAGGCTCAGGCATCATTTCCACAAATTCAAACCTTCTGCGCAAAGCTGTATCAAGCAAAGCGATGCTTCTATCAGCAGTATTCATCGTGCCGATTATGTAAAGATTTTTTGGCACACCAAAGCCCTTGCCGCCATCAAATTCGTTTGCACTATATGGCAAAGACACACGCAATTCCTCATCAGCACCTATCCTTTTGCTCGGCTCAATAAGCGTAATTAACTCGCCCAAAATTTTGCTGATATTGCCACGATTGATTTCATCAATGATGAGAATGTAGGGTTTTTTGGGAATATAATATTCAATATAATATTCAAAATAATACTGAATAATCGCTATATAAGCTGGGGAACATAATTCTAAATTTTCTTGTGTTGCGTGTCGCAAATGTTGCCTAAAAATATCTTTTAATTCTTGTTCAGTTTTTTCTTTTGTTGCATCCTGTATCATCTCATACAATTCATTTTTGAAAAGTTCATAGTATTTATAAGGTTCATTGCGTTTAAATTTAATTACATTGATACATTTAGTGAAAGAAATACCTTTAAGAGTCCAATTTTCTTTCTCCAAAAGATGATTATAGAATTCCTCAAAGATGGTCATAGAATTCATCATTTTTTTATTTGGTTCTTTTTCTGTTTTAGCTTTGATACAAACTTTCTTAAAAATTCCATCTTTGATTTTATAAGTCATTTCGGCATTTTGATTTTCAATATTGGGCTTAATCCCTTCCACAAATTCTTCATAAGCAAAACTTTGATGAAAAGTAATAAATTCTATTTGTCCATTTTTGCGGAATTCGTCAAATGTAGTCTTTAATTCCGCCCTGCTTTTGCCTTCTATTTCAACGCCCAAAATTTCCAACGCCTTGTTGATGGTATTGTATGTTTTGCCTGTGCCCGGTGGCCCGTAAAGGATTTGATTTAAAGGCGGATTGAAGCGGTTTGATTGGTGTAAATCTTCATCTGTTTGATTATCGTCAATGTTGATGTTTTCATTTGCTTGCATTTTTATTTCTCCTTCAAAAAAACAACAAAAATCCACGGTCAACGTGGATTTTTTTTGAAAATTTTAAAATGTAAAAAATTTAAAAAATGTAAAAATTAAAAATGAATCACGCACGGCGATTCATTTTCTTTTTTATGTTGAATTTCACCGATGGTAAAAACTTTTTCCCCTAAATTTTCCAAATGTTTCTTGGCAAAATCGGCATCGTTGGGATTTAAAATTAAAACAAAACCAATGCCGCAATTAAATGTGCGCGCCATTTCTTCATTGGGCACTTGCCCTTCTTTTTGTAACCATTCAAATAATTTGGGGCGCTGCCACGAATCAGCTTTTAAAACCGCTTTTAAATTGGAATTTAAAATGCGCGGAATGTTTTCCAACAAACCACCGCCCGTAATATGCGCCATTCCTTTGATTTCAACGTTTTTCAAAAGCGACAAAATCGGCTGAACATAAATGCGCGTGGGCGACAACAAAACTTCACCCAAAGTTTTGTTTTCATCAAAAATGGCGTTGAAATCCGGCGCGGATTTTTCAATAATGCGGCGAATTAAAGAATAACCATTGGAATGCGCGCCGCTTGATGATAAGCCCAAAACAACATCGCCTGCGGCAATTTTTTTGCCGGTAATGAGATTTTCTTTTTCCGCAATGCCAAGCGCAAATCCTGCCAAATCGTATTCTTCACAAGGATACATGCCGGGCATTTCGGCGGTTTCTCCACCAATTAAAGCGCAGTTGGCTAATTCACAACCTTTGGCAATGCCGGCAATCACCTTTTCTGCCACATCCACATTCAAATGGCCGCAAGCAAAATAATCCAAAAAAAACAAAGGTTTGGCACCTTGAACAAGAATATCATTCACGCTCATTGCCACCAAATCTTGCCCGATTGTGTTGTGTTGGTTTAATAAAAAAGCAAGTTTTAATTTGGTGCCCACGCCATCGGTGCCGGAGACCAAAACCGGATTTTTGTATTCTTTGCTTAATTCAAAAAGCGCACCAAAGCCGCCAATTCCGCCCAAAACTTGGGGGGTTAATGTTTTTTTGGCATAGGGTTTAATGCGTTCAACCAAAAGATTGCCGGCGGCAATATCCACACCAGCGTCTAAATAAGAAAGGGATTTTTTCATTTTTTTTGCCTCGTGTGGATGGCGGAGACGGAGGGATTCGAACCCTCGATACGGATTTTGTCCGTATGCTCCCTTAGCAGGGGAGTGCCTTCGACCTCTCGGCCACGTCTCCAAAAACGGCGCATTTTAAAAAACAAAAGCGCCTTTTGTCAATTTAAAACTTATTGGTCTAAACCAAAAGCGCGATGCAACACGCGCACAGCCAATTCCAAATATTTTTCGTCAATGACCACGGAAATTTTAATTTCAGAAGTGGAAATCATTTTGACATTGATGCCTTCATCCGCCAAGGCTTTGAAAAGCGTGGTGGCAACGCCCGGGTGCGAGCGCATTCCAACGCCCACGGCGGAAATTTTGCAAATTTTGTTGTCGTGCAAAATATCGCGCGCGCCCAATTGAATTTTTACTTTTTCTAAAATGGACAAAGCGCGGACAAAATCCGCACGATTAACAGTAAAAGAAAAATCCGTTGAGCCATCTTGCCCAATGTTTTGGATAATCATATCCACATCCACATTGGCATCAGAAATAGCGCCCAAAATTTGAAAAGCAATGCCGGGTTTATCGGGCACGCCAGTGAGCGTTAGTTTGGCTTCATCGCGGTTAAACGCAATGCCTGAAATAATGGCTTGTTCCATTTTTTTATCTTCCTCAATGGTAATCAATGTGCCTTCGCCCTCTTCTTCAAAAGAAGAAAGAACGCGCAGTTTTACTTTGTATTTGCCCGCAAACTCCACCGAGCGAATTTGCAACACTTTGGAGCCTTGGCTTGCCATTTCCAGCATTTCTTCAAAGGTAATGGCGCTTAATTTTTTGGCTTCTGGCACCACGCGCGGGTCGGTGGTATAAACACCGTCCACGTCCGTATAAATTTGGCATTCATCCGCTTTTAAAGCCGCCGCCAGCGCCACGGCGGAAGTGTCTGACCCGCCGCGCCCCAAGGTGGTGATGTTGCCTTCTTTATCCACCCCTTGAAAACCTGCCACAATCACCACTTTGTTGTCGTTCAAGTCGCGGCGAATGTTGTTTTCTTCAATAGACAAAATGCGCGCTTTTGAAAAAGTGGAGTCGGTTAAAATTTTAACTTGTGAACCCGTGTAGCTTTTGGCTGGCACGTTAATGCTTTTTAAAGCCATTGCCAACAAACCGATGGTCACTTGTTCGCCGGTTGAAATAACCGCATCGTATTCACGCCCATCGGGTTCGTTTTGAATTTCTTTGGTTAATGCAATCAAGCGGTTGGTTTCGCCCGCCATGGCGGAGACCACCACCACCACTTGATGACCTTGTGCGTGGTATTTTGCCACGCGCTTGGCTACATTTTTAATGCGCTCTGGGCTGCCCACCGATGTGCCGCCGTATTTCTGCACAATCAAGGCCATTTTGAATCCCTTCGTTTGTTTTGAAAAAAAAAGCATTTTATGCTTTTTTGATTTTTTTTCCACGGTCAACGCTTAAATTTTTTGAAAAAAATAATCGGTTGACCGTGGATTTTTTTAAAAATAATCGGAGATGTAAGGCGTTTGTTGTTCAATGGCATCTTCTAGCATATCAATAATGCTTTCATTGGTTTTCAAGCGTCCGATTTGCGCCAAATAAGCCGGGCGTTTGTAACCCATTAACATGGTGGTCAGCGTTTGAATATCAATGGAATCTTCGGTTTGGGCATTGATTTTTTGCGCACTGGCTTTGCCATTTTGTTCTATTTTCAAACAAAATGTGCCTTGGTTGCATTGCATCATTGGGTCGTCCAAATTGAAAATCCATTGGCGATTTTCCAAATCGGCTTTAAACGGATAACGTGCAATAAATTCCGGAAAATCCACAATGCGCGCCATATAATACGGTGCAATTTCTTCTTTAATGCTGGCATCTTCTAGCAAAAAAGCCAAAGATTCATCGGTGAATGTGGTGCCTTTGACGCATTCAATCATAGAAAAATGTGCACTGACAAAATTCCACAAGGCATGGCGCGCTTCTTCGTTTAAAAATCCCATTTCTTTGATGCGCAAAATGTTGTGCGCAATGGAATAAATCAAAAAACCATCGCATTCGTTTTGCGGATTTTCATAAACGGCGGCCAGCATATCGGCATCTTCCCAAAGCCAATATTCATTCCAAGCCAAATCATCACGCAAAATGGCACCGTGCGTTTTCAAGGCAAAACGCTCATACGCATTTTTGAGTTCCGCACTTTCGGTTTGCACGCGGCGCACAAAACCGGCTACTTTTTTGTTTTTGGGCAGTTGGTAATCTTTAATCACATAGCGCATTTTGTTGGAAACCAATTCCCAACCTTTGCGGCGATAATACGCAATGGAATACGGAAACAAATAAGAAATGTATTGCCCATTTTCACGCATACTTTCTAATGCTTTCAACAACAAGGCATGCATCAAACCGCCATTGGAATATTCCGGATAAGTGCCCACACCTGTTAAACCGCCCAAAGCATAAGTGGTGTTGAAAATGCGCACCTTCAAAGGATAAACCACCACTTGCGAGATTAAATTTTGTCCATCAAACCAGCCCCAAACATTGGATTTTTGAAAAGTGGGGAATTTTGCCCGCATAATTTCGTGTTCTTTCCAGCCAATAGAAGAAAGTTGTTGACTGGTCACTTGAAAAACATAGCGCAACAAAGCGTTGTATTGCTCCATGTCTTTTTGCTCAACTGCTTTTAAAATTAAATTGCTTTGCATGAAAAAATGTTCCTTTAACAAAGTAAACAAAATAAAAAAACATTGAATTTTTTTATTTTTTTAATGTTTTTAATTCTTCTAATTCTTTTAACAAATTTTTTTTGTTTTGTAAAAAATCCACGGTCAATGGATTATTTTTTTAAAAAAAATAATTCGTTGACCGTGGATTTTGTTGTTTTTATTCTAAACACAATTCTTGCGCTTTTTCTTTTAATAATTTTTGTAAAAGTTTTAAATCATTTTGATTTTGTTCAATGATTCGCACAAAAATACTTCCTGCCACAACATAATCCACAAAAGGCGCAACGCTTTGGACGGTTGTTCGGTTTGAAACGCCAAAACCGCCTAAAATTTGGGCATGGTTTTGTTTCAAATGTTTTAAAAAATTTTGGGTTTCTTGTGTGATTTGGGTTTGATTGCCGGTAATGCCTCGGCGAAGTGCGGCGTAAATAATGGGAAAATTTTGTTTTAATAACAAATTGATTCTATTGCAAGACATGGATGGAGCCGCCACGGGAATCATTTGAATGCGGTGTTGCAAGGCAATTTGGCGCAAATTTTCATCACAATCAAAAGGCAAATCCGGCACAATTAAAAAGCCAACGCCCGCTTGCTGTGCTTGTTGGCAAAAATGTGCAATGCCCGGCGTGAAAACCAAAGAAGCATAACTCATGATGGCCAATTGAATGAAAGGATATTTTTGGTGTATTTTTTGAATAAAATCAAAAGCTTGTTGCGTTTTGAAACCGTTTAAAAGCGTTTGGGTGCAAGCATTGGCAATGTCTTTGCCATCTGCCGAAGGATCGGAAAATGGCAGTTGAATTTCCAAAAAAGTGGCGCCG
>JBNMHE010000064.1:0-9924 GCA_050872585.1 Rhodocyclales bacterium | reverse complement strand
CCCCAAATACCTTTTAATGGTTTTTTTTCAAAATAAATTTCATTTTCATAAAATAAAAAAAACCATTTTATTTCTAAAATTTTTCTTTTTATTTTTTCTTTTTTCGGTAATTCTTCAACAGATTTTTTTTGAAATGCCAAACAATTTTTATTAAAAGGACATTCCACACATTTTGGCTTTTTAGGCGTGCAAATTAAAGAACCCAAATCCATCAATCCTTGCGTGTAAGCTTTAATTTCATTTTGTGGTAATAAATTTTCGGCAATGTGCCACATTTTATTTTCGGTTTCTTTTTTATTAATATAATCTTCAATATAAAAATAACGTGCCAAAATGCGTTTTACATTGCCATCTAAAATGGCTGCTTTTTGATTGAATCCAAAAACAGCAATTGCCGCCGCAGTGCTTTTGCCAATGCCAGGTAATTTTTGCAATTCTTTTTGATTATTTGGAAAAACATTATTTAAATCATTCACAATAATATCTGCGGTTTTTTTTAAATTTTTGGCACGCGCATAATAACCCAAACCTGCCCATGCTGCCAAAACATCATCGGTATTGGCTTGGCTTAATTTTTGAATGTTTGGAAATAAATTTAAAAATTTTAAATAATAATTTTTTACGCTTTCAACTTGCGTTTGTTGAAGCATAATTTCAGAAACCCAAATTTTATAAGGATCATTCACTTGCCAAGGCAAATGATGGCGACCATGTTTTTTTTGCCATTCTATTAAATTAAAAGAAAAAAATTTTTTTTCATCTTTTATTTTCATAATTTTAAAAAAAATTTTTAGTTGACCGTGGATTTTTTAAAATAAGTTTTAGAAGAAAAATGCATTCCATTTTGAGAAATATGTTTTTCATTTTTATTTAATTCCCAAACATTTAAATCTATTTTTGGAAAAAAAGCATCTCCTTTTATTTCTAAATCAATTTCCGTTATTTCCAAACAATCTACTTTATTTAATGCAAGTTTATAAATAGATTCGCCTCCAATAATAAAAATTTTATTTTTTGATTTTAAAAATGCTTCATTTAAATTGTGCGCTGTTTCAGTATTATTAAAATTTAAATTTTGGCGAGTTAAAATAATGTTTTGCCTTTTGGGCAATGGACGAAAATTTTTCGGTAAAGATTCAAATGTTTTTCTACCCATAATTACACTTTGATTTAAAGTTTTTTCTTTAAAATGCTTTAAATCTTCGGGCAAATGCCAAGGCAATTTATTTTGAATGCCAATCACATTATTTTTTGCCATCGCTACAATGATGGTGCGCATTTTTTTAAATGTCCTAATAAAGTTTGGGTGGAAATATCCAAAGTTTGAGGCGGATTTTCTCCCAAAACATAAGGTTTTAATTGTCCTGCCAAATGTTTGCCCAATTCCACGCCCCATTGGTCAAAAGCATTGATGTTCCACAAAACACCCAAAGCAAACACTTTGTGTTCATACAAAGCCAAAAGTTGACCAAGAGAATAAGGCGATAAATCTTTCAAAATCAAAGTGCTGGAAGGTTGATTTCCCGAAAAAGTGCGGTAAGGCAACAATTCTTCTTCAATGCCGTAATCGCGCGCTTCATCTTCGGTTTGCCCAAAAGCCAAAGCTGCCGATTGTGCCAAGCAGTTGGCCAACAACATAGCGTGGTGATTGGGTTTTGGAAAATCCGGTTGCGCCAAAGCGATAAAATCACACGCCACCGTTTGTGCGCCTTGATGCAAAAGTTGAAAATAAGAATGTTGACCATTGGTGCCCGCCGTTCCCCAAACAATTGGACTGGTTGTGATGTTTAATTTTTGGGCTTGGCGATTCACTGTTTTGCCATTGCTTTCCATTTCCAACTGCTGCAAATAGCGCGGAAAACGCGTTAAAGATTGGCAATAAGGAAAAACCGCAAAACTTGGCGCATTCAAAAAATTGCTGTTCCAAACGGTTAAAAGTGCCAAATGAATGGGTAAATTTTGTTCAATAGGCGATTCTACAAAATGCTTGTCCATAGAATGTGCGCCTTTTAAAAGCGCATCAAAATGTTCTTTACCTAGTGCCAACATAATGGGCAAACCAATGGCCGACCAAAGTGAAAAACGCCCTCCAACCCAATCCCACAAAGGAAAAAGATTTTCTTCATCAATACCAAATGCACGTGCCGCTTCAATGTTATTGGAAGCAGCCACAAAATGATTTTTCACCGCATTTGAGTGCTTGGCTTTTGCCAAAAGCCATTTTTTTGCGCTTTGCGCATTGGTCATGGTTTCTGAAGTGGTAAAACTTTTGCTTGAAATAATAAACAGTGTGGTTTCTGGATTCAAATTGGCCAATTTTTTTGCCATATCCGCACCATCTACATTGGAAATAAAATGCACATTCAAGCGTTTGTCCAACAAAGCCGACAAAGCAATCACCACCATTCTGGGACCCAAATCCGAACCGCCAATGCCCAAATTGACAATATCGGTGATTTTTTCCCCAGAAAATCCGCGCCAAATACCGTTTTGCACTTGAAGGGTAAAATTTTGCATTTTGCTTAAAACGGTTTTCACACATTCAGGCGCTTTTTTTCCAGCGCGCAAATCCATATGCCGCACCGCACGGTGTTCCGTGTGATTGATTGTTTCTCCATTTTGCATTTTTTTAATCCAATCGGCAATGTTGCTTTTGTTTGCCAACTGATAAAGCAGCGCCAAAGTTTTTTGCGTAATTCGTTGTTTGCCAATATCCAACAACATATTTTCAAAATGCAAAGCAAAAGGCGCATAAGGCGTGCGTTCATTTTCAAACAAAGTGCGCAAATGTATTTTTTGCATTTGTTCGGCATGCAAGCTTAATTCATTCCACGTTTTTTGCATAATTTAACGCCTAAATTTTTGATGACAAGAACGGCAAGTTTTATGCAAATTGTCGTAAGACAATTCTATTTTATTTTTTTCTTTTTGTTGAATAACTTCATTTAAATTTTCAACGGCTTGTTGATATTGTTGAATTTCATTTTCCCATTCTGTTTTATTTTCAATTATATTTTCTTTTGAACGGCTCGGTGGATAAAATGTATTTTCTTTAAAAAAACGCCAAGGTTTATTTTTTAAATCATTTAAAATTTTTGCATTTTTTTCATACAAATTAAAATCAAATTTCATTTCACCTCTTCGCATTAAACCCATTGGCTCAAAAGCATTTAAAATTTCTTTAAATGCTTTTTGCCGATTATAAACTGGTTTTTCAGGATCATTTTCCACGGTCAACGCAGAATTTTTTTCACAAGCCATCAATAAAAATGGCAAAAATAAAATAAAAATTTTATTCATTTTTTATTTTCTATTTTTATTTCAAAAAGAAAGTAATGGTGGTAACCAAACGCACATTTTTTTCCACACTTTGATTATCGGAATAATTATTTCCCACATCTTGAATAACAAAACTGCCTTGAACTGCTTTTTTAATTTTTCCAACATTCACTTCGGCATGGCTTGCCAATTCTTCGGCGGCTTTTTTGGCATTTAAAGTGGCTTGTTTAACCATTTCCGGTTTAATTTCATTTAAAGAAGTAAAATAAAATTGCGGTAATTGACTTTCTAATTCAATTCCTTCTTTAATTAAATCACTTATTTTAACGCGCAAAGTATTCACCAAATCAACATTGCGGCTATCAATGCCAATTGTTCCATTTAAACGGTGTTCAATATCAACCAAACGTTGATTATTATCTCTATATTCAATTTTATCATAACGCACCAAAGGCGCTTGTATTTCATTTTCATTTAATCCATTTTCTTTTAAAAAATTAATAATTTTATTTTGATTTTCTTCGGATTCTTTATATAAATCTGCACGATTTATTTTTTCACCGCGGCGCATAACGTTATAAGTAATTTGCCAATAAACGCGGTCGGATTTTACACGTTTTTCAGATAATCCGCGCACTTCAACCGTGTTGGCGCCAAAATTGGCATTCACCGCGGTTTGACTAATAAAAAAACCAGACAATAAAATGCCCAAACTTAATAATAAAGCACTTAAACTTTTCATTGTTTTCTCCTTTTTAAAAAAATTAAAAATTAAAAAATTATTTTTTATTTTTTTAATTAAAAAATTTTGAAAATTTTTTAAGGTTGACCTTGGAAAAACAAGTTTTATCTTTTTTCAACATAATAAAGCATTCCCACTGCCAACATTAAAAACAAAAACGAAGGCGCTGCCGCACTGGCAAAAGGTGGCCAAGAATTGATCATTCCCAAATTGGAAAATAAACCATTTAAAGCATGAAAAATTACGCCCAACATCACGCCCATAAATAATTTTAAACTCACGCCCGCCACGCGATTGTGCGAATAAGCAAAAGGCAAAGCCAATGCCACCATCACAAAAGCGCTTAAAGGATAAATAAATTTTTTCCATAATGCAATTTCATAACGTTCGGTTTGTTGCGCATTATCCAATAAATGTTTTTTGTATTTGATTAAATGATTCATAGACATTTTTTCCGGACTAACACTTAATGCTTCTAATAATTGCGGCGTTAATGAAGATTGCCAAAGACTTTCATTTTCTTCATACACAACTGCGCTATTTCTATTTTTAATTTCTGTTGTTAAAACATTTTTTAAAATCCATTGATTTTGATTTAAATTGTATTGCGCTTTTTGCGCTTGTTTAACAGATAATAAATAATTTTCTTCATCAAAATGGTAAATGCGGATATCTTCCAATTGTGCTTGTGGCAAAGCACGTTTGATATTAATAAAACGTTTACCATCTTTTACCCACAAACCGCTTTCAAAACCTGCTTGTGCAATTACTCTTTCCAAAGCACGATTGCGAATATCTTGTGCTTGTTTTTCACAAAAGGGAACCAAAATTTCACCCAAAATGAATGTCATACTTGCCAAAAACAAAGCCAAAGAAAATAAAACAAATAATAATTTTTTGGTTGCCAAACCTGAGGCTCTTAAAACAGTAATTTCAGAATGTCTTGCCAAATTGGATAAAGCATACAAAGTGCCAATTAAAGTAGCGATGGGTAATAACTCATAACACAATCCCGGCAATCTTAATAATTCAAAAAAAACAGCATGCAAAAGTTCATAATTACCTCTGCCAATTTTGCGCAATTCTTCTATAAAATCAAAAAAAGTAAAAATACTTAAAAAAGCAAACAAAACCAATAAAACGGTTAAAAAAACTTCTTTAATAATATATTTTTGATAAATTTTAATCATTGAAATAAACGCCATTTAAATTGTATTTGTTTTGAAAATAAAACAAACCAAAAGAAAAAAACAACACCATGCAAAATCAAAAAAGCCAAAAAAACATTGATGATTCCTTGTGATACCCACGTTTGAAAAACGGAAATAGAATTGTTGTAAATGGCATAAATTAGAACAGCAATCAGCAAATTGGCAGAGCGACCTGCTCTTGGATTAACGCGTGACAAAGGAATTGCCCACAACACCAAAAAAATGGCAGATAAAGGCACACTCAAACGCCACAATAATTCTGCTTGTGCGGCATTGGAATTGTCGGTTAATAATTCTTCTAATGGTTTGCGGTTGTAATTGACTTTATCACGCTTGGCATAACCATCTTCGGTGCGCAATTTGTAGCGTTCAAATTCACTAATTTTAAAAGCGGCACTACCAGGCTCAACTTCATAACGTTTTCCGTCTTCCAAAACAATAAAACGTTCATTATTTTCTATTTCTTGATAGCCTGTTTTGGAAACCAAAACGCTTATTTTGTTGTTTTTCACATCCGCAACAAAAACATTGCCGATAGAATCTTTTTCTTTTTCAATGCTTTCTACAAAAAACACACGTTGTCCGCGTTTGACTTCTCTAAAAGCGCCAGGTGAAACTTGCGAAAGTTCGCTTTTAACCGATAATTGTAAACGATATTCATCTGCCATTTTGCTTGCCCAAGGCGATAAAAACAAAGACAAAACAGCAATTGCCAAAACAAAAGGAAGTGCAAAACTAAAAATCGGTTTAATCCAAGCGCTTAAAGATTGTCCGCTAATTAACCAAATGAACATTTCAGAATCGCGATACACTCTACTTAAACAAAACAAAACCGAAATAAACAAGGTTAAGGTTAAAACAATAGGCAAAAATTGCAAACTGGCAAAGCCCAACAAAACCAAAACGGCTTCGGGCAAAACCTTGCCAGATGCGGCTTCATTTAAAAAACGAATGAGTTGCGTGGAAATTAAAATAGCCAGCAAGGCAATGCTCATTGCCGATGCCGATTGCATAAATTCACGTTTGATGGCCGATTCAAAAATCATTTTTTTGACGTTTTTTATTTTGAGCGGATAATAATACGCTTAAACTTCAAGAAAGGAACATTTTAAAGTGAAAATCAGCATCGTCAAAAATGAATCCGCCAAAGGCAATTTGGCAATTGTTGGCGTTTTTGAAAAAGAAAATGTGGAAAAAACTTTCCAACCTTTTTTAAAAACTTTACAAAAAATAAACCATTTTTCTTCTTCCATTGAAACATGTGATTTTGTTTATCCAGAAAATTTTAAATTTAAAAAAATTTTATTTGTCGGTTTGGGTGATAAAAAAATATTTGATTTAAAAAAATTAGAAAAAACAATTAAACATATTTCTTCTGTTTTAAAAAAATCTAAAAACGAAAAATGTTTTTTGTTTTTAGAAAGTTTTGAAAATAAAAATTTAAATATAGAAATGCTTTTAAAGCATTCTTCTATTTTTTTAAATGATTCTTTTTATTGCTTTGATTTTTATAAATCAGAAAAAAATAAAAATCAAAATTTTGAATTTTTTTTCCCGTTGACCGTGGAAAAACAAGATTTTCAAAACATTTTAAAAGAATCGGAAGCCATTAATGAAGGAATCAATTTAGCAAAGAATTTAGGCAATCAACCTGCCAATGTTTGCACGCCAGAATTTTTGGTTCAAACTGCCAAAGAAATTGCTCAAAACAAAAATGTTACCTTCAATGTTTTGGATGAAAAAAATTTAAAAAAAGAAGGTTTTGGCGCACTTTTATCGGTGGCGCAAGGCAGCGATAAAAAACCTTATTTGATTCATTTGGAATACGGCAAAAAGTTTGGCAAACCCATTGTTTTGGTGGGCAAAGGCGTTTGTTTTGATTCAGGCGGCATTTCTTTAAAACCTTCTGCCGGAATGGATGAAATGAAGTTTGATATGTGTGGTGCGGCAAGCGTTTTGGGAACTTTTTTAAGTGTGTGTTTGTTGCAACTTCCTATTCATTTGCACGTTTTGGTGCCGACTGTGGAAAATATGCCAAGCGGCAAAGCTACTCGTCCGGGCGATGTGGTGGAATCCTTATCCAAACAAACCATTGAAATTGTCAATACCGATGCCGAAGGGCGCTTGATTTTATGCGATTCTCTAACCTTTGCCCAAACCTTAAAACCCAAATACATCATTGATGTTGCCACTTTAACGGGTGCTTGTGTTGTGGCTTTGGGCAGTGTTTTAAGTGGATTGTTTTCCAACAATGCACTTTTGGAAAAAAAATTACTCACGGCTGGTAAAAATAGCGCGGATTTATTGTGGTCAATGCCTTTGATGGAAGAATACCAACAATTATTGGAAAGTCCCATTGCCGATATATCCAACAGTGGCGGGCGTGAAGCAGGCGCAATTTCTGCAGCATGTTTTTTGTCGCGTTTTGTTCAAAATAGCGCTTGGGCACATTTGGATATTGCTGGCACCGCTTGGCTTTCTGGTAAAAACAAAACCGCAACCGGCAGGCCTGTTAAAGCCTTATTTGAATTTTTAAAAAATGAAAGCATTTTTAAATGAAAGTTTTGTTTTATTACAACGCTCACAATCGTTTGAATGCGTGTGTTGAAATGATTGTGCGCGCCCACTCTAAAAATAAAAATGCTTTTATTTTTAGCAACCATCTTCATTTTTTGAATGATTTAAATCATCAATTATGGGAAAAAGAACTTTTTATTCCTCACCTTTTTGCTCATGAAATTGATTCTGAAAATACACCTTTTGTTTTAAGTGATGATTTAAATTTATTTAAAAAACAACAAGCTTTGATTTTTTTGCCTTTTGAATCTTTTGAATTTTCTCTTGATTCTATTGAACATTTTCCTTTTGTTTATGAAATTATAGACCATGATGAAAAAACAAAAGAATTAGGCAGAATGCGTGCCAATTTGTATAAAAAAGAAGGTTTTTCCGTGCAATATATTAATTTAATGGCATAATTTCCACGGTCAACTTTTATTTTTTTTATTTTTAAAAAATGAACGAACCCAAACCCGTTATGATGCGTGCTGACGCTTTAATGCAGCAAAAAACGGCTCATCATCCTGATGGTCCACCAGTTTTAACCGAACAATTGCCGTCTGGCACTTTGAATGAAGATTATATGCAATTTCTTCAAAATCGCTTGATGACAGATTTATTGGCTGAAATTGAAGTTTTGTTGCCCATTTTGGTTGCAAGAATTACAGCAGAATGGAAAGCCAATCATCGTTTGTAGATGAAAATAAAATTATTTTATGTGGCAAAAAAAGCGCCTTTGGCGCTTGAAAATCTTTGCCACGATTATATTTTGCGTTTTCAAAAGGAATGGAATTTTCAAGCCATTTGCGTGCGTCCAACGGATAAAGAAAACGAAGCCAAAAAAATCCGTGAATTGCTGCCCAAAAAAAATTTTTATCTCATTGCCTTAGATGAACGCGGACAATCTTTTGATAGTCTTCAATTTTCAAAATTTTTAAAAAATTTAGAGGAATATCAAAGCCAAATTATTTTTTTAATTGGTGGCAGCGATGGTTTGGCGCCATCCATTCAACAACAAGCCCATTTTTTATTGCGTTTATCTGATTTAACTTTGCCGCATGCTTTGGCACGTTTGGTGTTGTGCGAGCAAATTTATCGTGCATATAGTTTAATCAAGCATTTGCCCTACCATCGTGCATAAGTCTTTTTTTAAATTGTGGATAAGTTGTGGCAAAAACAGCAAAAATTAAAATTTTTTTTTTGAAGGCACAAAAAAAACACATTTTTTATACACGCAAAACACAAAGTTATCCAAAATTTAACTTATTGTTTTAACGCCGTTTTTTAAAGTTTTCCACAGAAAAGGGCTTCTCTTATTATTTTTGTCTTTTTTGTATATCAAAAAATGAAAAAACAAAAAATTGTTCAAGTTTTAACCACTTTACCTAACCGAAAAATTGCGCGAAAATTGGCACATCAAGCGGTTTTAAACAAACAAGCCGCTTGCGTGCAAATCATAGACAATGTGCTTTCGGTTTATGAATGGGAAAATAAAATAGAAGAAAATGAAGAAGTTTTGTTATTATTTAAAATTTTAGAAAATCAATTGGAAAGTTTGTTTTTATGGATTAAACAAAATCATCCCTATCAAGTGCCGGAAATTATGGCATTTTATTCGGAAAAAACCGATAAAGATTATTTAAATTGGATTCAAAATGTTTTAAAAAATAAAGAAAAGGAAGAAAAATGAAAAAAACAATACAATTTTTTTTTAAAATTTTATTTTTTATTTTTTTTATTCAAATATCCACGGTCAACGCTCAAGAATTTTTAAATCCGGAAACGGCATTCCGTCCGGAAATTACCGCTTTAAATGAAAATACTTTTTTAATTCATTATAAAATAGCAAAAAATCATTATTTATATAAAGAACGTTTTCAATTTAATGTTGAAAATTTTAAAATAAAAAATATAAAATTCCCACAAGGCAAAATAAAAAAAGATGATATTTTTGGAGAAGTAGAAGTTTTTTATAATGATTTACCAATTGAAATTCAATTGGTAAATAATAATTATAATAATTATGATAATAATCAAAATTTTTTAAATGTAAATGTAGAAGCAATTAGTCAAGGTTGCTCCGATGAAGGATTATGTTATTTGCCAGTGACTCACCATCTTAATGTTTTGTTG
>JBNMHE010000063.1:0-10077 GCA_050872585.1 Rhodocyclales bacterium | reverse complement strand
TTGGAATCTTGATAAAACGCTTCGGGCATTAAAAAATCGCCGCCAAAAATAGGTAAATCAATTGTTTGTTTTTTTAAATTCAAATAATTTTCTTGGTTAAAACCTTCATCAAAAGCATTTTGAATTAAAGTGGTGCAATAAAGCGGATTTTGGGGATGAAAAGAAAAATCTTTTCCTATTTGTTTTTTTAAAAATGCTTGTATTTTTTCTTTTTGATGTTGATTTAAAACATAGCGTTTGATGGCAATACCTTTGGAATGTTGTAAAAAATAATCAAAAGAAGAAATGGCCACTTTGTTTTGCGTATCGCTGCTGGATGCATGAATAATAGAAATGGGATTGGTTTGAATAATCATGCCAATGTGCGAAAAACGGCTTTTTGAAATTTGTTGAATAATTCTGGAATCATAATCAATTCCCGTGCGCAAAATAATATCCAAGGTTTCTAATTTGGGCAGATTTCTTAATTGTTGAATGTGAAGCGTTTGAATTTGATTTTTGGAAGAATCAACGTTAAAAAAATTAAAATAATAAAAAAGAACAAAAAAAAGCGCCAATAATAAAATTGACGCCCAAAATGTTTTTTGGTTAATTAAAAAGCGCATTTAAAGTTTAACTTTCCAAGCGCCATTTTCTGTGAGCAAGCGAACCCGTTCTTTTTGGGTAGAACCGTCACCAAACTTCACAATCAAATAAACCGTGGCGCTGTTTTCAGTGATTTCAGATTTTGAATCGGGGTCAATGCCAACACTTTTAAAACCGCCTTTTTCTTCTGCCTGAGCCTTGGCTTGCCCTGCCATCATTTCCAACTTGCCTTTTGCCATGCTTTTTTCGGATTCTTTTTTCATATCTATGCCAGCTACAAGCGCCAACATTTTGTCGGTGTTGCCTTTGTAAGCCGCATTAAAAAACGAAACTGCCGCATTTTCCGCAGGATGCCCGCCGCCGCAGGCGCTTACAAACAAACCCAAAAATAAAGCATAAAAAAGAAAAACGATTTGTCGCATTTGGTCTTCCCCTCAAATAATTAAAAAAAGCGCCATTCTACTCTTTTTTGCAATAACAAACGAAAGCGGGCGGCACATTGCGCCAAACAATATCGGAAACCTTGACTTCTTGAAAGTAGCCCCTCAGTTTTTTTACAAAACGTTTTTTGCGCAAAGTCGGCAGCGCATACATAAAAGTAGCAAAAACACCCGATTCTGCTTTTAAATTGCAAGAAATAGCAGATAAAAGTGCATCTTGTGCATCGTTTGGCAAAATTGTCCAAGGAATGCCGGAGATAATCACATCGCAACAAGGCATAGCGTGTTTTGCCAAAATGGCGCTTAAATTTTGCGCATTGTCGTTTTCAACCACAAGTTTGGGGAATTTTTTGTGCAGAATTTCCACCATTTTGGCATTGATTTCAATAGCCACAAAATGCGCATTGTTGTGTTGTTTCTTTAAAATTTCGCTGGTAAAAGCGCCGGTGCCCGGGCCAATTTCCACAATATTTTGCGCAGAAAACCAACCTATCCCTTCCACCATTTTTTGCGCCAATGCGGGCGATGAAGCGCAAATGGCGCCAACTTGGCGTGGCTGGGCGATAAAATCATTTAAAAACATTGTGCTGTTTTTTTCTTTTTCAAAAAGCAAAAAATTATAAGCGTGATAAAAAATCTGGTTTTTGATTTTTACAATTTTTTACATTTTTTCCACGGTCAACCTTCAATTTTTTTCAAAAAAATAATTTTTTTATTTTTCAAAATTTTTTTGGGTTGACCGTGGATTTTTTTAAAACTACAAAAAAGTGCTGATTTTTTCTATTGCCGTGCGGGTTTTTTCATGTTTGGGTGGCTCGCCTGCAAAGCCAAAACCCACCATCACAGCTAAGCCAAAATGCTTAGAATCAAGCACGCTTTCTTTTTCCAAAAGCGTTGAAGTCTCTTTTAAATTAAAACCTTCAATGGCGCAAGAATCAATGTTTAGGGCGGCGGCGGTGGTCATCATATTGCCCAGCGCAATGTAGCATTGGCGCGCACTCCATGCAAAAGTTGCCGCTTCATCGTTTAAAAATCCCCATTCTTTTTCGCCAAAATTAGCAAAATAATCGCGCCGCAGTTGAATGCCTTGTGTTGGAATTTTGTGAACATTGGCCATAACATTGTGCAAATAATCGCTATGCGGCAACAAATCCGCGCGTTTTCTTGCCAACAAAATCACCACGTGGCTGGCAGAATCCAATGCGTGAATGCCGCCCCAAACGGTTTGTTTTAATTTTTCACGCAAGGTTTTTTGGCGCTCGGTTTTGTTTTGCAAAACCACAAAATGCCACGGCTCAAAGCCAAAAGAGCTGGGCGATAATCTGCCCGACTCCAAAATGGTGGCAAAGTCAGAATCCGCAATGCTTTTTGAAGCGTCAAATTTTTTGCAGGCGTAGCGCCGTTTGAAAATTTGGATAATTTCATCGCTATTCATTGTTGTTTCTCTTTCTTAAAAAAACGTTGGAATGGTGTATTTTACGAGCGATGAGTTTGAATAACACAAGTTTTCGCAAAAACACAAAAATTGCCACAAACACAATGGCCGCGGCGCAAAATCCCAAATAATCAAAACCCAAATCTGCCACCACCCAACCGCCAACAAAAGCGCCGCCGCCAATGCCAATGTTGTAAATGCCTGAAAAAATACTGCTTGCAATGGCGCGCGCTTGCGGCACGGCTTCCAAAAGTTGCGCTTGAAAAACCAAGTTGAATGTCACAATGGAAAGTCCCCAAATGGCGCAAAGTGTGCCGAAAATCCATTCGTTAAAACTCAACACATTAAAAAGCAAAAGCGAAAAAAACACGCCAAAAAGCGCCAAATGCACAAAAAATCCACGGTGAACGTTATAAAATTTTGAAAACAAAAAACTCGCCAAAATGCCGCTGATACCATTAAAAGTCAGCAACAAGGTAATCACATTTTTGTTGAAATGGTGCCCAGCCAAAAAAGGTTCCACATAACTATACGCCGTGAATTGCCCGGTGATAAAAATGGCGGTCAAAATGCAAATTTTGCGAAAATGCCGATTTTCAAAAAGTTGCGGCAAGGTGGCAAGCGACACATTTTCCGCATTGGGCATATGCGGAAAAAATCGCCAAAACAAGCACATCACGCTAAAAGCAGCAGCGGCAATCACCAAAAAAGTCCAGCGCCAAGACAAATACAATCCCAAAATTCGCCCAATTGGCAAACCCGCCACAAATGCCAAGGATGAACCAGAGATAATAATGCTTAACGCCAAGGCACGCTTGCTTTTGGGTGCGGCACGTATAGCCATTGGCGTCACAATAGACCAAAACAAAGCGTGCGACAAAGCCACGCACAAGCGCCCTGCCATTAACATATAAAAACTATGCGCCATTCCAGCCAAAAAATTGCCAACAACAAACAGCGCAAAAACGCCAAGCATCAATTTTTTTAATTCCGTTTGGCGAAAATAAAGCATCAACGGCAAAGAAAAAAGCGCCACAATCCACGCATAAAACGTGATAATCAACCCCGCTTTGGATTCGGAAATTTGAAAATCAAAAGCAATGGAAGACAATAGCCCAATAGGAATAAACTCGCTGGTGTTGAAAATAAACGTGCCGCAGGCAAGAATCATCACCAACTGCAAGCGCAAAGTCATAAAATAATCCTTTTTTTATAACGTGAAAGTTTAAAAAAATGGCAGGTATTTTACTCCTTGGCGCCGCTGGTCAATTGGGGCAAGAATTTATTCATCTTTTGCCCAAAATCTCCCCTTCTTTAAACAAACTCCACGCATTAGACCGCCAAAATGGCGATATTTGCAATTTTGAAAAAATTGCCGAAATGGTTTGCACAAAACGCCCGAGAGTCATCATCAACGCCGCCGCCTTTACAGCCGTTGACTTGGCTGAAAGTGAAAAGGGAAAAGCCTTTGCAGCCAATTTTGAAGCGGTGAAAAATCTTGCGGAAATCGCCAAAAAAGAAAATGCGCTTTTGGTGCATTTTTCAACCGATTATGTTTTTGATGGCAAACAATCAACGCCGTATCAAGAAAACGATCAAACCAATCCACAAAACATTTATGGACAATCCAAATTAAAAGGCGAACAAGCCATTTTGAAAAGCGGTTGCGATTTTTTGATTTTGCGCACCAGTTGGGTTTTTGGCGAATACGGCAACAATTTTGTGAAAACAATGTTGCGTTTGTTTCAAGAAAAAGAAGAATTAAACGTGGTTGCCGACCAAATTGGCAAACCCACCAGCGCCCGATTTTTGGCAGAATTTGCTGGCTTGGCGCTTTTTCAAACCTTGGAAAATCCCCAAAAACAAGGGCTTTACCATTTGAGCAACTATGACGCGATGAGCTGGTTTGATTTTGCGCAAAAAATTTTAAACACCGCACAACATTTGAATTTTGATTTAAAAATCAAAACGTTAAACAAAACAACAAGCCAAAACTTTCCACAAAAAGCCAAACGTCCCAAAAACAGCGTTTTAAATTGTGCTTTGTTTGAAAAAACATTTGGTTTAAACATTCCCACAATGGATTCTGATTTGAAAAAAATGCTGGAAAATTTACGTTTTCAAAAAAATCCACGGTCAACGTAAAATTTTTTTGAAAATTTGAATTTTTTTGATTTTTAATTTTTTGAAAAAAAAACAGGTTGACCGTGGAAAATCATCTTCATTTGGAACAAACCGTGCGCATCCGGGCGCATATTGTGAAAATCAAAGGCAAAAAAGCTTTTGTGCGTGCGCAAAATGGTTGCGGGCGTTGCTTTGAAAAAGGCGGCTGCGGTGGGACAAAATTAACGCAAATGTTTTGTTTGAAACCGCAAACTTTTGCGCTTGAAAACACAATTGATGCGGCATTGGGCGATGTGGTGGAAGTGGAAGTTCTCAAAAAACATTTGCAGAGTTTTGCAACCTTGGCTTATGTTTTGCCGCTTTTTGCCTTTGTGTTGGGCGCTTTTTTGGGCGATTTTTTAAATGGTGAAAAATTGGCGATTGTTCTGAGTTTTGCTTTTTTAATTGCCACATTTTTGCTTTTAAAATATTTCACCAAAACAATTAAAAATTCCGTGCGCTTGGTGCGGCGTTTATAATCGCTTTTTTTATCCTTTTCAAAAACGCAAAATGTTAGACATTCAATTATTAAGAAACAATCTTGATTTTGTTCAAACAAACCTTGCCAAACGTGGCAAAGCCATTGATTTTTCACGCTTTTTGGAATTGGAAGCCACACGCAAAAATCTGCAAGCGCAAACCCAACAAGACCAAGCCGAGCGCAACCGATTGAGCAAAGAAATCGGCTTTAAAAAACAAAAAGGCGAAAACGCCGATTCCCTTTTAAAAGAAGTGGCATTGTTGGGCGAAAATTTAAAAAACAACGAAGCCAAACTTGCCGAATTGTTGGCAGAATTGAACGCCTTTTTGTTAACCTTGCCGAATTTGCCCGATGAATCGGTGCCCGCTGGCAAAGACGAAACACAAAACGTGGAACAAAAACGCGTGGGAGCGCCGCGCCAATTTGATTTTCAAATCCGCGACCACGTGGATTTGGGCGAAGGTTTGGGGTTAATGGATTTTGCGGTGGCTGCCAAAATTACCAGTGCGCGTTTTTCTTTTTTAAAAGGCGACATTGCCAAACTGCACCGCGCTTTGGCGCAGTTTATGTTAAAAACCCACACCGAAGAACACGGCTACACCGAAATTTACGCGCCTTTTTTGGTCAATGCCGCATCGCTCTTGGGCACCAGCCAACTGCCGAAATTTGAAGAAGATTTATTCAAAATTTTAAGAGGCGAACAAGAACCGCTTTATCTCATTCCCACTGCCGAAGTGCCGCTCACCAATGCTGTTCGGGATTTGATTTTAAACATGGAAGATTTGCCTTTGAAGTTTGTTAGCCACACGCCGTGTTTTCGTTCAGAAGCAGGTTCTGGCGGGCGCGATGTGCGCGGGATGATTCGCCAACACCAATTTGACAAAGTGGAAATGGTGCAAATGGTCAAACCCGAAAATTCCATGGATGCTTTGGAAAATTTAACACGCGATGCCGAAAGCATTTTGGAAAAATTAGAATTGCCTTATCGGCGCGTGTTGCTTTGCGCGGGCGACATGGGTTTTGGCGCCTTAAAAACTTACGATTTGGAAGTGTGGTTGCCCGCGCAAAACACTTACCGTGAAATTTCTTCTTGCTCCAATTGTGGCGATTTTCAAGCGCGGCGCATGCAAGCGCGTTTTCGCTTAGCCAATAAAAAAACCGCTTTGATTCATACGTTAAACGGCTCGGGTTTGGCGGTGGGCAGAACGTTGGTGGCGGTGATGGAAAATTACCAAAACAAAGATGGCAGCATTGCCATTCCAAAAGTTTTGCAAAACTTCATGGGTAAAGAATGTATTTATCCACGGTCAACCTAACATTTTTCAAAAAATGCTTCTTTTTAACAACCTATTTTTAACCTTGCGCGCCACTTTAAAAAGTTTGACTGATGGCAAAATTTGGTTTTATCTTTTTGTGCCTACCCTTTTGGCGCTGTTTGTTTGGGTGTTGTTGTTGATTTTTTCACTCGGCGCATTGAGCGAAAAACTAATGGATGCACCGCCCTTGTCTTTGATGGTAGCTTGGGGAATGATTAGCCTTGCCAAAATGTTGGCGCTCATCAGCGGTTGGATTAGCATCACGGGTTTGTCGTATTTAATCGGCTTGTTGGTGACTTCCATTTTTATTTTGCCGCTTTTGTTAAAACACATTGGCAAAACGCAATATGCCGATTTGGTTTTTGCGGGCAATAGTTTTTGGGGTAGCACCGCGCTTTATAGTTGTTGGGTGATTTTTTTGTATGTGCTGCTTTGGGTTTTAACCTTGCCGCTGTGGTTTGTGCCGGGTTTTGCGTTGATTTTGCCTTTGATTTTAATGGCTTGGCTCAATTACAAAACCTACACTTTTGAAATTTTGGCGGATTTTGCCACCTCGGCTGAAAAAAAAGAAATTTTGCAAAAACATTTTTTGTCTTTATTTTTATTGGGATTGTTGTTGTCCCTTGTGGCGCATTTGCCCATTTTGTGTTTGTTTGCCCCGGGCATCACAGCGCTTGCGTTTAGCCATTATGTGCTTTTGGCTTTAAAAGAATTGCGCGGGGATGCCATTTTAAGCGTTGAGGTTCAAAACAAATGAAAAAATTTGTTGCTTTAATTATTGGCGATGAAATCATCTCCGGCAAACGCGTTGATTCTCATTTCACCGCCATTACAACAATGCTTGAAAAACGCGGACTTCGCTTAACGCGTGCGGAATATCTGCCGGATAACCGCGCGCAATTGGTGGAAGTTTTCAAACGCACTTTTTCTGAACAAGCGGTTGTTTTTTCCTGCGGTGGCATTGGCAACACGCCGGACGACAAAACGCGCCAAGCGGCAGCCGATGCTTTTCATTCGCCTTTAAAAATCAATGAAGAAGGTTTAAAAATTTTGCAAAAGCGTTTTGACCACGTGGATTCGGCGCGGCAATTGTTGGTGGAATTTCCGCAAAATGCGCAACTGATTCCCAATCCATTTAACCAAGTGCCCGGATTTTATTTAAACGAACATTATTTTGTGCCGGGTTTTCCGCAAATGGCGCATCCGATGTTGGAATGGGTTTTGGAAAATTTTTATCAAGCACAATTCCAATCCCCCAAAAATGTGATGGACAAAGCGCTTTTTTTAACAGGCAAAGAAGCTTATGAAAGCGCTTTGTTGCCTTTGATGCAAGAAATTCAGCAAAAATACCCAACTTGCCGCTTGTATTCTTTGCCATTTGTTAGAAGCAATCAGCCTTACCATTTGGAATTGGGCATTGAAGGTTCGCCCAATTTGGTTGAAATGGCTTTTGAAGAAATCATTCAAAACATTCAAGCGCGCAACATTCAATGGCGCTGGCGCAATGAATAATTTTTTCATTTTTTAAAAAAATCCACGGTCAACATCTTTTTTTTTATTTTTTTTGAAAGTTTTTATGCAAAAAGACAAATTTTCACTTTCTTTTTTCTTTATTGTTTTAAGCAATGCTTTTTTTATTTCGGTTTTAAATTTAAATACCGGTTTTTATTTTTTTGTTGAAGAGTTTTTTATTGCTTTCTTTTTTGCTTTTGCTTTGTTCTTTTTTATTTTTTACAGCTTGCAAATTGTATTACCCAGATTCTCGAAAAAAATAGAATCTTTTTTGTTTTTTGTAAATTTGTTTTTTTGTTTGGTTAATCTTTTTTTAATTGTTAATTTTGACACTATTTTAAATTCTTATACCATTGACATTATCCTTACCACTCACAGTACACGTGAGATTAAAGAGTTTTTTACTTTTTATATGGATTTTAAAAATATATTTATTTTATTGCCTTTTTTAATTTTTGGAATCATTATTTACAAACTTCCTTTTCAAATTAAATTGCCTGAAAAATTAAACTTGATTTTTTATTTCATTTTTCCCATTATTTTTATTAAAAATTATATTGAACACGAAGCCGATGTGGATAAACTTTTGCCCGATGTTTTGATTTTAAAAAACATCAATGGCATCTTTGCGCCTTTTAATCAAGATAGAGATGTTTTTGTTTTTAAAGATAATATGGAAAAAATTGAAAAATTTGTGCAAGAAAAAAAGAAAATTCCCAATTACATTCAAATGGAAACCTCCATTCCAAAAATTGTTTTAATTATTGGAGAATCCACCAATAGAAATTATATGAGTCTTTATGATTATCCTTTAAACACCACGCCGCGTTTAAAAGAATTAGAACAAAAAGGCAATTTATTTGTTTTCAAAGATGTGATTTCTCCAGCCACTTATACCAATGCCGTTTTTCATACACTTTTGAATTTTGGTAATAATACCGATTTGGTTGCCAATAAACATATTCAATTAGGTAATGATAAATTTAGAATTATATTTTGGGAAAGTTATTTAAACCTAATTGATGCCATGCGTTTTTTAAATTACCACACTTCTTGGTTTTCCAATCAAGAAGCCATCAGCATTTGGGGAAACATTGAGCAAGCGCTTGCCCAGCGTTCTGATTTGTTGCGTTATTTGTCTTTGCAACAAGCAATGGATATTGTCAACACCAAATACGGAAGAAAAGATGGCGAGTTGTTGAATCTTTATTCCCAAGCGCAATTTCCTGAAAAACAAAATCAATTTATTGTGTTTCATTTAATGGGCACACATTTTGATTATCAAGCGCGTTATCCTTCCGATTTTGAATTTTTTAAACCAAAACATTTAAAAGAAAAAGGCTTAGACAAAACACTTTGGTTGAATACCGCAAAAATCAACAAACCGTTAGGCAAAAAAGAATTACAACGCCGCGCGCAATATATTAACGCCGTTTATTACAATGATTTTGTGGTCTCCAAGATCATGCAACATTTTGAAAATGAAGAAAGCATTGTGTTTTATTTAAGCGACCATTCTCAAAATGTTTATGATGATGAACATGGCGCAGTTGGCCATTCTGCCCATGCTTATCCATCGCGCGTTTTGGTGGAAATTCCATTTATGATTTACACTTCCAAACTTTTCCAAGAAAAACATCCGCACATTATGGAAAAAATCAAAAAGAATTTAAACAAACCTTTTATGACGGATGATTTTATTCACGCTTTTATGGATTTGTTAAATATTCAATGTTTGGATTTAAAACCAGAATTATCCTTATTTAATTCCAAATACATCATCAAAGACCGATTATACGGCAATGAAAATTTAAGAAATTACGACCAAGTTTTTGTTCGCCGAGAATTTGTCAAAAAATATGAGAAAATAATACATAAGGAAAATTAAAAATGAATCTCAAAAACATTTGTTTTCCAGCAGATAAAATTATTTTAAATCCGCGCTTTTTTTATATTGTTTTAAGCAATGCATTTATTTTCAGCGCTCTTGATTTAAACAAAGGAATACAATCATTTTTATTGGAGTTTTTAATTGCTTTTTGTTTTAATTTTTCCGCTTGTTTTTTTATCTTTTTTATTCTTTCTTTTTTAGGAAAAAAAGTTTTTAATTTTGTTTTAAATTTTTTGTTTTTTATTCATTTTATT
>JBNMHE010000062.1:0-10170 GCA_050872585.1 Rhodocyclales bacterium | reverse complement strand
CGCATTGTAAAATCCACGCCCGCTTCTTGCGCCACCGCCAAAATATGCAACACCGTGTTGGTGGAGCCGCCCATTGCCACATCCAAAGTCATCGCATTTTCAAAAGCGCCTTTTTGCGCAATTTCGCGCGGCAAAACCGAAACATCATCGTTTTCGTAATAACGCTTGGCATTTTGAACAATTAAACGCGCCGCTTCTAAAAAAAGTTTTTGGCGATTTTGATGCGTTGCAACCAACGTGCCATTGCCCGGCAAACTCAACCCCAAGGCTTCGGTTAGGCAATTCATAGAATTGGCAGTAAACATTCCAGAGCAAGAACCACACGTGGGGCAAGCCGAGCGCTCGTAATGTTCAACATCTTGTTCACTCACGGTGGAATCGCCCGCTTTAATCATCGCATCAATTAAATCCACTTTGATGTTATGCACTTTGCCCGCTTCCATGGGTCCACCAGACACAAACACACATGGAATATTCAAACGCATCGCCGCCATTAACATGCCGGGGGTGATTTTGTCGCAGTTGGAAATGCAAATCATCGCATCGGCACAATGCGCATTGACCATATATTCCACCGAATCGGCAATCAAATCACGGCTGGGCAGTGAATACAACATTCCGCCGTGCCCCATGGCAATGCCATCATCAATGGCAATGGTGTTAAATTCCTTGGCAACGCCGCCTGCTTTTTCAATTTCGCGCGCCACCATTTGCCCAATATCTTTTAAATGCACATGCCCGGGCACAAATTGCGTAAAAGAATTAACCACCGCAATAATGGGCTTATTAAAATCTTCATCCTTCATTCCCGTGGCGCGCCACAACGCGCGCGCGCCTGCCATATTTCTGCCGTGTGTTGAAGTTTGTGAGCGATACGCTGGCATTTTTCTCTCCTCATTTATAATGCCGCATAGTTTAGCGCTTTTTGATTTTTTATTATGCTCATTCATCCGCAGTTTGATCCTGTTGCTTTGCAAATTGGATTTTTTAAAATTCATTGGTATGGCTTAATGTATGTTTTGGCGTATTTACAAGCGCTATTTTTGGGGCGTTATTTAATCAAACAAAACCAAGCGCCTTTCAATCAGCAACAACTTGACAATTTATTATTTTACGCCTTTATCGGCATTATTTTGGGCGGGCGCTTGGGCGAAGTGCTTTTTTATAATCCCATTTATTATTTTCACCAACCGCTTGAAATCATCAAAATTTGGCAAGGTGGAATGAGTTTTCACGGTGGTTTTTTGGGCGTTTTGTTTGCCGTTTCTATTTTTGTTTATCAAAACAAAATGGCGTGGTTAAAACTCACCGATTTTATCGCCCCACTTGTGCCGCTTGGTTTAATGTTTGGGCGATTAGGCAATTTTATTAACGGCGAATTGTGGGGCAGAATAACAAACGCCAATTTGCCGTGGGCAATGGTTTTTCCACAATCGGGTTCTTTGTGGCCGCGCCATCCATCGCAGATTTACCAAATGTTGGGCGAAGGCTTGTTGTTGTTTTTGATTTTGTGGTTTTACAGCCAAAAGCCGCGCAAAACAGGCAAAATCTCGGCCGTTTTTCTAATGGGTTACGGCATTTTGCGCTTTGTGGCGGAATATTTTAGAGAGCCCGATTCAGGCATTTTTGGCAAATCTTATTTCATTTCAATGGGGCAATGGCTTTGCCTTCCAATGATTGCTTGCGGTTTGATTTTGTTTTTTCAAAAAAATATCAAGTTGACCGTGGAAAAATAAAATTTACTTTAATAATTTTCAAAAAACCCTTGATTCAAAAAGAAAAATTTTTTAAAATGTCATTATTTTCAATCGTCTTTTGAAGGATTTTAAATGAATGCCCAAGTTTTATCTGAAAATCAATGCAGTCTCGTTTTGCCTTCTTCTATTTTGCCTTTGTTGGCACGCGCTGCGCAGCGCCGTTTTGACCCCTTAATCAATGATGCTTTTCAAGTTTGCACGCGCCGCTTGTTAAATGGTTGGCGCAATTTGTGTTTGGAAGATGATATGGCTTGGGATGAACTCAACCGTTTGGTTTTTCAAACTTATCGTTTGTTACTCCAAACCAATGATCCTTATTGTTTGCCTTTTTCTGAAGCGCTTTTGAATGCCGTTGGACGTTTTGAAAGTATGGCGCATTCCATTCAAGGCAGTCCTTTGAAAGCGGCTTTGTCCAGTTGTTTTGAAGTATTAAGCGAAACCGATTTGGAACATCCGGAACTCAATGCGCGTTTAACTTATTTTGCCAAGCGCTTAACCGATGCCAGCGAGCGTTTGGATTATGACGGCCGCTCGGAAATTATTGACCAACTTTTTTTGGATGAAGCCGCCGAACAATTGGAACTCATCCACAGCGCTTTGAACGAATTGCCGCCCAATGTGGAAACTTTGCAGCTTTCCGCCGATTGGTTGGTGCAAGAAGCCATGCAAATTGAACTCAACGATGTGGCCAGCGCGGCGCGTCAATTGGAAAAAGCCGTGCGCATTTTGGCGGATGACCCAAGCGATGAAAGCGCGCGTTTGAATGTTTTTTCCACAATGCCTTGCGTGGTGGAAAAAATCAAAGCAATCATTTAAATTTTTCCACGGTCAACCCTTAAAAATTTTTAAATTTTTTAAATTTTTTTTAGGTTGACCGTGGATTTTTTTATTTTTTTAATTTTAATTTATTTTAATTTAAAACTATTTTAAAAATTATTTTAAACTTGCCCAAATTTTTTCTAATCTTTTCACCGAAACAGGCATCGGTGTTTTCAAATGATTGGCAAATAAAGAAACGCGCAATTCTTCAATCATCCAATAAAAATCATTGATGTTTTGATTTTTATAATTGTATTCTTTTTGTGCGCGCTCCCATAAATTTAAAAAATAATTGACCTTTTTTTGATTTTCCAAATCGCGCTCTGGATTTTCTCTTATTTTTTCCATTCGGTAAGTCATTGCATTTAAATAACGCGGGAAATGTTTTAAATGTTCCCATTGATTATTTTGTATAAATTTTGAATGAATTAAATAATTTCGTTGTTTTTCAATATCTTTTAAAGCAACAGGAAAAACTTGAATTGAATTTAATTTATTTGTTTTTTGTTTTTGCCAAATTTCCAAAATATCTACAAATAATTTTGCCATTTCTTGCCCAACCAGCACAATGCGTGATTTTGATTCTTCAATTCTTTTTAAAAAATCATTTTCATTTTTTGGCAAAGGTTCTTTCAAACAACATTCTTCAAAAATTTTATCAATCCATTGTTTTTTTAATTCATTGGCATCGCTCAAATAAACAAAAACAAGCATTAAATTTTGCGGACAATTTTTTTCACAATTTTTCAATTGTATTTTTAAATTACGTTTAAATAATTCTAATAATCCATTTTTGTGTTTTTTCAAAGCCAATTCTTCTTCATCAAAAACATTTAAATTTAAAATATTATTTTCAAAACAAAGTGCTGGATAACCAATTATTTTTTGCCCATTTATTTCAATTTCTTGAATATCATTTAATTCACCAAAATTCCAAGTTTGAATATCTTCTTTTTGCAAAGATAGACTCAAATTCTGCGCATATTGTTTTTTTAAATCATTTAAATTACGTGAAAAACAAATTGTATTGCCATTTTCATCTAATAATTCTATATTCATCAAAAAATAATCGGGCAAGTTTTCTACTCTAAATAATTCTTTATTTAAATTCCAACCACGTGCCTCAAAAGCATATTGTTCCCTTAAAAAAGGAATTAAATTATTGACCATACTTTCTTTTAAATTTAAATTTTTTTGATTTAAAAATTCTTCACTTAAAACTTCCAAATTTTTCATTTTTATACGATATTTTTGTGGCAATGTTTTTAATAAAAATAAAACTTTATTTTTCCTTAAACCCGGAACCAACCAATCCAAAATAGAATGAGAAATAGAATTCAAATAAATGATTGGCAATTTTAAAGTTACACCATCATGATGATGATTAGGATTAAATTGATAAACCAATTGAAAATTTTGCCCATTGATATTCATTGTTTTGGGAAAATTAAAACTCGTAATTCCTTGTGCTTGATGATTCATTAAATCTTTTTGATTTAAAAACAATTTTTTTTCATTGTTTTTTAACCATATTTTTAATGTTTTAAAATCAAAAACATTTTCAGGTAAAGTTTGATGGTAAAAATCAACAATTAAAGATTCATCAATTAAAATATCCAAACGGCGTTGTTTAATTTCTAATTGTTTAATGGATTCTACCATTTTTAAATTGTGTTTTAAAAATGAAAATTGATTCAAAACATCGGGCGCAATTTCCATTTTAACCAAAGCATATTCTATAAAAATAGAACGTGCTTGTTTTAAATTTATTTTATCCAAAAAAACTTTTCTATTTGAAAACAAATTTAATCCAAACAAATTTACTTTTTCAGTAATCATTGCCGCATGATTTTTTTTAGACCAATGCGGATTTTCATAATGTTTCTGAAGTAATTTTTGGGCTGCTTTTTCAATCCATTCTGGTTTAATTTCCGCAACAAAATGCGCAAACAAACGCGAAGTTTCAATTAAATCATAAGCCATAATCCATTGCGGTTTTTGTTTTATATTTAAAGAAGGATGCAAATAAAATTTTAAATTTTTAATTCCTTGATAATAAGAATCTGTTTTTAAGCCTACAAATCCTAATAATCCACTTAATAATGCGCAATGAATTTTTTGATAAAAAACAACATCATCCAAATGATGCCAATCATTTAAACTTTCTTTCACAAATAAACGCGTTAATTGTGAATGAATATCCTGCCATTCTGCAATTTTTTGAGGTGTTAAATGATGGTGTTTTTTGTCTTCTAAATTTTTCCAAATGTTCAAACATTCTATAAATTGCGAAAAAGGTTTTTTATCGTTTTTATTATTTAAATTTTCCACGGTCAACGTGGGTTTTTTTTCAAAATTATTTTTTTCTTGATTTTCTTGCCAAAAATGCGCAACCGATAAAGCCGCAACCAGCACCAAAGCTTCTTTTAAAACGCCCAAATTTTGCGCATCCAGCAAAATGCGCGCCAAATGCACATCAATGGGAAGGCGCGCAAAACGTTTGCCAAGCGCGGTTAAATGGCCATTTTCATCGCAAGCATCCAATTCTATCAATGTTTTTTCGGCACTTTGCCAAGCGCGTTGATCAGGCGAATCCAACAAGGGAAAATGCGCCAAATCATTGAATTGAAAAGATTTAATTTTCAACAACACATTGGCCAAATTACTGCGCAAAATTTCCGCATCGTTGTAAGCCGGTCGTTGATTAAAATCTTCTTCGGTATAAAGCCGAAAACATTCGCCACTTTGCACGCGTCCGGCGCGCCCCAAACGTTGGGCTGCCGCACTGCGACTTATTTTTTCAATCGGCAAACGCTCAATTCTTTGGTGATAATGAAAACGTTTGATTCTTGCCAAACCCAAATCCACCACAAAACGAATGTTGGGAACGGTGATGGAAGTTTCTGCCACATTGGTTGCCAAAATAATGCGTTTTTTTAAACTTTTTTGAAAAATACGTTTTTGTTTTTGCAAAGGCAATCGCGCATAAAGTGGCAGACATTCTACATTCAAAAAATTTTTATTTTTTTTAATTGATTTTAAAGAATCGGAAATATATTTTTCAGTAGGCAAAAAAACCAAAATATCGCCTTCTTTTAAAATAATATTTTCCAATGTTTCAATTAAAACTTCCAAAATATCTTTTTGGGGTTCTTCTTTTAAATAATGAATACGAACAGGATACAATCTTCCAGAAACTTCAATAATCGGAGCATTATTAAAATGTTTGGAAAAATTTTCTAAATCAATTGTGGCACTGGTAATGATGATTTTTAAATGGGGACGTTTTCTTAATAAAATTTTAAAATAAGCCAATAAAAAATCTATATTTAAACTGCGTTCATGGGCTTCATCTAAAATAATTAAATCGTATTCTTTTAAAAGCGGATTATGATTTAATTTTGCCAACAACAAACCATCGGTTAAAAAAGTTACAAAATCATTGGGTGAAGTTTGGTCGATAAAACGCAAAGAAAGTCCAACGCCTTGACCAACATTCACATTCAATTCTTGCGCCACACGATAAGCCAAAGTTTGTGCCGCCAAGCGGCGCGGTTGCGTGTGGGCAATTTTTGAAAATCCATGTTTTAAAGCCAATTTGCCCAATTGCGTGGATTTTCCCGAACCCGTGGCGCCCGAAACAAGCACCACAGAATGTTTTTTTAAAGCGTTAAAAATTTCATTTTCTTTTTCAAAAATAGGCAAATGCAAAAAAGGTTCAAAATCAATGTGAATGAAATTGTTTTTAAATTTTTGATTTTTTTCCACGGTAAACCCAAAATTTTTTTTAAAATGCAAAAATTTTACGCAAAACCAACACTATGAAAAACTTTAATTTTGAAAATTTTCCGCAATCGGAACGTATTTATGTTTTGGGTTCCTCTGATGATATTGCCGTTCCTATGCGCAAAATTAGTCAAGCGGATACCACAACCTTGCAAGGCGTGGAAAAAAATCCGCCAATTTTTGTTTATGACACATCGGGCGCATTTGGCGATCAAAACACCAAAGTCAATATCCAACAAGGTTTGCCGCCAACGTGTGCGCCGTGGATTCACCAACGCAATGAAGTGGTTTGTCAAAATGCACCCAGCTCACTTTACGCTCAAAAACGTTTGAAGGACAAAAGTTTGGATGCGCTTCGTTTTCCCAATCCCAAAACAATTTTAAAAGCGCAAGAAGGAAATAATGTTAGCCAAATGCATTATGCCAAAAAGGGCATTGTTACCCCAGAAATGGAGTTTGTGGCCATACGCGAAAACCAAAATCGTGCGGCGTATTTGGATTCTTTAAAAGACAATCCCAAATTGTTGAAAGTTTTAACAAAACAACACGCAGGAAACGATTTTGGCGCAAATTTAAAAGAAATTACGCCCGAATTTGTTCGCAATGAAATTGCACAAGGTCGCGCCATTTTGCCTTGCAATATCAATCATCCCGAAGTGGAACCGATGATTATCGGGCGCAATTTTTTAACCAAAATCAATGCCAACATTGGCAATTCCGCTTTGGGTTCTTCTATTGAAGAAGAAATTGAAAAAATGCTCTGGGCAATTCGTTGGGGGGCGGACACCGTGATGGATTTATCCACCGGCAAAAATATCCATGAAACGCGCGAATGGATTATCCGCAATTCTCCTGTGCCCATCGGCACCGTGCCGATGTATCAAGCATTAGAAAAAGTAGATGGCAAAGCCGAAGAATTAACGTGGGAAATCTTTCGCGATACTTTGATTGAACAAGCCGAACAAGGTGTGGATTACTTTACCATTCACGCGGGCGTGTTGTTGCGTTATGTGCCTGAAACGGCTGATCGCTTAACGGGCATTGTGAGCCGCGGCGGCTCCATTATGGCGAAATGGTGTTTGGCGCACCACAAAGAGAGTTTTTTATACACGCATTTTGAAGAAATTTGCGCCATTATGAAAACCTACAACGTGGCGTTTAGCTTGGGCGATGGCTTGCGCCCGGGTTCTATTTATGATGCCAACGACCAAGCACAATTTGATGAACTCAAAACGTTGGGGGAACTGACCAAAATTGCTTGGCAACACGATATTCAAGTGATGATTGAAGGCCCCGGGCATATTCCCATGCAGATGATTAAAGAAAACGTAACCAAGGAATTAAAAGATTGCTTTGAAGCGCCTTTTTATACTTTGGGGCCGCTTGTAACCGATATTGCGCCCGGTTATGACCACATTACCAGCGCCATTGGCGCGGCAATGATTGGTTGGTATGGCACGGCAATGCTTTGCTATGTAACGCCCAAAGAACATTTGGGTTTGCCAGACAAAAACGATGTTCGCGAAGGCATTGTCACATACAAACTTGCCGCGCACGCGGCAGACTTGGCAAAAGGTTTAAAAGGCGCGCAAATCCGCGACAATGCGCTTTCCAAAGCACGTTATGAATTCCGCTGGAATGACCAATTTGCATTAAGCCTTGACCCTTTGAAAGCGCAAAGTTTTCACGATGAAACCTTGCCCAAAGAATCCGCCAAAGTGGCGCATTTTTGTTCCATGTGCGGCCCGCATTTTTGTTCAATGAAAATCACAGAAGAAGTGCGGCAATTTGCGCAAGAAGGTTTGAAAGAAAAAGCCATAGAATTTCAACAAAAAGGCGGGGAGATTTACCAAAAAATTTGATTTTTTCCACGGTCAACCAAAATTTTTTTTGAAAAAGGAATCTTGAATGAAAAACATTTTTTTGGGTTTTGCGGCAAGCATTCTTGTGGCTTGCGCATCAGCGCCCACTTATGAAAAACCGGAAAACTTTACGGTTGCCAAAATTCCTTACACCGCAACAAAATCAACAGCGCACGATTTGCCGCAGGCTTTATCTGCAACCGAATTCCAAGCTTTTTACAAAGAATTGGGCGAAGTAACAAGCCGAGGTTCTGAGGGCATTTTGCAAATGCACGCGCAAGATTTAAGCGAATACGCCAAAAAAATGGAAGCGCGCGCGGCGTTTTGGCAACGTTATGTGCTGGCGCTCAAACCAACCGAATTGTGGGATTTGGGCGCCGCACGCCAAAAATTGGGCGAAGAAGGTTTTAACAAAAAATTCAAAAACGAGATGGAAATTTTGCAAGCCAACTTGGAATTGAACAAAAATTTTGCCGATTACACCTTGGATGAACGCAATTATTTGGCATCCGAATTTCAATTTGGCATTGAAGCCATTTTCTTAAAAATGGCAACGCTTGCACAGCAATCTTTGCAACAACGCATTTATTAAAAAATCCACGGTCAACATTTCATTTTTTTCAAAAATGCCAACATTTCACGTTTTTATTCCCGCGCGATTAGAATCCACACGCTTGCCACAAAAGCCTTTGATTGATTTAAACGGCATTCCAATGATTGTGCGCGTGGCGCAAATTGCGTTGCAATCCAAAGCCCAAAGCGTGGTGGTGGCTTGCGATGATGAAAAAATTCTGCACACTTGCCAGCAACACAACATCACCGCCGTTTTAACCGACAAACACCACCAAAACGGCACAGAACGTTTGGCGCAAGCGTTGAAATTGCAAGGTTTTTTGAATGATGAAATCATTGTGAATTTGCAAGGCGATGAACCGTTGATGAACCCCGAAGCGCTCAATTTGGTGGCAACAACCTTGGAAAAATCTGGCGCGGCAATGGCAACTTTGGCAACATCTTTTAAAGATTTTGCGGCTTTTCAAAATCCCAACGACGTCAAAGTGGTTGCCAATCAAAAAAATGAAGCGCTTTATTTTTCGCGCGCGGCAATTCCTTTCTCGCGCGATAATCCCCATGCCCTGCCCTGCGCGGCTTTCAAGCATATCGGCTTATACGCCTACCGCGCCGCTTTCGTCAAACGCTTTTTGGAATTGCCGCCATCGCCTTTGGAAAAAATAGAAATGTTGGAGCAGTTGCGCACGCTCTGGCACGGCGAAAAAATTGCCTTGGCGATTTTAAAAAATGGCGATTTTGTTGGCGTGGATACCTTGGAAGATGCCGAGCATGTGCGCCAAATTTTAAAACAAGGCGAAAAAGTTTAAAAAATTTAAAAAAATCCACGGTCAACCTGCAATAATTTTTATTTTTTACCATTTCAATGATGCAACCAACTTGGCAATTTTTATTTCAACATCCGGCGCATTTTGTGGCGCTGGGCGCAGGTTCCGGCTTGGCAAAAAAAGCACCCGGCACTTTTGGCACACTTTTTGGCTGGGCAAGTTTTTATCTTTTGGCGCTTTTGCCGCCCATTTGTTTTTGGAGTTTGCTTTTGCTTTTTGCCGTTTTGGGATTGTGGTGTATGCACATCACCGGCAAACACTTGGGAAATTGCGACCATGGCGCCATTGTTTGGGATGAAATTGTGCCGTTTTGGGCGCTGCTTTATTTGTTGCCTTTTGATTTTTTTCTGCATGGTGTTGCGTTTTTGTTATTCCGTTTTTTTGATATCACCAAACCGTGGCCGGCTTGTTTTTTTGACCAAAAAATCAAAAATAGTTTTGGCGTTTTAATGGATGATGTGGTGGCCAATGTTTATGCCGGTTTGGTGATTTGGATTTATTTTTATTTGTTTTAATTATTTTAATTATTTTAATTATTTTAATTTAATT
>JBNMHE010000061.1:0-10232 GCA_050872585.1 Rhodocyclales bacterium | reverse complement strand
GCATTTGCTGGATGCTGATTCTGATGGTTTGTCGCTTGCTGATTTTTCGACATTTGAAATTGAGAACTTGATGAATTTGGGCGAAAAATATGCCCTACCCGTTTTGCTTTATTTATTCAGACGAATTGAGACTTCGCTACATGGTCAGCCTGCCGTGATTTTCTTGGACGAGGCTTGGTTGATGCTTGGGCATCCTGCTTTTCGTGACAAGATTCGCGAATGGTTAAAAGTTTTACGTAAAGCGAATTGTATTGTTGTGATGGCAACACAAAGTTTATCTGATGCGGCGCGTTCTGGGATTTTGGATGTGATTATTGAATCCACGGCGACAAAGATTTTTTTACCCAATATTTATGCGATTCAGGATGAGACTTCGCGTTTGTATCGCACGATGGGCTTGAATACTCGGCAACTTGAAATTATTGCCAATGGTCGTCCGAAATATGATTATTACTATGTTTCGGAGAAAGGTTGTCGTCTTTATAGTCTTGCATTGGGTGATTTTGCACTGGCATTTGTGGGTTCTTCTGATAAAGATTCCATTGAGCTGATTAAAAAACTAGAAAAACAACACGGCGATGATTGGGTTGTTGAATGGTTAAAAATCAAAAACGTTGATTTGGATAAATTTTCCGAGGCGTTGGATTATTGTAATGGCACATTAGGAAAGGTAAAACAAAATGAAAATGAAAATTGATTTTTCGAATCTTAAACAGAGCGCGAAAGGCAAGGAAGATTCTGATAATCCTTATTTGACTGCGCGGCGTTCATGGAATGAGCATGTTGGTTCGATTGTTACACAAAAGCAATCGTGGCAGGTGATTGCATTGATTTCGTTATTGATTTGTTTTTTGTCTGTTGCAGGGATTTTCTTTATTGGCTCGCAATCCAAATTTATTCCTTATGTGGTTGAGGTGGATAAATTAGGGCGCACTATTGTTGCGAATGTTGTGCATGCGTCATCGCCGGTTGATTCGCGTATTGTTCATGCTTCTATTGCGGAGTTTGTGAATGATATTCGCTTGGTTACGCCTGATGCGGATTTACAACGTGCGGCGATTTTTCGGGTGTATGCAAAAATTCCGCAAGGTTCATCAGCACATGTTAAAGCTGGACAATGGTTTAATGGTCTAAAGGATTCATCGCCATTTGTGCGTGCCAAGGAGGAAATGGTGTCGATTCAGATTCGTTCAGTTATTCCGCAATCTGAATCTACTTGGCAGGTTGAGTGGGTTGAGACAACGCGTTCGCGCGGTGGTGACTTGAAAAAACGCCCTGTGTTGATGCGTGCTTTGTTGACGACAAAGATTTATCCGCCAAGCACAAAAACAACCGAAGAGCAGATTCGGTCAAATCCGTTGGGTATTTATGTTGAAGATTTTTCTTGGTCTGTTGTGTCTAGCAAATAGTAAATAAGGAGGAGTTATGTTTTTTTCAAAAAGTGTTAAAAATTCAGCGGCTAAATTTCCAAAACGGAATATTTTTTTGTTGATGGCGATGGCATCTTGTTTTTCTAATGTGGCGCTTGCAGATGCGCCAACGGGGAATGTTTTAACGACTGAAACAGAGTTAAAAAGTAAGATGTTTGTTACAACGGATGCCGAAGATGCGTTGAATGAGTTGGAGCGTGAGGCTATTCAGATTTCGGAGAAATATACGGCAAAAAACAAAGAGACATTGCGTCCAATTGCGGGGCAGAATGGCACGGTTCGTTTTGTTTATGGTGCACATCAGCCGAGCATTGTTTGTGCGGTTTTGCAGGTTTGTGATATTGAATTGCAGGCTGGCGAACAGGTTAATTCTATTCATTTGGGTGATTCTGCGCGTTGGATGGTTGAGCCTGCGATTACTGGTTCTGGCGAGAATGAGATTCAGCATTTGATTAT
This sequence comes from Rhodocyclales bacterium, assembly GCA_050872585.1. Classification (GTDB taxonomy): domain Bacteria; phylum Pseudomonadota; class Gammaproteobacteria; order Burkholderiales; family Rhodocyclaceae; genus SFHR01. The sequence continues at coordinate 8,346 of JBNMHE010000061.1, read as the reverse complement.
CAAGCCAATGGATTCTGGGTTGAATACGAGTTTAATTGTGACGACTGACCGGCGCACTTATCATTTATCCTTGAAATCGCATAAATCCAAATATATGACGGCGGTTTCATTTTCTTATCCAGAAGATGTGTCGATGCAATTTGATAATTTGAGGCGTTTAAAGCAGAAAGAGCGTGCTTCAATGAAGGCGCGGCAAATGCCCGGCACTGGTGCGCGAATTGACGATCTTTCTTTTAATTATCAGATTGAAGGCAATGCGAGTTGGAAACCGATTCGTGTTTATAACGATGGCAAAAAAACGGTGATTGAGATGTCCAAGCGAATGGAGCAAAGCGAGGCACCTGCCCTACTTTTGTTGCGCAAGGAAGGTTCTTGGTTTAAGGATGACAAAACGCTTTTGGTGAATTATCGCTTGCAAGATTCTCGTTATATTGTTGATTCTGTTTTTGACAAGGCGATTTTGGTTTTGGGTGTGGGTTCGGAGCAAGAGCGTGTGACGATTACGAGAATGGATGGTAAAGGGGCGGAAAAATGAAAAAAAACCAAAAAAATATTTTGTTTACCGTGGTAAATCTTGTTTCATTGGTGATGTTGACGGGTTGTATTCACACGATGCAAACCAAGCCAGATGTTGATGTGAAAAATCAACATTATGTGTCTTATACGCAGTTGGGGGATGAGTCTTTGAATCAAATTGTGGGGGATGCTGTGGATGTTTTGGTGTCGCAATTTTCGCCTGCGACAACGCGTTTTGATGTTACGCCGCCCGTTGTTGATGACAAATTTGGCAAGGCATTTTATTCGCATTTGCTGACAAAAGGTTTTGCGATTTTGGAAGTGGGTTTGGCTAAAAAATTGGGGGATGATTTTTTAAAAGAGAACGAGCAGTTGCGTTCTTATAAGTTGCGTTATTCGGTGCATTCTACGAATACGGATTTTTTCAATTTAATTATTTTTGTTGATAAACAAATTTTTTCTCGCTCGTTTGGTTTGGTGAATGGCGAATGGAGTCCTGTTGGTGTTTGGACGAAAAGGAGTTAAGAATGGCAGACGATAAAAATCTTGATCCAGCAAAATCGCCGAGCGCATTGGATGATGATTCGGTGGATTTAAAAGATAAAATCAAGGGAGCGCCAAAAAAAATCATGGATGCTGCTCATTCGCCTGAAAATTGGAGTAAGCAATTGGGTGAACAATGGGGTGGCAAGCGCATTAATAAAATTCCAGCGATGATGGGGTTGATGGTGTTGCTTGGTTTTGTTTTGGTTGTGGCGCTTGTTGGTAGTCGCAAGGGCATTCAATATAGAGAAGAAGATGAGGAAAAAAATGTTTTTGTTCAGCCAACTGAAATTGCTGGCATGAATAATACGGGTTTGATTGATGGCATTGATTTAGACAAACCGCCCTTGCCTATGGATGTTCCGCAAAAAAATGTCCAACCTGCAAAAGCGCCGCAATTGGCTTTGCCCTCGCCTGCGCCATCGGCAAATTTAGGAGCGCCATTGGATGAGGACATGATTCGTTTAAAGCAACAGCGACAAGCGAATTTGCAGGAGGCGGCGCGAGCTAAATCCAGCGTTGCGTTTAATAATCGTAATAATGGGCGTTCTGGTGGATTTAATTATCCTGCGATGAGTGTATTGCCACAAGGTGCGAATGATAATTCTGCGCGTAGTCGTTTGGCGGCGGTTCGTCAAGCGATTGAGCAGACGCGCAATCAAAATCCCACGGCATCTTTTCAAAACAGGTTGGCGCAAATGCGTTCAAATGATAATAATTTGATGACGGCGAGTGCGAGTGCTAATTTTACACAGCCTTCTTCTGATTTATTTATGGTGCGTGATTCTAATGGCGGCGACCGTTGGGAGTTAAATTCTAATATGCAAGCGCCACGCACGCCATTTGAATTGCGCGCGGGTTTTGTTATTCCTGCTGTTTTGATTGGTGGAATTAATTCGGAGTTGCCCGGACAAATTATTGGGCAGGTTAGCCAAAATGTTTTTGATACGGCAACGGGTGAGAATTTATTGATTCCGCAAGGTTCTCGCTTGGTTGGGCAATATTCTTCCAGTGTTGCATATGGGCAAAGTCGTGTTTTGGTGTTTTGGGAGCGGATTGTGTTTCCGGATGGCAAGGCATTTGATTTGGGTTCTATGCAGGGTGCTGATGAAGGCGGTATGTCTGGGTTTAAAGACAAGGTTGATAATCATTATTTTCGCATTTTTGGGCAGGCGATTTTGATGTCGTTGATTACGGCAGGTGTCAGTTATACGCAAAACAACTATAATTACTCGGATTCGCAACGTGCATCGGATGCATTGAGTGAAGCGTTGGGTCAGCAGTTGGGGACGACGATGACGAATTTGGTGAATAAGAATTTGAACATTTCGCCAACACTTGAAATTCGTTCGGGTTTCCGCTTTAATGTTGTTGTGACGAAGGATTTGACTTTTGCGAAGGCGTATGAATCGTTTGATTATTGATATGGAGAAAAAGATGAGTAAAAAGAGAATTTTGCCGGTGGTTATTTTTTCTGCGGCGTTGTCTGCCCTGCCGTGTGTTTCTTTTGCGCAGACGAAGGGCATTCCAACATTTGATATTTCTACTTTTATGCAGGTGCAGGAAATGGTTGCGGGTCAATTGGAACAGTTGGAAAAGATGACGCAAGATTATTTGTTGCAATATCAAAAATACGAGAACATGGTTCGCAATACGGTTGCGCCAACGGTTTACACTTGGAGCAAGATTCAGGAGACTGCAATGCAGTTGGAGCGTGACCGTGCGCGGATTGAGTCGCTTTTTAATGCAATCAATAGTAGCACTGGGCGTGAGGCTTATTTTGATAAATTTAAAGATGTTTCTTATTATGCCGGTTCATCTTGTTGGAATGCTTCTGGCGAATGCACAGGAGAGCAACTTTATGATATTAAGGTGTTTGAATATCAAAAAAATGCGATGCAAAATTTAGCAACCCAAGACAATCTGCAAAGTTTAAACACTGTTTTAAAAAAGGATGGTTCAATTGATGACGATTTAAAGCGACTTGAAGAATTGCAAAAATCTGCTGAACAGGCGGGCAATGATAAAACGGGCGGTTTGTTGCAGGTGATGCAGGCAAACAATCAATTTCAGGCGGAAAATATCCGACAAAATTTGGAATTGCGCCGAATGATTGCCCAACAAAATCGAATGATTACCATGGAAAAATTAGCAAAACAAGACGCAACAAATCAAGCTAAAGCGTATTATGAAAACATTGAACAGAACGCTTTTGATTCTTTGCGTGCAGGCAGAAAAAATTCAAATAATTCGGTTGAATCTGGTTCAATTGGTTGTATCGCTGATGTGCATGATAATTGCAATTTATAAAAAAAAGATTTGTAACTCTTTTTAAATAGAGTTACATTTCAAATAACACCATTTGTTTTTTTGATAGGAGATTTAAAAATGGAAAATTTAAAATTAAACATTTTGGCAATTGCAATTTGTTCTGCGTTGGGATTATCTGCCTGCGATAACAATGCAAATGTTTCAAATAATTCTGGTGTCGAAAAAGAAACGATAACACAAACAAAACTTCAAGCTGAAATTGAACAAAAAGTTTCTCAAATGGCACGGGAAAACATATTAAAAAAAACAATAACTGGAGTCGACAAAACTTCGGAAATTTATAAATATATGTTTGAAACATTCCCCAAACATAATATTCGCATGGAGCCAACGTTAGAAAATTTTAAATGGTATGCCGAACATCACCTAGTGCCGCCTTTTTTTAAAAGACTAAAAGGTGAAAAAGAGACAATGGAGTATTTAAAGCCGAGAGTAGAAAATTCAAAAGAAATAGAAAATAAAATATTTAATACAAAAGAACCTAATCAAAAGACTCTGGAGTTTATAAAAGATTTGTTTTTTCTTGATGATGGCAGTTTTTTATTTTATGATAATTCAATTGAAAAAGAAGCATTAAGATTAAGAGCGATTGATGCATTTTTTCTTGCTATGAAACATTTTACTGGTGATTTTAATATTGTTATTCTTAATGAAAATGGAGATCTTTATAATTATCCAGATATGAGGTCTATTGCATATATGCATTATAATCCACGCCGACTAGATAATTATAGGCAAACATTTTTTAAACAAATAACTGCTTATACAGAAATGTTTATTTTAAACAAAGATTCTTCCACTAAAAATAAGGGGCATTAAAAATGTTTGTTTATAGAAATTTTTTTCTTGTTTTATTTGTTTTTTTTATTTCTATTCCCATTGCAAAAGCCGAACCCCCGGGTTTTCTCGAATTTACTGGAAATACGTTTAAATGTAAAGGTTGGTGGAATATAGAATGCATGAACAAAGAAAGAGCAAATGTTGTAAAGAAAATGGAGGCGGCGCAACTGAAATTTAATTCACTACAAAAGCAAAAAATGGGACAAGCGATAACCACCCCGATGGAAAAATTAAAGGAAGGAGCGCAAAGATTCAGCAATACGTTAAATGCTTATGCAAATAGGTTATTTTGGATTTTAGTCACTATTACGTTTATCTATCAATTTTCTTTTATGGTTTTGAAACGTTCGGATTTTGGGGAGTTTTTTGCTGAATTTGTTAAATTCTCTATAATGATAGGTTTCTTTTATTGGCTTTTAATTAACGGTTCGGCTATTGGGATAGCAATTTTCAATAGTTTTTCTACTAGCCTTGCGAAAACAACATCTGGAATGGATGCGTCTCCGCTCGGCATTATATTAGCGTCTGCAGACATTTTTTCTTTAATGACTGATGATAAATTTGTAGACCTTGCTATCCCGAACACACTGGTTGTTTATTTTATTAAATTATTAATTGGCGTTATCTGCGTTATTTTGCTTGCTATTGTCGCCATTAATTATGCAATTTTGCAAGCTACTGGCTATCTTGTTCTTTTGTTAGGCGTTATTGTTCTTGGGTTTGGAGGTTCGCCTTATACACGTGATTGGGCGTTAACTTATTTTAGGAGTGCAATCTCTCTCGGAATTAAATTGCTTACGATGACTTTGGTTGTTGCCACAGGAATTAAGGTCTTACAAGAAATGGCGAACGGAGATGCAGCGGCAGTTTCTGCCGTTTCTGCAGTTGATTCCATCATTCTTTTAATAGCAGTTGTTTTGCTGTTTAAAGTTGCCGACACTGTTCCAAACATTGTTTCTAGTTTTATTGGCAATGCTGGTGCGTCTGCTAGTGGGATTAATCCGACAGGAGCCGCCGCTGTTTCCGCAATTGCGGCACCTGTTGCTGTTGTTGGGACTGGCGTAAAAATGGGTAGTGCCATGGCGAAAGGCAATTTAACAATGGGCAATATTGGTTCTGCGCTTATGGCGGCGATGACTAGCGGAAGCAATGCCGCACAAGCATTCAGCAAGAGCATTGGCAATTCTATTTCTAGCAATCAGAGCAAAAAAGAAAACGCACAAAAAGAAAACGAAGAGAAAGCGTTTAGGAGTGAGTTACTTAATGCCATAAAAGGCGGAAATGGCGAAGGCGATAAAAAATAATTGTGAATTTAGCCGCTAAATTTTCTTGGAGATACAAATGAAATTTAAAAAAACTTTTTTATTGTTGGCGACTTTGGGTTCTGCCCTGCCGTCTTTTGCGCAACAGGGCGACACATTGCAAGGCGACCAGCGTTTTGCTTGCGAAGCCATATTGTGTTTGGCATCATCAACTCGTCCCGGCGAATGTCAGCCGTCTTTAAATCGTTATTTCAGCATTGTTCGCCGGAGTTTTTCTGCAACAATGGCGGCACGCAAAGCGTTTTTGAATCAGTGCCCTGCTTCGCATCAGAGCGTGGAAATGGCAGGATTTGTTGAGACTTTGAATAATGGTTCAGAGTGTGACGCAGATTCTTTGAATCGCAGATTAAAATCAGCCAACCCTGTTGTTGCCGTTTATCGTGTTGGGGATGGCGATGCAATTACTTTTGGTGGTGAATCTTGTGGTCGTTATTATTATGCTTGCCAAACAGACGCATTCTTGGACAAATCAAAATGTTCGAGTCAAATTATTGAGCGCAATTGTTCTGAGCGTTCTCCGGTGTATCCTATTTCCACACAAAAACCTGCGTATTGTGTTGCTTTTGAGCGCCATGAATGGACAGACCACAATTCTCAATATGTTGGCGAGCCATTGTTGGATGGCAAGTGGGTCACTCCGAATCAGTATGAAAACGCCAAGGCGGAGCATGAAAATAAGAAAAAGGAGCTTGCTTATCAAATTCGCAAAGAGACAGCGCAACGAGAATCTAGTCTTCCAGCCGTGGTAAAACATCAAAATTGCAAGGAGTTGTTTGGAAGCGTTTGCATAAAAACGTATTAAGAATTTCTTTTTGTGCCTTTTGAAGCATAGGTTTACAAACGCCGTTTCTCCTGTCAATTTTCCATGACGGCGTTTTTTTTATTCTTTTAAAAAAAATAAAAGCCGCGATAAATATCGCGGCTTTTAGTGATTCGGCAAAAAAAGAATAATTTTATTCTAGTATATTCAAGTATAATGTCAACTATATTTTATAATTGTTTGATAAATTTAAATAGTAAATAGAAAAGGAATGTTTAATGCTTGCTGATGTGGTTGCTGATTTGTCGCCCTTGGAACAAGAGCGTATTGTTTGTTCTATTCAGGCGGCTAGTCGGTATCAAATCCCTGCGAATATTATGCTGGCTGTGGCGGAAAAGGAAGGCGGCAAGCCAAATATGCGCAATCGTAATAGCAACGGCACATATGATTTGGGGACGATGCAGTTTAATACGTCTTATTTAAAGAGTTTAAAAAAGCACGGCATTAAAGAGGAGTATGTTCTTGGCGAAGGTTGTTATCCGTATTATTTAGCGGCTTGGCGGTTGCGCATGCATTTAAAGAATGACAAGGGTGACGTTTATCAGCGTGCGGCGAATTACCATTCTTACACGCCTTATTACAACAGGCGCTACCGTGTTGATTTAATCAAGCGTTCTATTAAATGGACGAATTGGCTTAAAAAGCATTTTGAAACGTCAGACTGGGGTGCAAAATGAATTGTCTGCGCCCTGCCCTTTTTGCCGTTTTTATGAGCATTAAATTTTGAGTTTTAATTAATTTTTTTTAATTTTTGTGTTTTTGGGTTGTATTCAACTGTTAAATTTTTTGTTCCTGTTATTAGGGTTGTTTTAAAAACTTGAAGTATCATTTGTTTGAGCAAGGGGCTTTTTGTTTTAGAAATCCCGCGAGAAGCGACCAGCACGGCATAATGTGTGGTATCGTTTTTTGAGGCATAACTTTCGAAACTATTGATAAGTTGTTGGATACCTTCTTCATGATGTCCGCCTTTTAATTCCACGAAAATTTCCACATTTTTTGTTTGTTTTTTTGTTTTTAACAAATAATCACAACGTTTTTCTGTTGTTTCTTTTTTTGAATCAATTTTAATTTTTTCAAAAAGGATGATACCTTTTTGCAGACAGAATCTTGACCTATTTTCTGCACAGACGATGTTTGGTGTTTCTTTTCCGCAAAGTTCTCCTTTTAAAGTTGGAGACTGGTTGTTTTTCAGATTATTCATTTTAAGAATGGAATTTCCAACAGGACATCCAGATTTTCTTCTATTGTTTCTGATGCTTCATCAATTTCATCTGCGCAAATTAAATTATTTTTGAGAATGGCTTCCACTTTGCCGTCTTTAACTTTAAAGGCATTAAATTGTTGTGCATCAAGCCACAAGTGTTCTGGGATAATTTTGCGCACTTGTTCTTTTTGGCTTTCATTTCCTTGAGCGATTTGGTGTGCCGTTAAAAACACATTGAGTGTTGTTAGGATGTATGGGCTGTGTGTGGAAAACGCAAGCTGAATGTCTTTCTCCGATTGATTAAAACAAAGTCGCACTAAATATTCGAGCAAGGTTTTTTGGGAATCGGGGAATAGGCTTAATTCTGGTTCTTCAATAAAAAGACTAAATCGTGGCTTATTAAATTCTGCTTTTTTAATTTTATTCACAAAAGCGGCAGGGTCTTTTTCTTTTAATTTAGAAAAAAGACTGACTACATAATTGTTCAGCCCGCTTTCTACGTATTCGTTATCGTTTGCAAAATGTTGTGCGATGACTTCAATGGTGGATACGGATTTCATCCCAGATGATGCGTTGTGTAATTGCGTTTTTGCGCCGCCTTGGTTTTTAATAAAAAAGCGGTGCTGAATGCCGTATTTTTCTCTTAAAAGTTCCACATTAAATGTTTCTATTTTGACTTTTTTTTCTGCGCTTAATGCATCAAAAGCAACTCTAAAATCTTCAAATGTTTTTTCTAAATGAAACGGAATGGTTATTACACGGAGTTGGTT
>JBNMHE010000060.1:0-10368 GCA_050872585.1 Rhodocyclales bacterium | reverse complement strand
CTCTAAAATCAAAAGGTTTTTCATTTTTTAAAAAATCATTCTCGGGCGGAAACAAAACATTTAAATCATTTTTGGCACAACCCAATTGTTGTGCATTAAAAGGCATAATGTAATTTTTTTGCCCTTTGTTTGTAAAAGCACAATTTGTAAAAAACAAAGCGAAAGCAACGGCATCACCTAATAATTCTTTTGAAATTTGATCCATTTTTCCACGATAAACGTGTTGATTTCTTTCAAAGTATTTATTGTGGTCATTAAAATTAACTCCTCTTGATAAAAGGCAATATTTTAAATTGTGCGTTGTAATTTTTGCATTGCCTTTGCCTTCAACTTTATTTGTTAAATTCATTGTAAAGGCAACAATTTTACTGAAATTCCCCAAAATCATACCATCCAAATTTTCTTTGATTTTGGAATCAATTTCTTTGAGCAAACTCGGGCGGAAATTGTCGTAAGTATAAGTTTTTATAAACTTAAACTCATTTGTTTTTGAATCCAACTCATAACGGTCAGCAGGGATTTTTTTTCGGTTAATTTTCTCGCCTTTTTCTTTATCAAAAATAATTTGTGAAATTGACCATTGTGAAAGTTGGAATGTTTTTTTGGCGTTGGAAAAAATATGTGAGACAATTTTATAGCCCGAATCAATATAATTCTCAATTTCATCGCGCAAAAAACTTTCCGTCATATAATAAAAAACAATCACATCGGGTTTTAATTTTAAAACCTTATTAAAAAATTCAATTGCCGTGTTGTTTTTCATTCCTTTTTTATTTTGGTAAGGTGGATTCATCACAATCATTAATTTTTTCTTTTCAATATCGCAAATTTGGCGGATATTTAATTTGCCTTTTCCTTTGTATTCAAATAAGGGTTCTTTGTCGTTTTCCAAATAATCAAAACGCACAGCATTTTCAAAACCTTTGATTAAACACGTATCCACGTCCATTTGTTCCAAGGTGGATAAATAACAAAACTCTTTAAAATCCCGCCCAAATTGATTTTCCAAATTCCCAACACCTGCGCAAGGGTCAAAAACAATAAATTCGTTTAAATCATAGTGTTTTCTTAAAATTTCATTTTGTTTTTCCACAAAACAAGTGGGCGTGTATTCTCCGCCTGTGTCGCGCCGATATTTGTCGGTATATAAGGTTGCGCTTCTTTCCAAAACAATTTTAAATTGTTCTTTAACGGGCGGGCGTTTGTATTTTTTCCAAAAAAAATTATATTTTTCTATATTAGAAAAAGTATAAAAGGTTCTATTTTTGCCTGAATACATAATAATTAAATTGCCATCGGAAATTTTTTGCAATTTATAAAAACTTAAATTTGTGCCTTCACGAATTAAGGGTTCTGTTCTTTTTTGTTCCACGCCCAAAACCGATTCAATGTTTTCTTCGGTATAAACCGCGCCATTTAAAATATCAATCAAAAAAAGATTAATAATTTCTTGTTCGTCTTTTACAGATTCTATAAATTGAATTTCATTTTTCCATTCGTTATAAACCACATTAAAATTTTGCGCAGTGATTTGAATTTGCGTGCCATTGCCCGTTTTTAAATTTTTATAAAACTCTTTGATTTCGTTATTTTTATAACGGGTGATTTTGTTGTGCAGACGGTCGTTAATGCGATTGATGGCATCCGCCGTTGGCATACTTGCTTTTTCTGCTTGCCAATTAAAATCATTATTAAACATCACGGAATCATCAGAACAATCTAATAATTCTAAAATATCGTTATTTTCTAAATCTTGGTAAATTAATGCCACGCGAGATAAAATCTTTTTTTGTTTTTTATTGGTTAAAATCACTTGCGCCAAAGCGGTGCGGTGCGCATTTTCATTTTCAATTTTAAATTTGGATTCAATATAAAGCAAAGCATCGCCGTTTTTATCTTTTAATAAAACATCCACTTGATTTAAAACGTCCAAATCCCACGTGTTTTTGTCAAAATATTTTTCACAAAACTTGGTTTTAAAATCAACTTCGGGCATGGTTTTTTCCTTTTTTTTCAAAAAAAATTCAAAATAATTTTTGGTTTACCGTGGATTTTTTAAAATCCATTCAGGGCAGGGCAGCGTGCCTTGTGATTGTGTTAAAACTTCAAAGCCATTTGGGGTAACCAAAACCGTGTGTTCCCATTGTGCCGAAAGGCTGTGGTCTTTGGTGACCACCGTCCAGCCATCGGGCAAGTGCTTTAAGGCAGATTTTCCGGCGTTAATCATCGGTTCAATGGTAAAAATCATCCCTTCTTTTAATTCCACGCCGCTGTTTTTTTTGCCAAAGTGCATCACTTGCGGCGCTTCGTGAAAGTTGCGCCCGATGCCATGCCCGCAATAATCACGCACAACGGAAAAACCCGCACCTTCGGCATGTTGTTGAATGACTGCGCCAATATCGCCTAAATGTGCGCCGGGTTTGACTTCTAAAATGCCCAACCACATGCATTCAAAGGTAATTTGATTCAAACGTTTTGCCAAAATAGAAATATCGCCCAAAGCAAACATTCGGCTGGAATCGCCGTGAAAACCGTCTTTAATCACCGTGACATCAATGTTTACGATATCGCCTTTTTTGAGTTTTTTATCCGATGGAATGCCGTGGCAAACTTGTTGATTGATGGAAGTGCAAATGGATTTGGGATAAGGCACACCGCCGCCGGGCGCATAATTTAAAGGCGCAGGAATAGTGCCTTGCACATTGAGCATATAGTCATAACAAAGTTTGTCTAGTTCGTTGGTGGTGGTGCCCACTTGCACAAAAGGTGTGATGTAATCCAACAATTCGGCAGCCAAGCGCCCGGCAATGCGCATTTTTTCAATTTCTTCTGGGGATTTGATGTGAATAGCGCTCATTTTTTTCTCTTTCAGGCAAAAAGGCAAAAAAACAAAAATCCACGGTCAACGTGAAAAAATTTTCAAAAAAAATAAATCGTTGACCATGGAAAAAAACTGGCGCGCCTGACACGATTCGAACGTGCGACCTTTGCCTTCGGAGGGCAACACTCTATCCAGCTGAGCTACAGGCGCAAAATTGGGCATTATACATTTGGATGGCGCAAATCCAAAACACGTTTTGCTTTGCCTTCATCGCGCGGCAAACTGGCGGGTTCCACCAAATCAATGATAGGCATTAACAAAATTTCATCTTTAATGCGGTGGGCAATTTGTTGTTTCAAATGGTTTAAAGCGCGCACATCATCTGTGAAATAATCGTTTTTCATTTCCACTTTGATGCGCATATTTTCCAAGTTGTTTTGGTTTTCCAAATGAATCACATAATGTGCGCCCAATTCTTTAAAACTCATTAAAACTTCTTCAATTTGCATGGGGTAAATATTCACGCCTTTTAAAATAAACATATCGTCCGTTCTGCCCAAAATGCGGTCAATGCGATTGTGTTTTCTGCCGCAGGCGCATTCATTGTTGATAATGCGGGTTAAATCGCGCGTGCGGTAACGCAAAAGCGGCATTGCTTCGCGTTTTAATGTGCTTAAAACCAATTCGCCAATTTGACCATCTGGCACATTTTCACCGGTTTTGGGGTCAATAATTTCCACAAAATAAGCATCTTCCCAAATGTGCATGCCATTTTGTTGTTCGCATTCTACGCCCACGCCCGGACCATTCATTTCGGTTAAGCCAAAACTATTGAAAACTTTGATATTTAAGGCATTTTGTATGCGATTGCGCATTTCTTCTGTATAAGGTTCGGCGCCCACCAAAGCAATTTTTAAATGATTTAAAGGCGCATCCAAAGCGTTGGCAACGTGCAGGGCATATGAGGGCAAAATGTGAATGGCATTGACTTGAAAATCTTTTAACAATTTGATTTGCCGCCGCGTGTTGCCCGCGCCCGAAGGAATGGTTAAACATCCCAAACGTTCCGCGCCGTAATGAATGCCCAAGCCGCCGGTGAATAAACCATAACCCGACATATTTTGAAAAACATCGCCCGCGCGAATGCCGGTTGCATAAAGCGAGCGCGCCATTAGTTCCGCCCAAGTGTTTAAATCGTTTTGCGTGTAAAAAATGGCAATGGGCGTGCCCGTGGTGCCACTGGAACAATGCATGCGCACACATTGATTTTGTGGCACGCACAACAATTTGTTGGGGTAATGCAGGCGCAAATCTTCTTTGGTTAGAAAAGGCAGTTGTTGTAAATCTTCTATAAAGCGCAAGTTTTGGGTGTTGATGGCGCAATTTTCCAAACGTTTTTGGTAAAAAGGATGATTGGCAACTTGGCGCAAAATATGTTGGGCTTGTTGGGTTTGCAAAGCCGTTAAGGCATCGCGGGATAAAGTTTCAACTTCATTCAAAAAATCCATACTCTGCCTTTTTCAAATGGTGCCTGAGAAGGGACTCGAACCCCCATGCCTTGCGGCGCTAGTACCTGAAACTAGTGCGTCTACCAATTCCGCCACTCAGGCTTTTTGTTTAAAATTATACGTTCAAGCGTGATTTTGGCAAGATTCTTAATTTTTGGCACAATGCGTTTTATGGGTAAAAAAATTTTATTTCCACGCCGAGAGGATCCTTTTTTAAAGCGCGAACAACGTCTTTATGTGCATCCTTTGCCTTCGCGTGAATACATTCAACACGCTTTAAAAACATTGAATCGTCCGGTTTTTTTCAAAGAATTAATCCATTGTTTTGGCATTCTTCAAAAAGAAGAAGAAGATTTTTTGCGCCGTTTGAATGCCATGGCAAAAAGTGCACAAATTTTGTGCAATCGGGCGGGCGCTTATTTGTTGCCCGACCGCGCCCATTTGATTAGCGGCACGGTAGAAGGGCACAAAGATGGTTTTGGTTTTTGCATTCCAGATGATGGTAGCGATTCCATTTTTTTAAATGTGAAACAAATGCGCAATGTTTTGCCCGGCGATAAAGTTTTGGTGCAAACCGCAATGAATGAAAAACATCAAAAATTAGACGGCAAAATTGTGGAAATTACCGCGCGCCGCACCGCACCAATTGTTGGGCGAGCTTTTTCGGAAAGCGGCGTTTTTTGGTTGATTCCTTTGGACAAAACCATCACGCATGAAATTTTATTGGCCAAAACACGCCAAAAATTTGAAAAAAATTCTGTGTTGACCGTGGAAATTATTGAACCGCCTGCCAAACGCTCGCCACCCATTGGTCGCATCGTGGAAAATTTAGGCAATCAGGCTGATTCCGGCATAGAAATTGAAATTGCGCTGCGCAAATTCAATTTGCCGTTTGCTTTTTCCAAGCAAGCACAAAAAGAGTGCAACAACCTTGCCGAACAACTTTCTTTTAATGATTTTAAAAACCGCAAAGACCTGCGCCATTTGCCTTTTGTCACCATTGATGGTGCCGATTCCAAAGATTTTGACGATGCCGTTTTTGCGCAAAAAACAGCAGATGGCTTTGAATTGTTTGTGGCCATTGCCGATGTGGCGCATTATGTTTTGCCCAAAACTGCCTTGGATTTGGCAGCGCGCGAGCGCGGTAATTCCGTTTATTTTCCGCGCCGCGTCATTCCTATGTTGCCTGAAAAATTGTCCAACAATTTGTGTTCTTTAAATCCCAATGTTGACCGCTTGGTTTTGGTTTGCCAAATGCAAATCGGCGCGCGCGGAAAAATCAAAAGTTATTCTTTTTTTGAAGGCGTGATTCATTCTTTTGCGCGTTTAACTTACGAAGAAGTTTTTGATTGTTTTAATCAAAAAAAATTGCCTGATTATTTAAAAAATTTGTATTCTGTTTTTAATGCTTTATTGATGGCGCGTCATCGGCGTTTTGCTTTGGATTTTAATTTAAAAGAATCCCAAATTGTATTTAATCAAAATAACCAAATAGAAAATATCATTCCCAAAAAAAGAAATCATGCGCATTGTTTAATTGAAGAATGTATGTTGGCAGCCAATGTTTGCGCCGCTGATTTTTTAAAAAAATCGCCTTCAATTTTCCGTATTCATGAATCTCCAACTTTAAAAAAATTAGAAAGTTTAAATCATTTTTTAAAATATCTTGGTTTAAAATTAAATTACTCTGATTCCGTTCAAACAAAAGATTATTCTTTGTTATTAAAAAACATTCAAAAAAGAGCCGATTTTGAAATGTTGCAAATGATGTTGTTGCGCTCACTTCAAAAAGCGGTTTATTCGGTGGATAATGTTGGGCATTTTGGTTTGGCTTATGAACATTATACGCATTTTACTTCGCCCATTCGGCGTTACAGCGATTTGATTATTCACCGTTTAATTAAAGAAAAATTAAATTGTAATCCCAAACATCATAATAATAAAAATAATAACAAAAAGTTATATAGTTTAGAAGAATTGGAAAATACCGCATTGCATTGTTCTTATACTGAAAAACAAGCCGAAGAAGCCTCGCGTGAAGTTTTAATGTTTTTAAAATGTCAATTTATGGAAAATAAAATCAATCAAGTTTTTTCTGGAACCATTTCTAATATCACTTCATTTGGTGTTTTTGTTTTATTGGATGATTATGATATTGATGGTTTAATTCATATTGCGGAATTAGGCGACGATTATTTTCATTTTAATTTAGAAAAACAATGTTTAATTGGCGAAAATTCAAAACAAGTTTATTCTTTGGGTATGCGTTTAAATGTTCAATTGGTGCGCGTGGATTTGGAAGATTTAAAAATAGATTTTGTTGTTGAAAAACAATCAAAAAAATCCACGGTCAACGCCAAAAAAAATTCAAAAAAAAACAATATTGACCGTGGAAAAAATAAAATCAAACAAATCAAAAAACAAAGAAAGTAAAAAAGTAAGAAGGGCAAAAAATGGCACGAGAAAAAGTGGTTTTTGTGTGTGCGCAATGTGCCGCGCAATATCCCAAATGGCAAGGCAAATGTGCGCAATGCGGTGCGTGGAATTCTTTACAAGAAGAAGTTTTGGCGGCATCCAAAACACCTTTGCGTTTTTCGCCCGAATCCCAAAACGCTTTGTGCAGTTTGAGCGATATTGAAATCAGCGCAACCGAACGGCTGCCAACGGGTTTAACCGAATTAGACCGCGCTTTGGGCGGCGGTTTGGTGGAAGGCGCGGTAACTTTAATCGGCGGCGACCCCGGCATTGGCAAAAGCACGCTGTTGTTGCAAGTTTTGGCGCATTTGAAAAACGAGCGCGTGCTTTATGTCAGCGGCGAAGAATCGCCCGAACAAGTGGCGTTGCGCGCACGGCGCTTAAATTTAAACGTGGAGAACTTGCCTTTTTTGAGCGAAATTAAATTAGAACGCATTGTGGATGTTTTAAAAAAAGAAACGCCCAAAATTGTGGTGATTGATTCCATCCAAACTTTGTGGAGCGAAGAATTATCCAGTGCGCCGGGATCCGTCTCACAAGTTAGAGAATGCGCTGCGCAATTAACCAGACTAGCCAAAACCAAAAAAATCGCCATCATTTTTGTGGGGCACGTGACCAAAGAAGGCGCACTGGCTGGGCCGCGCGTGTTGGAACATATGGTCGATACTGTGCTTTATTTTGAAGGCGACCAACATTTGCGCTTTCGCTTATTAAGAGCGGTAAAAAATCGCTTTGGCGCGGTCAATGAATTGGGCGTTTTTGCGATGACCGAAGAAGGTTTAAAAGGCATTGGCAATCCTTCGGCAATTTTTTTATCCCAACACGCCAGCGATGTTCCCGGCACTTCCATTTTGGTTACGCAAGAAGGCACGCGCCCGCTTTTGGTGGAAGTGCAGGCATTGTTGGATGAATCGCATGGCACGCCGCGCCGCTTAACCGTGGGGTTGGATGCGCAACGTTTGGCAATGCTTTTGGCTGTTTTGCATCGGCACGCGGGCATTTTGTGCCACGACCAAGACGTGTTTGTCAATGCCGTGGGCGGCGTGCGCATTGTTGAGCCGGCGGCGGATTTGGCGGTGATTTTATCCATTGTTTCTTCGTTAAAAAGTAAAGCCTTGCCACAAGGTTTGGCGGTGTTTGGTGAAATTGGTTTGGCTGGCGAAGTGCGTCCTGCGCCGCGCGGGCAAGAGCGCATTAAAGAAGCGGCAAAATTGGGTTTTAAACGCTTGATTATTCCCAAAGCCAATGCGCCCAAACAAAAAATCGCGGGGGTAGAACTCTTGACCATCGGACGCATTGACGAAGCCGTGGCAATTTTGGGAGATTTTTAAAAAAATCCACGGTCGACTTGGAAAAAATTTAAAATGTAGAACTTATTAAAACTGCTGCTTGAACATTATCAAAATACAAAAACAAAACACAAAAAATAAATAAAAATTTCAATATATAGAATTTTTTCATATATAAATTCTCTTTTTTAAAAATAAAAAATAAATGTATAAAAATTTATCTATACCTTATTTATTGTTTCATCTTATCTAATTTCTTGGTTGAAACATCTCGCCAATCTGCTATAATTTCGCAAGCTCTAAAAATGCCATCCTGCAAGGTTCCACTTAGTGCGCATATTCCAATCTGCTATAATAGGAATTGGTTTTTAAAGTTGGTTACACGAGTTCCACTTAGTGCGCATATTCCAATCTGCTATAATTACCATCACTTTTGGTTTAAAAAGGCTTGCTGAATTACAAGAATCTGCGAGAAAGGCTGGGGATGATAAAGATGGCGGCATGTTGAAGGTGATGCAGGCAAATAATCAGTTTCAATCGGAAATTTTGAAGCAGAATTTAGAATTACGTAAAATGATTGCCCAACAAAATCAAATGATTGCCTTGGAAAAACAAGCTGAATTTGATAAGGAGGCGAAAAGCCAAGCAATTTTTAAATCTCGTGAAGTTGCGCCATTGCAAGCATTGAGAACGCGTTCTATTTCTGTTAATGGGAGCGGTGGTTCGTCAGGTTATAAAGATTGCGGAAATGATTTGAGTTTGGGGTGTGGGTTATAAAATAAATTAAAAAACTTGTTTTTTTTTTATAAAAATGATTACATTACATCCAACTTTTTTGTTTTTTTGATAGGAGATTTTAAAATGGAAAGTTTGAAAATTAAAACCTTGGCGATGGCTATTTGCGTGGCATTAGGTTTATCTGCTTGTGGTGATAATAATGCAACGCTTTTTACCCAACAACTTTCTGCGCAACAGGAAATTGATAATATGCTTTTAAAATTAAAAGAAGGTGAATATTTTAAGAGTGATGTTCAAGATAAAGTTTTTGAATTATTTCCCGCTACAAATACGAGAATGGAGCAAAATCTTGAAAACTGCCAATGGTATGCAAAACACGATTTATATCCTGCTTGGGCGAATAAATTAACAGAGTCGGAATTTGAGAAGAAACTTGAAAATGAAAATGAAAGAAAATTGATGTTTTCTTTTATGGATGAAAAATTCAATAAAAATAAAGAACTCATAAAAGAATATTTTTTTACAAACGGAAAATTTGATGATAGTAAAGTCACACAAGAGAAAGCTGATATTATTTCTTGTTTAGTGTATCCAAAAGCAATGCAGAGCCGTTTTAGTCCAAAAAATAAATCATGGGTTAAAACAATGTTTAAACATGTTAAGTTTTAAATTATAAGTAGGAGATAATAAAATGTTAAAAAATAATTCTTGTTTGTTATTCTTTCTTTTTACCCTTTTTTTTTGCATTCCTGCTATTGCACAGACACAGAAGTTTAATATCTCTCAACAAGAGATTGACGACTATAACAATATGGACAAATTCGAAACAGTAAGCTATTTGTATTGTGTTGGTTGTGATTCAGAACAAAAAGCTTATAGACAAGCTGTCGCAGAAGCCGCCAAAAAACAAAACGCACAAATTGTTTTTAATGCTACAGACGCATCTTTAAATGCCGCCATTTCAGACCCAATTCAAAAATTAAAAGATGCGGCTTCAAAATACACAAAAGGATTGCAGTCAACTGCATCTTCGTTATTTTGGCTTTTAGTCGCCATAACGTTTTCTTATCAATTTGGTTTTATGGTTTTGAAGCGGTCGGATGTGTTCCACTTAGTGCGCATATTCCAATCTGCTATAATAAGAGCTCGCGTGTGGGGGTCAATTCTTTAGTTCCACTTAGTGCGCATATTCCAATCTGCTATAATTCAACCAAGAAAACATCTTTTGTGTAAATTGTTCCACTTAGTGCGCATATTCCAATCTGCTATAATAATAAGCGGCGGCTTGTGTTGCGCCTTGCAGTTCCACTTAGTGCGCATATTCCAATCTGCTATAATAATGTATAAAGCCTATGCAATGTTTTTAAAGTTCCACTTAGTGCGCATATTCCAATCTGCTATAATAAGAGGCGGCATTGTATCTGATAGTCGTCAGTTCCACTTAGTGCGCATATTCCAATCTGCTATAATTTGTTGCGCTATTTTTTGCGCACGCAACTTGTTCCACTTAGTGCGCATATTCCAATCTGCTATAATG
>JBNMHE010000059.1:0-10671 GCA_050872585.1 Rhodocyclales bacterium | reverse complement strand
CGCATTTGCGTTATATTCCTTACGCTTGGATTATTTTATGGACTATTTTTTATTCTATTTTAAAAATGCCTTTTTCCCAAAAAGCATGGGGAATGTTTGTTCCTTTTTTATTGTGCTTGTATTTTTATCCGGGAATGAACAGCGATAGTTTTGTCGACCAAACCATTTTGGCTTATTTGTATTTTAATTTGTCAGATACATTTTATTTTTTTTACCAAAATATTATTTTTGGTTTTAAAATAGCTTTTTTTGTTTTTGTTGGTGTGGTGTTTTATTTTTTTAAAAAATCCAATCAAGAAGCGTGCTTTTTGTTTTTTGCTGCTTTAATTTTATTGCAAATATACAATAACCATCAAGTTATGAATGCTTTTCATTCTTTTAATCATTTGAATGTAAAACAACAAAAAGAAGTTTTTCAGTTGGAAAAGTTCATTCAAAATCATTCCCATGAAAATTTTGTTTTATTAACGGAATTTGATCATCGTTCGGCAAAAAGAAGTGCAGATAGTTTTTTAAATTATTCTAATCTTTTGAATGTCAATGCCAATTATATTTTAAATTTAAAAAAAGAAAATCAAACTAATCAAGAAAATAATCAAAAACCATTGCCGGTTTACCGCGCCGCTTTTCCAATTATGTGGGGCAAACCTTTTGTTGAATTTTATGGAGAAAAACCTATTCATTATGTGATGATTCCCGAACAATTTCCTGTTCAAATAGAAAATGTAGAAGAATTAAAACAATGGGATAATGAGATTTATCGTGTTTTTAAAAATAAAAATCCCAATTCTTTGCCCAATATGAAATTGGATGTTAATTTGTTGATGCAATATCCTGCACGCATTTATTAAAATTCATCCACATTAAAATAAATCAAAAAAATCCACGGTCAACGCGATAAATTTTAAAATCATTTTTTTGAAAAATGTTTTGCCTTGTGAATGGTTTTGCAAGGTTATAATAAGCCCTTTTTTTATTTTGCTTTTTTTATGCGTATTCTTTTGTGCAATGATGACGGCTATCGCGCACCGGGTTTGAATGCTTTGTATCACGCCATTGAAGATTTGGCGGATGTGATTGTGATTGCGCCCGAACACAATTGTTCTTCGGCAAGTCAATCTTTGTCGCTTACGCGTCCGTTGAAGGTGGAGCGCGCGCCCAATGGTTTTTTTTATCTCAATGGAACGCCTGCCGATTGTGTGCATTTGGCTTTGCATGGTTTTTTGGATGATTTGCCCGATTTGGTGATTTCCGGCATCAATCACGGTGCCAATTTGGGCGAAGATACCATTTATTCCGGCACAGTGGCTGCGGCAATAGAAGGGCATTTGCGCGGCATTCCTGCTTTGGCCAGTTCATTTTGTTGCGGCCATCAAGCGCGCCATTTGAAAATACACGATTTTGAAAAAGCCGCCATTCTTGTGCGGGATGTGGTTTTGAAAATGATTGCCAAACCCAAACCTTGGCTACTGAATTTAAACATTCCAATGGTGGATGTCATTCAAGGCATCAAAATTACCAAATTGGGAAGACGCAAAAGCGCCGGTTCTGCCATTGCAACAGATTCGCCGCGCGATGGTGTTTTGTTTTGGATTGGTCATGTGGGTGAACCTTTGATAGAAGAAGCGGATACTGATTTTTATGCCATTTCGCAACATTACGCCAGCTTAACGCCTTTACAAATAGACTTAACCCATCACACGCATTTGAACGCGCTCAATGATTGGATGAACAATGCCTAATTTAAATGGCGTAGGTTTAACCTCGCAGCGGGTGCGTGCCAAAATGGTGGAGCGTTTGCGCCAGCAAGGCATTGTGGATGAACGTGTTTTAAGCGCAATGATGGATATTCCACGGCATATTTTTGTTCAAGAAGCCTTTGCCAGCCGCGCCTATGAAGATACCGCTTTGCCTTTGGGATTGGGGCAAACCATCTCACAACCTTTTGTGGTGGCCAGAATGCTTTCTTTGTTGATGGAAGGCAAAAAAAACTTAGGCAAAGTGCTTGAAATTGGCACCGGTTGTGGATATCAAACGGCATTGCTTTCTTTATTGGCGCAAGAAGTTTATTCCGTTGAGCGCTTAAAAGAAATGTTGCAACTGGCCAAAGAACATTTGCATATGATTAAAAACACGCGTGCACGCCTAAAACATGCCGATGGTGCGTTGGGTTTAAAAGAAGCGGCTCCTTTTGATTCCATTATTGTTGCCGCATCGTTTCCACAAATGCCGGTGGAACTTTTAAAGCAACTCAAACCCGGCGGAAGATTGTTATCGCCCATTGAATTTGAAGACGGCGGACAATATCTCAGTTGTGTGAATTACACGCCCAATGGTTTTGAAGAAACGCGTTTGGAAGAAGTGCGTTTTGTGCCATTGATTTATGGCATACAATAATTTTTTTAAAAAGGTTTTTCACTATGCAAAAAGTTTGTTTGGGAATGTTGGTTTTGTCTTTGTCCGCTTGTGTTACGCAAGCGCCTGCGCCAAGTGAAACACGCCAATGGAATACGGCGCAAAATGCGCGTTCCATTGTTAAAAATAGCGCATCTGAAGATGGTTATTATCGGGTGAAAGCCAAAGATACGCTTTATCGCATTGCTTTGGAAAACGGGCAAGATTATCGCGATTTGGCAAAATGGAACAACATTGCCGACCCTTCTTCCATTAGTGAAGGAATGTTGTTGCGGGTGATTCCTCCCGGACAAACTTGGGACAACATAGAAAAAGAAGAAGTGAAAAAAACAAGCGCTGTTTTAACCAAAAATGCGCCCAAAGTGGGCAAAGTGGCATACAGCCAAGACAATTTGAAAAAAGAATCGCCCATTGAAGTGATTGATTTGTCCGCAAAAAATACTTCCAAAAATGTGGCGTTGGATTTGAAAAAAGAAAACAAAACGCAAAGTAAAATTGAAAACAAAGTGCCGCCAAACAAAACCGATCGCCCCACAACCAAAACGGAAGGTGGCGTGGTTTGGGGTTGGCCTACCAACAATCCTTTGCGACAAGGTTATTCGGCCGCCACCAAAGGAATGGAATTTTCTGGCAAAGCAGGCGATGCCATTTTGGCCGCTGCCGATGGCAAAGTGGTTTATGCCGGCAATGGTTTAAGAGGTTATGGCGAGTTGGTGATCATCAAACACAGTGCTTTGTTTTTGTCGGCTTACGGGCACAATCGCAAAATTTTGGTTAAAGAAGGGCAAAATGTGAAACGCGGCCAACGCATTGCGGAAATGGGCAATAGTGATTCTTCTACCACGCAACTGCATTTTGAATTGCGCCGACAAGGCAAACCCATTGATCCTGCGCCTTATTTGCCTGCGCGTTAATTTTTTGAAAAAAATTTTGAGTTGACCGTGGAAAATGCGCCTGATTTTTTGGATTCTTCATTAGAAGACAATGCGGATGAAGAAAATGCTTTATTGGCAGATATTACGGCGCTTTATTTAAAAAAAATTCGTGCCAAACCGCTTTTTAATGCGCAAGAAGAATGGCAAATGGCAATGCTTGCCAAACAAGGCGATTTTCAAGCGCGCCAAAAAATGATTGAGCACAATTTGCGTTTGGTGGTCAACATTGCCAAACGCTACCGCGGGCGCGGTCTTTCTTTTTTGGATTTAATAGAAGAAGGCAATTTGGGTTTAATGCACGCTTTGGAAAAATTTGAACCGGAGCGCGGCTGGCGTTTTTCTACTTATGCCACATGGTGGATTCGCCATTATGTTGAGCGCGCCTTGATTGCTTCGCGTTTGATTCGCTTGCCCATTCATCAAGTTAAATCCATTGCCGTGATTTTGCGCGCCATTGCTCAATTGCCGCAAAATGATTCCAAAAACTTTGAAAAATTATTAAAAGAAGTTGCCAATTTGCTCAACAAACCGGTTGAGCAAGTGCGCCGCATTTTAAAAGAAAACAAAACGGTTTGTTCTTTGAATTTTCCTTTGGATGTGGAAAACAATTTAAGTTTATTGGAAACTTTGTCGGAAGATGAAACGCAAAATCCCGATGTGTTGTTGGAACAAAAAGAAATGGCGCACATTTTGGAAAATGCCTTAAAAGAATTGAATTCCAAAGAGCGTTTTGTGTTGGAAAATTATTATGCTTTGGGTGAAAACAACGCCCAAACCTTTGCGCAAATTGGAGAAAAAATGGGAATTTCCGCCAGTTCCGCGCGTTATATCAACAAACAAGCATTGCAAAAATTAAAACAATTTTTGCACAATTTTCAAATCAATGGATGAACAAAATGAAGCAACAAGGTTTTACCTTAATTGAAATTGCCATTGTGATGGTGATTATTGGATTGTTATTAGGCGGTGTTTTAAAAGGGCAAGAATTGGTGATGAGCGCCCGCATTAAAAACATCATCAATGATTTTAACGGCATTGCCAGCGCTTTTTATTCTTATCAAGAGCGTTATCGTGCTTATCCGGGCGATGATGCCAAAGCCAGTCGCTGGGCAAATGTGCCCAAAGGCAATGGCAATGGCAATTTGGATGAAAACGAAAAAACTTTGTTTTGGCAACATTTAAGAGAATCCGGTTTTTTAACCGGCTCAGGCACTTTGGCGCCCAATCACGCAGCCAACGGCGCTTTTTCGGTTTTAACCAATATCAAAAATTTATCGGGTTGGGGCATTTGTGCGCAAAATTTGCCAGCCAAAATTGCTTTGGCCATTGATTCGCAAATAGACGATGGCGAACCCAACAAAGGCGTGGTGCGCGCTTATTCGGATGTCAATGCGCAAAATGAAGTCAGCGTTTATACCGAAAGCGAAGCCGTGCTTTATACGCTTTGCCGAAAATTATAAAAATATTTAAAAAATCCACGGTCAACGCAAAAAAATTTTAAAAATTAAAAAAACAAGGAAATTCAAAAATGGACAAAAACTATTGGCATCATTTTTACGCTCAAGGCAAAGCGCAAAAAGAACCTTCTTTGTTTGCGCACTTTGTTGTTTAAAAATCCCCCCCCCCCCCGAAAATACATTTTCTTTATTGGAATTGGGTTGCGGCAATGGGCGAGATGCCATTTATTTTCACCAAAAAGGTTTTTGCGTAACGGCGATTGACCAAACCACAGCTGAAATTAATTTATTAAAAAATCAATATCCTTCAATTTGTTTTTTATCTGGCGATTTTACAAATTTAAATCATTTTCAATTACCTTTATTTGATGTGATTTATTCGCGTTTTACATTGCATTCTATCAATGAAAATGATGAAAATCATTTGTTAAAAAATATACCTTGTTTTTTAAAACAAAATGGTTTGTTGGCAATTGAAGCACGTGGATTAAACAATTCTTTGTTTGGAAAAGGCAAAAAAATAGCACCCAATTCATTTATTTATGAAGGACATTTTCGGCGTTTTATTGATTTTGAACATTTAAAAGAAAAATTAAAAGAATATTTTGTTTTAGAATATGCGCAAGAAAAAGAAGGGTTTGCTCCTTTTTTAAATCAAAACGATGTTTTTTTTCGTTTATTGGCGCGCAAAAAATAATTTTTCAAAAAAAAAGTAAGTTGACCGTGGATTTTTTTATTTTGATTTTGGAATGCGCCATTGTTTTAAAAATGTTTTAAAATCAAATTTTTTTTGATTAAGACAAGCAATGTGGCACACTTTTTGCAGAGAGAGAGAGAGAGAGAGAGAGAGAGTTTTCTCTTTAAAATCAAATCTTTATTCAAACGCTAGCGCGGCGATTCCAATTTTCCTGCCTTGCACAAAGAAATAGAACATTTAAACGGCAGGTTGGTTTATTTGGAAGATTTGCTCAAAAGCACTTTGCGCGTGCGCAATTTGCCGCCGGCAGTAGGGCATTTGCGCTTGCATCAACAAGCGGCAAGCGTGTTGTTAAAGCGTTTTACCGATTTTTTAAATGCGCACCAAATTGAATATTGGTTGGATTTTGGCACGCTTTTGGGCGCTTATCGCCATCAAGGTTTTGTGCCGTGGGACGATGATTTGGATATTTCTTTAACGCGCCAAAATTACGACAAACTGCTTTCTCTTTTGCCGCAATGGAATGCCAACAATGAAGGTTTTTACGCCAAAGAAGACCATATTTTGCGCATTTATTACAAAGAAACGCGCGCCATTTTGGATGTTTTTCCTTATTATTTTGGCAATGCCGTTGAGCCTTTAAGCGGCAAGGCTTTGCTTGATTTTCAAAACAAAATGGAAAATTTTATGGCGGCCATTCCTTTTGAAAGTGACCCGCAAGCCAAACATTACGCGGTTATTCCCCAACATTATTGGGCAGAAGTGATGCGTTTTTACAAAGAAGAACTGCTTGAAAATCAACCCATTCCCGAAAAGGCTTATTTGTTTTATCCGTTTCACGCTTTTGCGTGTGGTTTTTCGCGTAATTTAACGCCTTTTGATGATTTTTTTCCTTTGAAAACCATGCGTTTTGAAGGTTTTGATTTTTTGGTTCCCAACCAAACTCAGCGCTATTTGGAAAGCGTTTATGGCGATATTGAATCTTTCCCCAACTGGGTTTTGAAAACGCATGGTTTGTCTTCACATTTAACGCGCATTGAAATAGACCAATTAAGCGAATTGGCGAATATGAAAATATAAAAATACAACCAAACAAAAAAATCCACGGTCAACGCATCATTTTTTTCAAAAAAACAAAACGTTGACCGTGGATTTTTTGATTTTTTAAATTTTTTTAAATGTTTTTCAATGTGTTTTGGATGGCAAGAAAAGTTTCTTGTGCTTTGTTGCGTGCGGCTTCTTCAAAAGTTTTGGAATCGCAACCGGCATACAAAATGGCGCGCGAAGAATGAATCAACACCGCCGGATTTTCTTTGTTCAAAACACTTTTTTTCAAGGCTTGTTCCAAATTGGCGCCTTGATGTCCAACGCCCGGCATTAAAAAAGGCAAATTGGGTGCAATTTGGCGCACGCGTTCAATTTCATTGGTGAAAGTGGCGCCCACAACCAAACCGCATGGCGTGGGCGATTTTTGCGCCAAATCGGCAACGTGTTCAAAAATGGCTTTGCCGTTGGCGTTTAAATTTTGCAAATCCGCGCCGCCCGCATTGGAAGTGCGGCACAAAATAAAAATGCCATTGTCGGTGTAATCCAGCCATGGTTGCAAAGAATCGTAACCCATATAAGCATTGACTGTGGCGGCATCGGCTTCAAAACGTTCAAAGGCTTCTTTGGCATATTGCTTGGCGGTATCGGCAATATCGCCGCGCTTGCCGTCTAAAATCACGGGAATGTGCGGATATTGCGCGTGAATATAGGCAATCAAATCGTATAAAGCACGCTCAAAACCCAAGGCGGAAAAATACGCCATTTGCGGTTTGAAAGCAGCGGCAAAATCGGAAGTGGCATCCACAATGCGCCGACAAAATTCATAAATGCCGGCTTCATTTTGTGGCCATTTTTCAGGCATTTGCTCAAAATCAGGATCCAAACCGATGCAAAGCAAAGAATGCTGTTGTCGCTGTTTTAATTTTTCAAAGAATTGCATTGAAAATCCTTTTTAAGTTGTTGAATAATTTGGAAAACATTTGTAGAATGTTTTGTGATTTTTTCTTATTTTACTTTTAAATTGACTTAAAAAAAACGATGCGCGGACGTTTTTTGTTTTTCATGGTAAGCATTTTTTTGTGCGTTAATGTTTGGGGCGTGCAAACATCTTTTGCCAGTTCCGTGCCGCTGATTCAACAAAAACACGTCAAAAAATCCACGGTCAACGCATTAAAAAATCAAAAAAATACGTCTAAAAATACCGCAAAAAAAGCATCCAAAAATGTGCAAAAAAAAGTTAAAAAAAATAAAAAAATAAGCACCAAAAAAACGGCAAGCAAAATTGTTCACAAAAACAAAAAACAAACCATTCGTGTAAGAAAAAACAATTCTTCCTTTTTGTCGGCCAATTACAACACAACAAAATTGCCACTTCGTTCATCTCAAGCTTTGGTTGTAACGGAATCGGGCAAAGTGTTGTTTGAAAAAAATGCCGATTCTGTTCAGCCCATTGCTTCCATTACCAAATTGATGACGGCCATGGTGGTTTTGGATGCCAATTTGGATATGGATGAAGTGATTGAAATTACCGAAGAAGATGTTGATCGCTTGAAAAACAGCCGTTCGCGTTTGAACATTGGCACCCGATTATCACGTGCAACGGCTTTGTTGTTGGCATTGATGTCCTCAGAAAATCGCGCCGCTTCTGCTCTGGGCAGAAATTATCCTGGCGGAATGGATTCTTTTGTTGCGGATATGAATCAAAAAGCCCAAGAATTGGGAATGAAACATTCTTATTTTGCCGAACCAACTGGGCTTTCCAGCCAAAATGTTTCCAATGCCTTTGATTTGTCTAAAATGGTTTTGGCGGCGGCAAAATATCCGGCCATTCGTTATTTTTCCACAATGAATGAAGTGGATGTGGCATTAGGAAAGCGCGTGCAAACTTTTCACAATACCAATGCCTTAATTGACAACAAGGCTTGGCAAATTGGCATTTCCAAAACCGGTTATATTTCGGAAGCCGGGCGCTGCTTGGTGATGCAAGCCATTGTTGCCAACAAACCTGTGGTGATTGTGTTGTTGGATTCGGTTGGCAAGCGCTCGCGCGAGGGCGATGCCAATCGCATTAAAACGTGGATGGAAAACAAAGCACAACTGACCGCGATGAATGCGCATTCCAATCCACGCTAAACCTTCAAAAATTTTCAAAAAATGCGCACGTTTGTTTTGGGTTTTTTCAGCGGCATTGTTTTTTTATTTTTAAATTCCCATTTGACTTTGTATTTTTTAATTCCTTTTGTTTTAATTTTTAATTTTCCTATTTTAAAAAATCGTTTACTTTATTATTTTATTTATGGCTTAATTTTAGGTTCATTTTATAGTTATTTTATTGCGCAATCACATTTAAATAATCGTTTTAAAGGAAATCCACAAGATAAAATTGTTTCGGGTTTTGTTTTGCAAAAACCACAAAAAACAAATTATGGTTTGCGATTTTTAATTGAACCAGAAGATAAAACTCTGCCTTCTAAAATTAGTGTTAATTGGTATTTGAATCAAAAAAATCCGCCACAAAATTTAAATGCTGGTGATTTTGTTCAACTTAATTTGCGTTTAAAACAAATCCACGGATTTTATAACGAAGGTGGTTTTGATTATGAACGCAAAATGCTCATTGAAAATATCGGTGCAACAGCGTATGTTAAAAATATTTTAAAAATAGAAAAAAACAAAAAAAATAATTTTTTAATGAATATAGAACGCTTGCGTTTTAAAATAGAAAAAACATTTTTAAATTTATTGCCCAAGGAACAATATCCTTATGTGGGCATTTTAATTGCTTTATCTATTGGCGAACAAAATGCCATTACGCAAAATGAATGGCAACTTTTTAATCACACTGCGGTAACACATTTGTTTTCAATTTCTGGTTTGCATATTACTTTTTTATCCACTTTTTTTGCTTTTTTATTTTCTTTGATTTGGAAACAATTTCCAACATGTGTGCATTGGATTCCCGTGCCGATTTTTTTTGCCATTCAAGCTGCTATTTTTGCCTTTTTTTATGCTTTATTGGCTGGTTTTGGCATTCCTGCACAACGCACGCTTTATATGCTTTTAACCGCTGCCATTGCCATTATTTTAAGAAGACAAATTGCACCTTCACAGATATTATTTTGTGCTTTGTTGGTTGTTTTAATTTATTCTCCTTTTTCTATTTTTGCAATTGGTTTTTGGCTTTCTTTTGGCACGGTTTCTATTTTAACTTTTATTGGTTATTCTTATATTCAAAAACCTGCTAAAAATAAAAAAGAAAAAATGATTAACATGATTCAAATTTTCTGCCGCACACAATGGGCTTCCTCCTTATTTACTTTACCAATTTTATTGTATGTTTTTTCTTTTTTTCCTTTTGTTTCTCCTTTAAGCAATGCGTTTGCCATTCCTTTGGTTTCTATGTTGATTACGCCTTTGGTTTTGTTTGGCACTTTGTTTTTATTTTTAAATGAAAATTTTGCCTTATTTTTATTAAAAATAGCTCATTTTTTGATTGATATTTTAATGCAATTTTTAAATATTTTAATCAGTTTCCCTTTTTTTCAAAATAGCATTCCATTGTATTTGGTTGTTTTGGGTTTGTTGGGTGTTTTTATTTTACAAATGCCGCGTGGTTTTTGCGGACGTTCTTTGGGGATTTTTTTTATTATTCCTTTGTTTTTTTATCAAAATCCGCGTCCCAAACAAAATGAAGCATGGATTGATTTTTTGGATGTTGGGCAAGGTTTATCTGTTTTAATTCGCACGCACCATCACAATTTATTATTTGATGCTGGACCAAAATACCATTCTGATTCCAATGCTGCCAAACGCGTGATTATTCCTTTTTTGAAAAACAAACATATTCAACATTTGGATTATGTTATTTTGTCTCATGCGGATTATGACCATATTGGCGGATTTGAAGATTTAAAAAATAATATTCCAATCAATCGGATATTTTCTTCTTTTGGTGATTTTGATTCTTGCCATCATCAACAAGAAAGTTTTCAATTAGATGGTGTGGATTTTCAATTTTTTTCCACGGTCAACTTTGAAAAAAATTTAAATTTTGAAAAAAATTTGGCGTCGACCGTGGAAAATAATCAAAATAACAATAAAAAAAATAATAAAAATAAAT
>JBNMHE010000058.1:0-11038 GCA_050872585.1 Rhodocyclales bacterium | reverse complement strand
GAAAACCTCATTCAACAAGGATAAACAAAATGGCTGCATTCTTTTATTCTGTTTTTATTTTTCCATTAGAAGGCGCCTTGCGTTTTTTATTAGTGTGTTTGTATCAAATTTTTCAATCTTATGGCATGGCCATTATTTTATTAAGTTTGTTGGTCAATGTTTTTTTGCTTAAAATTTTTATTCTCACTGATAAAAAATCAGAATACGAAAACCAACGCAAAAAAATTTTGGATGCCCGCATTCAAAATTGGAAAAAGGTTTACAACAAAACCAAAGTTTTTGCTTTTACCCAAAGATTATACAAACAAGAACATTATCACCCTATTTTTGCATTAAGCGCTTTGGGCGGTTTGTTCATTCAAATTCCATTTTTTTATGCCATGTATTTTGTCATTCAAAATAATTTGGCTTTAAATGCGGTTTCTTTTTTGTGGATTAAAGATTTAAGCGCCCCAGATTTAATTTTTGGCGTGCATTTGTTGCCCATTTTGATGACCTTGATTTCTTTAATCAATGTTTTCATCAGCGCAAAAGAAAATTCTGCACGCATTCAAGGAGCGTTGATTTCTTTTTTGTTTTTGTATTTGCTCTACAATATGCCCAGCGCTTTGGTTCTTTATTGGACGTGCAATATGCTTTTTTCTTTAATTAAAAATACTTTGATTCAATTTAAATTTAAATTTAAAAAAAATAAAATAAACACAATTAAAGAACAAAACAATGAAAAAACAAATTTTGTTGATTTTATTGATTGTATTCATTTTTTTCATTTAAACAGTTTTTTAAAAGATTTTTTCAAACTGCCCAAAACTTTCAAATGGTGTTTTGTTGCTTGTTTTTCTATTTTAACCTTGGCTTTGGTTTCTGCAGGAATCATTGCTTTGACCACACAAAACAAAAGCCAAACGGCAACAGTGACTTATATCAATGCAGAAACGGCAAAAATTCACCATGCCAAATCTTTGCGTTTTTTGTTGCGTTCCAATTCTTTATCGGATATTCACATTCAAAATATTCAATGGAATGAAAACATTCATCCGCAACAGATTCAAAATGTGTATCCCAAAGGGCGTTATCTTAATTTTTCTTATTCTCATGCTTCTCATTCTTTCAAAGAAGGCGATGAAATTGCCAACATCACTTATCAATTTTCATTACTGCCTTTGTTTAAAAATGCGGCAATCATGTATTTTGTTCTTTTCACCATGGTCGTTTTTACCATGCGTGGCGTGGGTATTTTCAAACAAATTCAAAACAACCACATTCCCCACTCCATTTATACAAAAATTAAATTTTATGCTTTGTTGAATATTTGTTTTTTAATTTGTATTTTTAATACTTTTATGCTTTATCAAAGTGATTTATCGCAGTTTGATGCGGATTATACTTTTTCCACTTTGTCGGCATTATTGGGCGCATTTGTTTTGTCCTTTTTCTTTTTGCATTATGTTTTGGGTTTTATTCCCAAAAAATACACCCTTATTCTTTCTTTTGTTTTAACGTTTATTTTGCTGATTGCCTTACTCAATACCTTTATTTTGGTAGGCGACTACGGCGCCATGGATCGTTTTGTTTTTCAAAAAGAATTGCCCGATTTTTTAAATCCAAATTTGTATGTTGCGCAATACAAAACATTCTTAATGGTTTTCATCATCGGTATTTTTGTTGTTTGCCTTACTTTGGAAAAATTATTGGCACCTTTGAAAATTATTTTGTTTTCTTTAATCATCATCAGCGGCATGCATTTGGGCAAAATTGTTTATCCGCTTGTGATGCAACAACAACCCTCCCCCCCCCCCCCGAACTTGCACAATCAAGCGGAAAACACCAGCGAAAACACTGTGTTACCGTATGAAAACGAATTGTTTTCCTATTCCAAAACCAAGTCCAATGTGGTTGTTTTTATGTTGGATATGTTTAGCGGTTCACATATGCCGGCACTTTTAAAGGAATATCCACAATTAAAAGAACAATTGGAAGGTTTTACATTTTTCCCCAATGCGGTTGCCAGCGCCAATGCAACGGAATACACCATGCCCAGTGTTGTGGGCGGCGAATATTACACCATTTACAATTCCAATTTGCGTGGCGATTTGCGCCAAAACACCACGGTCAATGCTTTTCAAAATATTGCGCATTCTTTTTTGAAAAACGATTACCAAGTTTCTTTTTTAATGTATTACTTAGGCAACAAACAAGAGTTATTCAAAACCTTGTATGACAACCCTCAATTTAACCAACAATTTCATTGGGTGGATAATCGCCAAGCCTTCAAACCTTATTTTTTAGAAAAACACCCGCATTTGGTGCAAAACAAAACGCATGCAAGCGATGATATTGTGAAATTATTGAGTTTTTCTTTGTTTAAAATCACGCCGGAAATTTACAAAAAACACATTTACAAGCACGGCATGTGGTTATACAACAATCCGGTGGATGCCAACAGCATCATCAATAGTGCGGCCATGCTTTATGCGCCCACACACATTGGCAATGTGAATGCCCAAAAACCCACGTTCAAGTTTTTTTATTCCGGCTTAACTCATGCGCCTTATGGCATTTTTTTCAACAACAACACTTGCCATTATTTTTCAAGTGGCAGCACATGGAAAGGCGGAGAAATTCGTTGGTATATGAATCAACATTGGGATACCGAACTTTGCGCACTTTCCTATTTGAATGATTACCTGCAATGGTTGAAAAAAGAAAACATTTTTGACAACACGCAAATTTTTGTGGTCAGCGACCATTCGGGCGATAGAGACAGCATCAACATTCCAGAATTATTCCCTCGCTTAATTGGGCAAGATGTGCTTTTGTTGTTTAAAGATTTTAACCAGCAAGGCGCCCTTCAAATTGATCAGCGTTTGATGTCCAATTTTGATTTGGCAAGCATTTATTGCGACCAATTGAAAACTTCTTGCCCCAACGTGCCGCCTTCCATTTTGAAAAATTATCCTGCCAACCGAACGCTGATTCACGTGCGCCCCAATGATGATTTTAATCACCATTTGCCCAATGCCTGGCTCATTGACAAGGCTTATCAAATATCGGGCAACGACATCACCAATCCCAACAATTACCAAGATATTAGCCAAAGCAGCCCATTTGTGAATAACAAAAAATAAGAATCAATAAAAATTAACACAAACAAAAAAATTTCACGTTGACCGTGGATTTTTTGCAAAATCGCTTAAAAATTGCGCAAAGTTTTCCGCCACTTTTAGCGGCAAAGCGTTGTAAAGCGAAGCGCGCACGCCGCCCAAAGAGCGATGTCCTTTTAAGCCATAAAACCCTGCCGATTCTGCCGACTTTAAAAAATATTCCAATGAAAATTCAGGCGACAAAAAGAAAGCAATATTCATCAGCGAAAAATGATTTTGCGCATGCAAGCGAAAAACTTCCGGGTGTGCTTTTAAAACCGCCAAAATCATCGCTTGTTTTTGAAGATTGATGGCGTGCATTTTATCTAAACCGCCAATTTCATCTTCCAACCAGCGCAATACCAAAAGCGTGGCGTAAATGGCAAAAACGGGCGGCGTGTTGTAATTGGAATTTTTTTCAAGTTGGGTTTTGTAATCCAGTGCGGCGGGAAAAAGCGGCGCAGAATCAGGCAAAAAGTTTTGGTCAACAACCACAATCGTAACGCCTGCTGGTCCCAAATTTTTTTGGGCGTGGGCGTAAATCAGCGCAAAATCATCCGCAACAATTGGGCGAGAAAGCAAATCAGAAGACATATCCACAATGCGCGGCACGTTTTTTAAACCCAATGCTTCTGTTGGAAATTGCAAACCTTCCACGGTTTCATTGGAAACATAATGCAAAAAAGCCGCATTCGGATTGAAAGACAAATCATCGTTTTTTGGCAAAGTTGTGAAGCCTTGCGCCTTGCCGTTCCATAATTCTTCAACTTTGGCAAAGCGTTGGGCTTCCAAAAAGGCTTTTTCGCTCCAATAACCGCCAACAATATATTGCGCGGGCGATTTTTTGGAATCCGAAAAATAAAGCGCCGTTTGCGCAAATTGCGTGCTGGCGCCACCTTGCAAAAACAAAACGCGGTAATGCGCGGGCAAATTCAACAAGCGAACAAAGCGTTCTTCCAACTCGTTTAAAAAAGACAAAAACAATTCACTTCGGTGGCTCAAACCCAAAATGGAATAACCCGTTTCTTTTAAAGCCACAACAGATTGACTCAATTCCTTTAAAACGCCAAGCGGCAATGCGCCGGGTCCGCCTGAAAAATTGAAGTTGTTTTTGTGCATGGTTAAATTTCAAAAAAGAAATCACGCAAAGCATCTTTAATGCGCGCAATGGCAGCGGATTTATAAGGAAAACGCAAAGGGTCGTCCA
The DNA here is from genome assembly GCA_050872585.1 of Rhodocyclales bacterium. Taxonomy (GTDB): domain Bacteria; phylum Pseudomonadota; class Gammaproteobacteria; order Burkholderiales; family Rhodocyclaceae; genus SFHR01. Next base: position 6,688 of record JBNMHE010000058.1, on the reverse strand, counting down.
TATCATGCACCACCGAAATGTGGTCAAATTCAAAAATCAACAAATTGCCATTGGGCATTTGGGCGCAATCCACGCAACAATAATCCAAACCGATTTTTTCTTTTAAGGTTTGCCAAAGGTTTTCATAAGGCTTGGCAAATTCTTCAAAATTTTCCATCCACAAACGCTCTTTTTTGCGATTTTCGGGCGCGTTGTGCATAAAAGCATTGACATAATGCACAACCCACTTGCTGGATACAGCCATATGCACGGGATAAGCCTTGCCATTGACAAGGGCAATGCGCATTTTTGAATACAAACCTTCTTGATTTTGGTAATCCACAAAGGAAGACAAAAAATAATGCGCACAATCTACCCGATTCAAATAATCCAACAATTGCGCACAATCGCTGATTTTTTCCAAATTTTTGCCGCCGTGTGAATTTTCAGGGCGAATAATCAAAGGATAAGCCAAACCTTCTGGGAGTGTATTGGCATTGGATGACAAAGCCTGCACTTCTTGCTTTGAAAACAAAAATTGCAAAGGCATCAACACGTTTTGGACATTTTGCATCAAACGGCTGGCTTGATCGCGCCGCGTATTCAAAATAGCCGAAATGGAATTGACCATCGGTTTTTTTACATGTTGTAAGGCTTGGTTGAGTTTTTCTAGCCACGCTTGACGTTTGAATGCATACCCCATTGCGCCAACAATCACATCGCATGGCGGCAATTTTGAAAAATCAAAATCAGTGGAATGGGGATTGAAAAAATAATCAATCAACTCCACATCGTCGTTTTCAAACAAGCAATCCAAAGGCGCATTGCTGGACAAATTGCCCGGCACTTTCAAACACAAAACACGCATACTCACCGGATTTTTGGAGGGCGGACGCACAAAAATAGACGACAAAGAAAGCGCCACATTTTGCGCATTTTGTGCGCCTTGAACATCGCCAATGCATTCCAAAGCCACTGCCAAGTTCATCCAAGCGTTGGCGCTGTTTTGATTTTCCGCCGCTTCTACCCAAAGCGCCTGCGCCAAAGGCATTAAATTTTCGCCCGCTAAACTGCGGCGCAAAAAAGGCGCCAAACCCAAAAAGGGTGTGGGCGTGTAGTTTTCGTTTTTTTCTTCGCTCATTTTTTTATGCCTTTTGAAAAAATATTTGGTTGACCGTGGAAAATCATCATTTTATGCCAATGTGCAACGCCACCACGCCAAAGGTCATATTGTGGTAAGAAACGCGAGCAAACCCTGCCGATTCCATCATCGTTTTCAAACTTTCTTGGTCGGGATGCATGCGAATGGATTCAGACAAATACTGGTAACTTTCAAAATCATTAGCCACCAATTTGCCGATTTTGGGGATGATTTTAAAAGAATAAAAATCATAAAAAGGCGCCAAAGCGGGCGTGATTTTGGAAAACTCCAAAACCAACAAGCGCCCACCCGTTTTTAAAACGCGGTGCATTTCTTTTAAAGCCACTTCTTTGTGCGTCATATTGCGCAGACCAAAACTGACTGTGACGCAATCAAAATAATCGCTTAAAAAAGGCAGATTTTCCGCATCGCATTGCGCGCTTGGCAACACAATGCCTTCGTTCAACAAGCGGTCGCGCCCGCGCTGCAACATTTCAAAGTTGATGTCGGTGAGCCAAACTTCCCCCGAATCGCCTGCTTTTTTGAAAAATGCGCGCGCCAAATCGCCCGTGCCGCCAGCCACATCCAGCACCTTTTCGCCCGCTTGCACATTGGCGTGGCGAATGGTTTGCATTTTCCACAAGCGGTGAATGCCGCCGCTCATCAAGTCGTTCATCAAATCGTAGCGGTCGGCAACCGAATCAAACACCGCTGCCACACGTTTTTCTTTTTCCGCTTCGGGAATATTTTGAAAACCAAAATGCGTATTGGCCATTGTTCTCTTTCTTTAATTTTGAATTTTAAAATTCCGTTTTTAAAAAATGCTCTAAAAAAAAAGATTTTAAAGCGCCATCTTCCACACCATTCCACAAACGCAATTTTTGCCCCCAAATGCTATTGGGAAAATGCGAATCGTTTTCAAAGCGCGCGATGATATGCCAATGCAAATGCGGCACCGCATTGCCCAAACTGGCCAGGTTGATTTTGTCCGCCTTGAAAAATTGTCGTAAAATTTTTTCACAAGAAAAAACAATGCGCATCATGTGCATTTGTTCTTGTTGATTCAAATCCGACATTTCCGCCACATGTTTTTTCAAAATCACCCGCAAAATTGGAAAATGATTTTCTTGAAGATAAATCACCAAACAGTGTGCATCTTCCCACCAAACATTTTCGGGTTCTTTGCAAAGCGAACAATTGAAAACAGATGAAGTTGCAAGCATTTTGTCATTCCCAAAATTTTTGAAAAAAAACAAAGGTTGACCGTGGATTTTTTACAACAAAACGCGTTCAATTCCGCCATTTTTGGCTTGTTGGACATAGTGTTCTAGCCAATTTTCACCCAATTTGTTTTTGGCCAATTCCACCACAATGTAATCTACCGAAGTTTGCGCATCTTCTTCATAGCGCGACAAACCCTGAGCACACGCTGGGCAAGAAGTTAAAATTTTCACATCGCCTTGAAAACCATCCGCACGCAAATTGGCTGCCACTTTTTTGATTTCTTCTTCTTTTCTAAATTTAACTTGCGTGGCAATATCTGGGCGCGAATAAGCAAAAGAGCCAGAATCTCCACAACAACGATCGCACAAAGGCACGTTTTGATTCATCAACGTTTGGGTGACTTTTAAAGCATCGTAATGTTTCATTGGCGTGTGGCACGGGTCGTGATACATATAACGCACGCCTGATTGATTTTCAAAACGCACATTTTTTTCCAACAAAAATTCGTGAATATCCATCAAACGCGCCCCGGGAAAAATTTCTTCAAAATGGTATTTTTCCAACTGGTCCAAACACGTCCCACATGAAACCAACACGGTTTTGATATCCAAATAATTTAAAGTATTGGCAAGGCGATGAAACAATACACGATTTTGTGCCATCATTTGATTGCCGATGTTTTCATTGCCAGTTGCACTTTGCGGATAACCACAACACAAATAACCGGGAGGCAAAACTGTGGTCATTCCCAAATCAAAAAGCATGGCTTGCGTTGCCAAACCCACTTGCGAAAACAAACGCTCCGAGCCGCAACCCGGAAAATAAAACACCGCTTCGGAATCTTCGGTTTTAACCGATGGATTTTTGATAACGGGAATCATTTTGTTGTCTTCAATGCCCAAAAGCGTTCGCGACATTTTGGATGGCAAATTGCCGGGCATTGGACGGTTCATAAAATGAATCACTTGCGCAGCAACAGAAGGTTTGCCCAAAGTTTTATTGGGATGGCGGCGCGTTTTTTGAATCCAAGGTAATTTTTTAATCAGTTGATAAAAAAAGCGCTGAGCTTTAAAACCATAAGACATCATCAAGGTGCGCATCACTTTAATGCGCACAGGATCATTCACAGACAAATACAACATCGCCGCAAAAGTGCCCGGATTAAAGCGTTTTTTGCCCAATTTGCGCAACATATTGCGCATCGCAACCGAAACACTGCCAAAATCAATATCCACCGGACATGGTTTGAAGCAACGATGGCACACGGTGCAATGGTCGGCAACATCGTTAAATTCATCAAAATGCAACAGCGAAATGCCACGCCGCGTTTGTTCTTCATAGAGCAAGGCTTCAATCAACAAAGAAGTTGCCAAAATTTTGTTGCGCGGAGAATAAAGCAAATTGGCACGCGGCACATGCGTAGAACAAACGGGTTTACATTTGCCACAACGCAAGCAATTTTTAATCATTTGCGCAATTTCCAAAACTTCGGTGTGCTTTAAAATAATGGACTCCGCGCTTAACAAATGAAAAGACGGCGTATAAGCATGGGTTAAATCCGCGCCTTTCATTAATTTTCCACGATTGAAAACGCCAGTAGGATCAATTTTGTTTTTGTATTCCCAAAATGCCGCCAAATCGGAATCGTTTAAATATGCCATTTTGGTTAAACCAATGCCGTGTTCGCCGGAAATCACGCCGCCCAAACTTTTTGCCAAAGTCATAATGCGCTCCACCACACGATGCGCAGTTTGGAGCATTTTGCCATCATCCGAATTAACCGGAATGTTCGTGTGCACATTGCCATCGCCCGCATGCATGTGCAACGCCACAAAAACGCGCGAACGCAAAATGGTTTGGTGAATTTTTTCTATTTCTTCGCGCCAAGAATCAAAAATTTTGCCGCTTAAAATTTCAAACAAAGGCGTTTTTAATTCGTTTTTCCACGAAACCACAATGTGGCGATTTTGAATCAAAGAAAAAACCGAGCATTTGGAATTTTCCATGGTCAACGCCAAATTTTTTTCAAATTCCGCGCAATTTTCAAGTGTATTGTTCAAATTGTTAAACAAAAATTGCCAGCGTTTTTCAACCGCTTCAATCACTTCCAAAGCATGCGTTTGGGTTTTTTCAAATAATGCCAAAGGCACTTCTTGTTTTAAATTAAAAGAAGAAAATTCTTGTTTGAAAAATGCTTTTAACGCCACACACAATTCCAACTTGTTGGCAATGGAAAGTTCAATGTTAATGTGTTCTACGCCATCGCAATAATCGCCCATTTTGGGCAAGGGAATCACCACATCTTCGTTAATTTTAAAAGCATTGGTGTGGTGCGAAATGGCGGCTGTGTTGGCACGCTCTGCCCAAAATTGTTTGCGCAAAGAATCTTCAACAGCAATAAAACCTTTTGCCCCGCGTGCTTGGCACATTTTGACCACATTTTGCGCCGCATTCATCACTTTTTGCGCGTCATAGCCGACCAAATCACCAATCAACACCATTTTGGGTGATTCGCAACATTTGGCTTTGGTGGCATAACCGATGGCTTTCAAATAACGAAAATCCAAATGTTCCAAACCTGCCAACTGCACGCCCGATGCCAAGCCTTCTCCTCCAGGTTTAAAATAATTTGTAATTTCCACAATGGCTGGCACGGCTTTGTGAATATCGCCAAAAAATTCCAAACAAACTGTGTTCGTAATTGGCGGCATTTGATGAACAATCCAGCGCGCACAAACAATTAAACCATCGCAACCTTCTTTTTGCACGCCGGGAATGCCGCCCAAAAATTTATCCGTTACATCTTTGCCCAAACCCAATTTGCGACAATTTTTGCCTGGCAATGCCAAAACTTCTTCTTTTAAAACATGGCCAGAAGCAGCATCGTATTCTTTAATGCGAAAACGCACGGTTTCTTGTTCATGAATTTTGCCCAAATTGTGATTCAAACGCGTTACTTCCACCCAATTGCCTTGTGGATTAACCATTTTCCACCAAGCCAAATTGTCCAGCGCCGTTCCCCAAAGCAGTGCTTTTTTGCCTCCAGCATTCATGGCGATATTGCCGCCCACGCAAGAAGCTGAAGCCGAAGTGGGATCCACCGCAAAAACATAACCTTCGCTTTGGGCTTGTTGTGCCACTTGATTGGTCACCACGCCTGCGCCCGTGCAAATGGTAGGCGTTGGGTGTTCCAAGTCTTCTAATTGCAACATTTCAACACGACTTAAAGTGGTGAGTTTTTCGGTGTTGATGACCACCGACAAAGCATCCAATGGAATGGCCCCGCCCGTGTAGCCGGTTCCACCGCCGCGCGGAATAATGGTTAAACCTTCTTGAATTGCAACTTTTACCAAGGATGGAATTTCTTCTTCGGTATCGGGCGTTAAAACCACAAAAGGATATTCCACGCGCCAATCGGTTGCATCGGTAACGTGTGAAACGCGCGACAAACCATCAAATGCCACATTGTCTAATCGGGTTAATTTTCCAAATGCGTTTTTCAAACGCGCGCGCAAACTTAAAGTTTGTTCAAACCAATTTTCAAAATCCAACACCGCTTTTTGCGCCGCTTCTATTAAAAGCCAAACTTTTTGCGCACGCTCTTGTGATTGTTCTTGATGCGCAATGCGACGCTTATTCATTTCATGCAAGCGGTGGCGCATCGCGGCAATCAACGCCTTTCTGCGTGAAGGATTCAACAACAAATCATCTTCAATATAAGGATTGCGTTTGACCACCCAAATATCGCCCAAAACCTCATACAACATCCGCGCCGAACGCCCGGTTACACGCTCTTTGCGCAATTCATCCAACAGTTTGGCCGCTTGTTCGCCCAACAAACGAATCACAATGGCTTGGTCGGTTAAAGAAGTATAGTTATAAGGAATTTCGCGAAAACGCTCATTCATCAAAAGCTCCGCAAAGCGTTGGAAAATCGTTTATTTTAAAAGAAGTTTCAACAAATAAACGCTTTGTTTTTCAAAATTTTTTAACGTGCACCGTGGATTTTTTTTCGTTTTATAATCAGCGGTTTTTCTAGCTTGTTGTTTTTGCTTTTTGCTTTTGGATGTTTTTAATTTTAAGTTTTGGATTTTGTAGAATGTTGCGTTTTGTTTTTCTTTTTCTTTTGTTTGTTCCCAATGCTTATGCTTATTTGGATCCGGCAACCAGTTCGCTTTTACTCAGTTCGGTTGTGGCTTTAAGTGCTTCTGCCATTTATGCTTTAAAAAGTTTTTTTTACAAAATTTCTTGGGGCGGTTTTTCTTTCAAAAAACACGCGCAAACTTCCAATGGCATTGTGATTTATGGCGAAGACAAACGCTATTTCAGCGTGTTTTTGCCCAT
>JBNMHE010000057.1:0-11095 GCA_050872585.1 Rhodocyclales bacterium | reverse complement strand
GCCGGAACCTGTGCCTAATGCGGTGATGGATGCCATTTTCTTTGTCCTTTTTTTAACAAAACTTTCAAAAAAATTTGCGGTTGACCGTGGATTTTGTTGTTTTTTTTCTTTTGACCTTGTTCTGATAGCAGTAAACCTTGGCGGATTTCATCCAATTCATCCAAAGCTTGCGCAATGTGAATGGCTTCTTCGGATGGAATTTGCCGCACCACTTCTTTGGTGGTTTTATCCACAATTTTCACCACGTTTTTGCCAGAATTTTGGTCAACGGAAAATTCCAAAGAAGAATTTTTTAAATTCAAATGCGCACTGATTTTTTGTGCCGCATCGTTTAAAGCCTGCAATTCGTCTTGGTTTTCTGTGGCTGAAACATTTTTGGCAATTTGTTGGCTTTGATTCACCGGTTGCGGCGCAGAACTTGGGCGTTGTTCAACGGGCGCATTGCCCGTGTTTTGGGTGGTAACAGGCGAGGGCGTGCGTTGCGTTTGCGCCTGATTCAAAGCTTGCGTGGTGTTGGTTAAGGTAGAGATATTCATCATTGCCATCTCCTTTTTGCAGAAAAACCATTAAGAAAAACGTCATCAATAAAATTAAACTTTTTAAAACCCCCAGCAAAAAGGGTTGTTGAAAATCCCTTTTTGCTGAGTGGGTTGCGGTTAGTTCAACAAAGTCAAAACACTTTGCGGCAAGCTGTTGGCTTGGGCTAACATTGCCGTGCCGGCTTGTTGGAGCACTTGTGCTTTGGTCATATTTGCCGTTTCAGAGGCAAAGTCGGTGTCTTGAATACGAGAACGAGCCGAAGTGGTGTTTTCAATGGTGGTTGAAAGGTTGGCAACCGTGTATTCAAAGCGGCTTTGCAAAGCACCGAATTTGGCACGTTGGCTGTTGACGGCATCCAAAGCTTGGTCGGCAATGCGCAAGGCTTCGGTGGCGCCTGCCACGGTGGTGATATCCAAAGAAGCCACGGTTTTTAAATTGGAACCATTGACTTGTGCTTCCGTTGTGGTGCCGGTGCCATTAGACAAACCCACGCCTTTTGCACCCAACACGCCTTGTTGGAATGCCAAACCCGATGTTGAAATGGAATACGAACGGGAAGCATTCAAGGTGACTTGACCGGCGGCGGTTAAGGTGCCGGAAAAATCGGTGCCACCCGAACCCACCATTGCCGCTGCGGAGTTTTCGGTGCCGCCGGTTACATTGGCGGAAGTGTCGTTGCCCATGTAAATGGATTGGTTGGAGGCCAACACATTTTTGCCATTGATGCCAATGTTGATGTTTTTGCCTTCATCATTGACCAAGACAATGGTTTCACCATCATCGCCCATGCGGGCAGTGACGCCGGTTTTGCCTGAAGCATCGTTAAAAGCGGTGATGGCTGCTGCCAAACCTTGTTTGTCTTGGGAATCGACTTGGAAGGAAATGGATGCCGAATTGGAATCGGTTTTTTTGGTTTCCGATGCGCTGGTGGTGTACACATCCAGCACAAAAGAACCAGTGCCTTTCAAGGTTAAAGCGGTTTCGGTGCGGGCATCGGCTTTAATTCCGGTTTGGGATTGGCTGTTGATTTTTTGCGCCAAATCATAAGCAGAATCACCCGTAAGACATGTAACATCCGCTTTGCCGTTGGGACCATTTAAAGTGAGTTTTCCGGAGGCTTGCACCGCCGCACATGCCACTTGTGAGCCCGTTGCAGCAGAATACATGGCATTGGAAACGGCAATGTTTTTGCCCAAACCTGCCGTGCAACAATCGCCGCCAATTTTGTAATCGCCGTATTTGTCCGTGCGAAAATCCATGGTGGCAGCAGAAATGGTTTGGTTGGCATCCGCCCCCACTTGATAGGTGTTGGTGGCGTTGGAACCATCCAGCAACACCGTGCCATTGAATTGCGTGGTGGTGGCAAAACGTTGCAATTCGGTGACCAACTGCCCCACTTCATCATTCAAGGCTTTGCGGTCAGAAGCGCTGTTGGTGGCGTTTGCCGATTGCACTGCCAGCTCCCGCACACGTTGCAAAATTTCACTCATTTTGCCCAAAGCGCCTTCTGCCGTTTGCGCCATGGAAATGCCGTCATTGGCGTTCCTTTGTGCTTGCGTTAAACCGCGAATTTGCGCCGTCATCCGCTCCGAAATTGCCAAACCTGCTGCGTCATCTTTGGCGCTGTTGATGCGCAAACCAGAAGACAAACGCTCCAAAGAAGTGTTCAATGTGGATTGGCTACGCGACAAATGGCGTTGCGAATTCAAGGATTGCACATTGGTGTTTAAGACCATTGCCATTTTGATTCTCCTTAAAAAAGTTAAAGTTTTTCAACATTCCAAAGTTGCTTTCATGCTTTGCAACTTTTCTTAGGTGTTTTTACGACTTGCCATTTTAAAAACTTTAATGGTTTGTTTTTCAAAACACTTTTTTACCAGCCAAGCAGTTTAAGCAATTTTTAAGCCAAGTTGAAAAAAATCCACGGTCAACGCCCAAAATTGTTGAAAAATCTTTTCAAATTGTTTTAAAAATTTGAAAATTTTTTCAAAAAAATCAAACGTTGACCGTGGATTTTTAAAAAAAACGGATTTTATTTTTCTATTTTTTGGCTGGATTGCAAACGCGAAGACAACGCATGGTTTGGCTTGTTTTCTTCGGCATTTTCTGCCGCTTGCTTTGCCGATTTGTTGCGCGGTTGAATGATGGCTTTCACGCGCTTACCATTGTTGGCGCTGGATTTGTTGGTGTTGGGCGCGTTGTTTTCCAAATTGCTGACAAAATAAGTTTCCGTCATCGCGTTGTAGCGGATATAAGCGCCATTGACTTCATCGTTGCCGCTTTTCACCCAAGCATTGCCGATGAGTTCCGCAATTTCGGAATTGGAATCATAAACAATGCGGTTGCCTTTGCCTTCAATGTATTCATCCAAGCCTTCGCGTTTTTGCCGAAAATACGCGCGGCGATCAGGGAATTTATACGCTGTGCCTTTTTGGTAGCCGTATTCGTCTTCCAAAATATAAACCTTGTGCGCTTCCAAACGCATGGTGCCTTTGGTGATAATCACATTGCCGGTTAAAGTTTGGATTTTGTCTTTGTCGTCAATGGAGGCGCTATCGGCTTCAATGAGCATGGGTTTATCGCGGTCGGCTTTTTCGGCAAAAGCCAAACAAGATAAAAAACAAGACAACACAACAAATAAAGTTTGTTTGATTTTTTGATTTTTGTTTTTCATTTTTTTAACATTTCCGGTTGAATAAACGAAGTGACTTTGCTTTTCAAATGCAAAACCGAACGATCCAAAAAAAGTTCCGCCCCAATGGATTTCACCCATGATTTTTCATTTTCAGAAAATAAAAAATCAGAATTGGTAAAAGCAAAATCAGAATTGGGCAAAACCACAAAATAAGGTGCTTGCGCTTTTAAAAATCCGCGTTTTTGAAAAGGTGGGCGCGTGATGGTGGTGCCGTTGTATAAATAAATCACTTCGGCTTCTTCGGTCACCACGGCATCTTTTCCGTAAATGGTAATGGGCGGCGCATTGTCTTTGTGTGCAATCACCATTGGATTAATCAATGCGGCGCTGTTGTCATCGGGAAAATGTTGAATTTCAGGAGAATGCAATTCGTAACGCAAAATGCCGTTTTGATCAAATTGCAACATTTGAATGTTGTAAGCGTAAGAATCAGGAATGTGTTCTTTTTGATTGAACGGCGGTTCATTTTGCACCATTTCATTGAGCCAAAAAGACATCAACGCCAAAACACCCAAAAACAAAAATGGCACCGCGTGGTTAAAAGTTTGAAAAGGCTGTTGCATGGCTTTATTGATTTTCAAAATGCTGCACCCAATTTTGCCAGATGCCTTGCGCTTTTAAAAGCAATTCTGCTGCTTGCCGCACAGCACCCTTGCCGCCCGGTTTGGAAGAAACCCAATCGGCAATGTTTAACACTTCTTCACAAGCATTTTGCGGCGCCAACTTTAAACCGCAACATTTGAAAGCGGGCAAATCAATTAAATCATCGCCCATAAATGCGATGTTTTTCCACGGTAAACCCCATTTTTTTTGCAAATTTTCCAAGGCAATGCGTTTGTTTTCAACGCCTTCTAAAATATCGGTGATTTTTAATTCCGCCATTCTTTTGCAAACCGCTTGGGATTTTCTACCCGTTACAATGGCAACGTGAATGTTGGAATCCACCAACAAACGCAAAGCCAAACCATCTTTGGCGTTAAAACATTTGAAGTCGCCATGTTCGGTGTAAAAAAGCGATTCATCGGTTAAAACGCCATCCACATCCAAAGCCAACAAACGAATGGCTTGGCATTGTTGCATTAAGGTTAAATTTTCCATTTACAACACCTTGGCGTTAAACAAATCATGCGTGTTGAACGCACCTTGCACGCAACCAGAATCATCAATGGCAATTAAGGCATTGATTTTGTGTTTTTCCATCAAATGCACCGCTTCAACGGCCATTTTTTCAAAATGAATGCATTGCGGATTGGGATTCATCAAATCGGCAATGCACGCGTGGTGAAAATCCACATTTTTTTCAAAGGCACGACGCAAATCGCCATCGGTAAAAATGCCTAGCGGCTTGTTTTCAGAATCCACCACAATGGCCATACCCAAACCACCTTGGGACATTTTCAAAATGGCTTCCATCAACAAAGCATTTTTGAAAACCAAAGGCAAATGCGGGCCTTTTTTCATCACATCTTTGACCTTGGTTAATAATTTTCTACCCAAAGCGCCGCCCGGATGCGAACGCGCAAAATCTTCCACGCCAAAATTGCGCGCCTTTAACAAAGCAATGGCCAAGGCATCACCAATGGCCAGCATTGCCGTAGTGGAAGAAGTGGGCACCAAATCAAAAGGACAAGCTTCTTTCTCAACATGCGTATTCACATGCACATTGGCCATTTGCGCCAACGTGGATTGCGCATTGCCGGTTAAAGCAATCACCTTTGCGCCTTGACGCTCAATCGGTGGAATAATTTTAAGCAATTCTTCAGATTCGCCAGAATAAGAAAGAGCCAGCAAAATATCGTTTTGGGTAATCATTCCCAAATCACCGTGGCTGGCTTCGGCAGGATGCACAAAATAAGCAGGAGTGCCGGTGGAAGCCATGGTGGCAGCAATTTTTTTGGCAATGTGGCCGGATTTTCCCATGCCGCTTACAATCACGCGGCCTTTGGCGTTTAAAATCAAAAAAACCGCTTGGGCAAAAGATTCTTCCAACTTCAAAGACAAAAGCGCTTGGGCTTCTTCTTTTAAAACCGCCTTGCCCCACGCCAAAAAATCAAAAATAGCCTTGTTATTCACGGCAAACTCCTTGTTGTATTCTTCGATTCATTCTTTTGCGCATTCTTGTTTTGATTCATTTTGATTCTTTTCTATTTGTTTTTCAAAAAAATAAGCGGTTGACCGTGGATTTTTTTAAAAAGTTTCAAAATGCCACAACCAATCCAAAATAAAAGGCAAAAAATGCCCAAAATGCACAAAATGATGATTGCCGCCATCCAGCAATGTGGTTTTGGCGCCCAAAAACCATTCTTGTGCGTGTTGGGGATTCAAAACTTCATCGGCCAATTCTTGCAAAAGCCAATAACGTTTGGGATTGGGCACAACCACTTGTTTTTGCAAAATAGCGGCATCATTTTGCGTAAAAGTGAATTTTTCCGAAGTATGCCAATTTTGGTGTTCGCCCACAAAAAGCGCCAAGTTGATTTTGTCAATGACCGCTGGATTAATCAAAACCGCCGGCAAATTGTATTTTTCCGCCGCCACACTGGCATAGTGCCCGCCCAAAGAAGAACCAATCAACCCCACATTGGGATTTTTTTCAATGCAATCCAATACTTGATGAAGCGCTTGTTGCGGATGAAAGGACAAATCCGGACAACAAAACAAATGCGCCAAATGGCGTTCATTTAATGCTTGTTGCACCATTTTTGCCTTGACACTTTGGGATGAAGCACAAAAGCCATGCAAATAAAGAATTGAGCGCATTTTTTTAAATTTTAAAAAGGCAAATCCACATTTAACTGGCCGGCTTGTTTTAAGCATTCTGCCAAACAAGATGAAAATTCTTGTTGAGTGCGAGAATCCAACCATTTTCCATTTTCCAAATGAAAATGAAAACCGCCGCTGGGCGCAGAAAGCCAGATTTCCTCAGAAGAATCATGTTTGGAAATCAACACTTCATTGCCGTTTTCAAACTCTATTTTGAAAACTTGGTCATCCAACCAATCGGCATCCAAATCGGGCGCGCGTGTTGCCAAATTGTCAAAAAAATCGGCCATTTTGGCGAATAATTCTTCGCTTAATTGTCTGTAATTTTCAGGCATCGTGTTACACTCATCAATTTTTCAAAAAGGGAATAAAAAATGAAAACCAAGCACCAAGTGCTTTTTTTCTTTCTTATTTTCGCATTAAATGCCTGTGGCTTAAAAGGTGATTTAATGCATCCGGAAAAAAATTCTTCTCCAACTTCTACCCAACAAACAAAATGAACACACATTTTTCTTATCAAAACGGCATTTTGCATTGTGAAAATGTGCCTTTGCCGCAACTGGCACAAAAATTTGGCACGCCTTTTTATGTTTATTCTTGGCACAGTTTGGACAATGCGGTCAATGAATTTTTAAGCGTTGTGAATACGCATCCGGCAGGCCAAAAAGTCAGCATTGCTTATGCCGTTAAAGCATTGGGCAACATTGCCATTTTGGAGTTTTTCGCCAAAAAAGATTTGGGCTTTGATATTGTTTCCAAAGGAGAATTGGCGCGCGTTTTAAAAGCCAATGGCGATTCCAAAAAAATTGTTTTTTCCGGCGCTGGCAAATCCGAAAACGATATTCGCCAAGCTTTGGCGGCCAACATTTTTTGTTTTAATGTGGAATCGTATGAAGAATTGTTGCGCTTAAATGCCATTGCGGAAAATGTCAATAAAAAAGCGCCGGTTGCTTTTCGTGTGAATCCCGATGTGGATGCCAAAACGCATCCTTATATTTCCACCGGCTTAAAAGAAAACAAATTCGGCATTCCCATTAAAGAAGCCTTGGATTTTTACAAAAAAGCCGCTTTGCTTTCCCACATTGAATTAAAAGGCATTGATTGCCACATTGGTTCACAACTTTTAGACCCTTCTCCCGTGTGGAATGCTTTTGATCGCGTTTTAAATTTGGCCAAAAACATTGAATCCAAAGTGCAACCGATTAGCCACATTGATATGGGCGGCGGTTTGGGCATTCAATATGAAAAAAACGAACAAGCGCCCAGCGTTGCCGAATACTTAACCCCCATTTTGGACAAATTAGAAAAAACGCATTGGAATTTAATTTTGGAACCCGGCAGACGTTTGGTTGGCAATGCCGGCGCCCTCATTACCAGCGTGGAATATCTTAAAAACAACGGCAAAAAACACTTTGCCATTGTGGATTGCGCCATGAATGATTTAATGCGTCCGGCTTTGTATGAAGCGCACCATGAAATTTTATCGGTGAAAGAATCCAATGAAAATCTCCAAACTTATGATGTGGTGGGGCCCATTTGTGAAACCGGTGATTTTTTAGGCAAAAAACGCAATTTGTCCATTCAACAAGGCGATTTGTTGGCGATTTTGTCTGCCGGCGCTTATGGTTCGGCAATGGCATCCAATTACAATGCCCGCGCGCGCGCGCCAGAAATTTTGGTCAAAGGCAATCAATACCAATTGATTCGCGAGCGCGAAAAAATTGATGATTTGTTTTCTTTGGAAAAAAATTTAAAACTTTAATTGTTTCAATAAAAAAATCAAAAAATCCACGGTCGACCTTCAATCATTTTTAAAATTTTTAAAATTTTTAAAAATTGAAAAAAAAATCAAGTTGACCGTGGATTTTTTGATTTTAAAAATCCAGCAATGCCCAAACGGACAAAGTTTTGGAATCGGTGATTTTGCCGATTTGTATCCATTCTTTGAATTGCGGTTTGGAAAGCAAATGCACATCTAAAAATTCATTTTCATCCAAATGTTGCGGCGCAATTTTGTGCGCATTTTGTGCGGTGAAAACGTGAATAATTTCATCGGAATAACCAATGGCAATGTGGATTTTGCCGATATGCTGCCAGTTTTCACTGGCATAACCGGTTTCTTCCAAGAGTTCTCGCTGTGCGGCTTTCAATGGGTCTTCGTTTTTTTCCAACTTGCCAGCGGGCAATTCCCAAAAGCTTTGCCTTGCGGGATAACGGAATTGCCGCTCCATCAATATTTCACCCTGTTCGGTTGTGGCAAAAATAACCACGGCGCCCGGGTGCCGAATGTATTCGCGTGTGGCAGTTTTGCCATTGGGCAATAGCACTTCATCTTGCCACACATCCAACAATCGCCCTTGCCACACTCGGTTTTCTTTTAAGGGTTTTTCTTCAAAATCATGCATTTTCTTCTAATAAAGCAAGTTGTTCGGCTTGGTATTCGTTCATCAATGCGGTGGTGATTTCATCCAAATCACCATTCAAAATATCAGAGAGTTTATAAAGCGTTAAATTGATTCGGTGGTCGGTTAAGCGCCCTTGCGGAAAATTGTAAGTGCGGATGCGCTCCGAGCGATCGCCCGAACCCACCAAAGATTTGCGCAAGCCCGCACGCTTTTGAAATTCTTCCTTTTTGCGTTTGTCGTTGATGCGCGCTGCCAACACGCGCATTGCCGAAGCTTTGTTGGAATGCTGGCTTCTGCCGTCTTGGCATTCTGCGGTAATGCCCGTTGGAATATGCGTGATGCGCACCGCCGAATCGGTTTTTTGAATATGCTGACCGCCTGCCCCGCTCGCCCGAAAAGTGTCAATTTTCAAATCCGCTGGGTTTAAAACAATGTCTTCGCTTTCTTCAATTTCCGGCAAAATGGCAACCGTGGCGGCAGAAGTGTGAACGCGCCCTTGCGTTTCAGTCTCTGGCACGCGTTGCACGCGGTGTGCGCCCGATTCAAACTTCAAAATGCCATAAGCATTTTTGCCGATAACCCGTGCGATGATTTCTTTAAAACCGCCCAAATCCGATTCGTTGGCGGATAAAACTTCCACCTTCCAACCTTTTTGGTCGGCAAAATGCGCATACATCCGAAACAAATCGCCCGCAAAAAGTGCCGATTCTTCCCCGCCTGTTCCGGCGCGAATTTCCAAAACCACGTTTTTGGCATCGTCCGCGTCTTTGGGAATTAAAAGCGATTCCAAGTTTTTTTCTAATGTTGGCAGCGCTTCTTTAATTGCGCGGATTTCTTCTTCTGCCAAATCGCGCATATCGGGGTCGGTTAATAACAATTCTGCCGATTTGAGTTCCTTTTCCTTTAATTCCAAGGCGTTAAAGGCTTCATAAACCGGCAAAATTTCGCCGCGTTCAATGGATAATTGCGTTAATTGCGAGAGATTTTGCGCGGTTTCAGGCGAAGCCAACAAGGCATCGATTTCTTCCAAACGCTGCAATAAACCGCTTAATTTTTGGCGCAAACTGGCTTTCATTTTTCAAAAAAATTCTTCGTTTACCGTGGAAAATCGCGGATTTTAACGTTTTAAATCGGCATTGGAGAGCAAATTCAAACCATTTTTCTCCAAAAGCGCAATCACCTCGGCATTGTTATCAAAACAAAAAATCATCACCGCGTTTTCACCTTTTGGGCGCGTGTAAGCATACATATATTCAATGGAAACCTGCGCTTGGGCGATGGTGCCCAACACTTTTGCCAAACCACCCGGAGAATCGGGCACTTCCACAGCAACAACTTCGGTGGCTTTGACCGTAAAATTCGCTTTTTCCAAAATGGAAAGACCGCGCTCTGGCTCGTCTAATAAAAGACGCAAAATGCCAAAATCGCTGGTATCCGCCAACGACAAGGTGCGAATGTCTATGTTTGCATCCGCCAAGGTTTTGGCAGCCAAAGTTAAGCGCCCGGGCTGATTTTCCAAAAAAACGGAGATTTGCGTGATTTTCATCATTTTTTCCTTTTGTCAATAACGCGCTGTGCTTTGCCTTCAAAGCGTGCAAGACTTTTTTGTTCCACCAAACGAACCTTGGTTGTAATGCCGATGATATCTTTAATATCGCGCGTGATTTTGGCTTCCAATTCTTGCAAATTGCGCGTGACATCGGAGAATAAATTTTGGCTCAATTCCACTTGAACCTCCAATTTATCCATATTCCGCACTTCATCGTGTTCCACCACAATCATATAATGCGGCGCGGTGCCGGCAACCTTCAACAACACATCTTCAATTTGCGATGGGAAAACATTCACACCGCGAATAATCAACATATCATCGCTTCTGCCAATAACCTTTTGCATGCGGTAAAACGTTCTGCCGCACGAACAAGGCGCGGTATTCAAAACGCTGATATCCCGCGTGCGGTAACGAATTAAGGGCATTCCTTCTTTGGTAATGGTGGTCAAAACCAACTCGCCCACTTCACCAGCTGGCAGCACTTCGCCCGTATCTGGGTTGATGGTTTCCACATAAAAATGGTCTTCGTTGATGTGCATGCCGTTTTTTTCTTCCACGCATTCGCAAGCCACGCCCGGCCCAATAATTTCCGATAAACCATAAATATCAACGGCATCAATACCAAAGCCGTTTTCAATGGTTTGCCGCAATTCGTTGGTCCATGGTTCTGCCCCAAAAACGCCTTTTTTAAGCGCAAATTCGCGCGGGTTATAACCCAAATCCTGCGCGGTTTCTAAAAGATTAACCGCATAAGAAGGCGTGCAACACAAGGCGGTAACGCCCAAATCGCGCATCAAGGTGATTTGCCGTTTGGAATTGCCGCCAGATGCCGGCAAAATAGCCGCTTTCAAACGCTCGCCGCCGCCGTGCGCACCCAAGCCGCCGGTAAATAAACCATAACCAAAAGCATTTTGCAAAATGTCGTTTTCATTAATACCTGCGCCAAAAAAAGAGCGCCCCATCACATCCGCCCAAACTTTTAAATCGTTTGCCGTATAAACCACCACCGTGGGTTTGCCGGTTGTGCCAGAAGATGCGTGAATGCGGGCGTATTCACTTTTTGGCACGGCAACCAAGCCAAAAGGATAAGCGGTGCGCAAATCGTTTTTGTAAGTAAAAGGAAAACGCGCAAAATCTTTT
>JBNMHE010000056.1:0-11209 GCA_050872585.1 Rhodocyclales bacterium | reverse complement strand
TTTTTAAATTTTCATCAACTTGAATGATCATCATAGACATAATTTCACCTGCATTTTTTAGCCTGAAAGCAAGGAAAAGTAAAACAAAAAAATAAAGTAAATGTTCATAAAAAGTAAACAAAAAGTAAACTGAAATAGCCTGAAAGGCAAGCGTGTAGGCGCTTTGAGAAAAAAGAAAAGTAAACTAAAAATAAACTAAACGTAAACAAAATGCTCATTTTTATGCCAAAAATGCTTAAAATTGCCGCAAATCAACAAAATTAACCAAAAAAACAGAAAAAAGTTGATATTACGTATTTTTCAATGTATATTTAGAAGCATTAACCGAAAGAGAATATTCGGGCAAGATGGGCGAATGTCTGCACACGGCTACCGCCTGCGGACATTCGCATAGAAACATCTCGCAACCCCCTTGGGTTGCTCGATGCGAAAAAAAGGCAGAAATTTAGTCGCTAAATTTGGGAGTGAAAATGCAAATGGAAGACAACAGTAATGAAGTAAGAAAACATAGGATGTGGATGAGAATCAATGATGTAGAAAAAGCAACAATAACAAAAAAAGCAGAACGAGCAGGAATCAGTGTGAGTAAGTTTGTAAGGGAAGCGGCGTTAAACATCAAGATTCAAAGTATGGCAGATACAAAAGCAGTTGAAGAAATGGTTAAAATTAACGCAGACCTTGGGCGGTTGGGTAGATTATTTAAATTAGCAATTAACGATAAAGCGGCAAATAGAATGTTTAAAAAAGAAGACCTTGAAAATCTCTTAAAAAACATTGAAAGCCAGATACAAACCATGCGTAACTTTATGAAAAAAGTCAATACGTTCTGAATCTGTTTTTATATCACTCAAAAGGAGTAGCAAAATGGAAGAAAAAGTCACCAGTGCAACAAGCGCTATTTACAATAGCAAATTTGACAAGCCAGTAGTCGAATTCCCACCTAATTTTGAAGAAGACATCAAATGGTATCGTGATGCCATGATTCAAGAATGTGACGAACAAGCAGCAATGGCACATAACAATGCATTTGCAAATCTCCAAGCTTTTGCAAGCACCACCGACAAAGAAATCAGCAATGAAGAGATGAGAGCAGTCATTCTCGAGAATGTTGAAGAATTGCAAAAAATCAATGGCGCACTTGAAAATTTCAAAAAACGTGAATTTAAAGTCAGCTCAGTAATGCCGCAAGAATGCAAAGAAGAAGATTGGCAATTCACTGATATTGACCGCTATTGGAAAGACTGTGTTGATAATGACAAACATTGGCGGCAAGCCGATGCAATCGCAACAAAATATGCTATACAAATTTTAAAAAAACTCGGATATGACGGCATCAAAAAAATGTTCGCGCAACTTGATGTGCAACGCGACAAAATTGAAGAGCAATTGGAAGCAACCTGCGACTTAAAAGATAAGATTTCAATCTTAAACGAAAAATTCCAAGTCGCCGCCGTTCCTGTTGATGAACAATCACAAAAAGAACTTGCAAAAATGGCAGGCGCGGATGAAACCGAGCAAGAAGCCATTGTCAGCATTCTCAACAAATTGACAAACCAACAGCGTGCATTGGAAGAACTTTTATATATCAATCACGAACAACTCTGTTTGCTTGGCAAAGCAAAAGAATATGGTTCGTCAGAAGATACAAGAAAGGACTACGAAGAATATGACCAAAAAACTGCACAAGGCGAAACGCTAGAAAGTCTCATTGAAAAAAGAGAAAAAGAATTAATGCAAGCCAATAGCGACCCCAACACGCCAATTGGGAAATACATGCTGGAAACAAACGCAGGCAAAGAATAGGCACAGCATTATGGTTGTGCGCGAACATCCGATGAAAAAGCCGTCTAAAAGCAGTTTTAGGCGGCTCATCGAATATTTGCTTGATAGCCAAGGCAAACACGAGCGTGTGGAAAATGTTCTCGTGGAAAATTGCATTGCAGACAATCCACTTGATGCAGTTGAAGAAATTATTGCTACGCAAAAAAAGAATACGCGTGCAAAATCCGATAAAACATACCATTTCTCAATTAACTTTCCTGTTGGAGAAAAACCACCAGAAGAAGAATATAAAAAAATGGTAGAAGAGTATTGTGCCGCATTAGGTTTGCGGGGGCATCAGCGAATCATTGTGGCACACAACGATACTGAAAATTTTCATTTGCATGTTGCCGTCAATAAAATCAATCCAAATACAAAACGCATATGCTCATTGCATCAGTCGCAAGCAACTTTAAATAAAACAGCAGAAAGATTAGAAGAAGAATATGGACTAAGTAAAACAAATCATACGTCTAATAAAACACGTGCAGAAAACTTGGCGGATGATATGGAACATCATTCGGGTTTGGAAAGTTTTATCGGTTATTTAAAACGTAATTGTGCAACACAATTAGAAACGGCAACAACGTGGGCGCAAGTCCATAAGATTTGCGCCGAAAATGGCGTAGTATTAAAAAATGTCGGCGGCGGTCTCGTTTTTGAAAGCATAAAAAACACAAAAATCAAGGCAAAAGCAAGTTCGGTCAGCCGAAAATTAACCAGAAAGCGACTAGAAGAAAGGCTAGGGAAGTTCCAAGCCGATTTTTCCACGGGTAACGCAAATAAATTTTACAAAAAACAACCAATAGGTTTTAAAAAGAATTCGGGCTTTTTGTTTGTTCAATACAAACAAGAAATAAATATCAAATTCCAAGAATTTGTAGGCGAAAAAAAAGAAGAAAGAAAAAAACGCAAAAAAGAATATGGCGAAACAATTAGTAATGCGGTTGTTTACCTAAAAACGCTCAATGACATCACAAAAAACCAAAAAAGCAATTTTGCAATGGAAATGTTAAAACTATATTACATTTTGTGCATGTATGAAGCGAGACACAAACAATTAGAAATGAACCTTGAAATGCGCCAACGAAAATTCACAAAACCAACATTCGTGGGTTGGCTTCAACAAAAAGCGACCCAAGGCGATAAAAATGCATTAAATTTGCTTCGTTCACGCGAAAAAGCAGGGCTCGCAAAAGAAAAAAATGTGATTATTTCCAAAAAAATCGCTGTTCAATTAAATAATCAGCGCGGTAGCGCACGCCACATCAGCAAAAAAGGGATGTTTGTATATAAAAATGTTCGAACGGATGGCGAAAATATCAAAATTAAAGATGGCGTAAATATTGAAATCGTCCAAGAAATTTTAAAAATGGCAGGCAATGAACCCATTGCTGTAAAAGGAAATGCCGAGTTTATTTCAGACATTGTGAAATCGTCTGTCATCACCAATACACAATTTAAAGACCAACGACTAGAACAATTTAGGAAAAACCATGGAAACAGAATTACAACAGGAAAATACAGATGCTATTCAACAAGCATTGGAATTGCTAGAAACGGAAGCAATGGAAACAACCACTCCGCAAGCGGCGGAAGAACCAATGGAAATGAATCCAGAAAATATGGATTCAATAGAAAAAACGGAATCACAAGCAACATCTTCGCAGACAAAAAGTCATACACTCAAAGAATTTTCCAAGCAAACACACTCAAAAAAGCTCCTCCCCCAAACAAACGAAACGTGTTGCGCAAATTGTCCGAATGCCCTATGGTTTGCTTCCCCAACGAACGTGCAATGCTATTGCACAATGATGTTCCTAATCACATGGAATTCCATCGAGCGCGGCAACGTGACAATTTGCGATGGTCAGCTATTGGACAAAACACAAGCCAATCAAAAATAGATGCCGCCGAAAGCTACATTGAAAATCGCCAAAAAAACATAGAAAAAGGAGTCTCCGATATTTTGCCGCACATTCCTTTTTTAAATAATCACTCGTATATTTACCAAGGCATTCGCAATAAAAATAACGAAAAATTGGTATTGTTAAAATTTGATGAGAAAGTAGAAGTCTTGCCTATTGATGAAGAATTGGGAATACAATTCGCCGCATTCAAGGTTGGTGAGCCAATCAAAATTCTTAATCAAAATGGCAAAATCACCATAGAAAACAATGACCAAGACCAAAAACAACTTGTGAAATTATCAAATAAAGAATTGCTAGCAAAAGCAATGCAAACCTATGATAAAAATCAAATAAAGCAGAATAAAACCAAAACATTCAAAAGGAACAGACAATGAAAACTTCCGAATGTCAACACGAATTTGATAATCGTCTAAACATTCATGTTGCATGGCTAACAACAATAGAAAAAGACGTAAAAAAAATAAAAAAAGAGTTGGCAATTTCACAAAATCATGTGCAAGAAATAAGTGAATTTGAAATATTTCTATTAAAAATGATAATCCACTTGAGCGATAAAACAGAATATTTCAAAACTCTTTTGGAATACATATCTGGAAAAAGCATCCATCAACTTGAAAACGAATACCGCACAAAAAAAGAAAGTCGGAGAAAACAATGGCAGAACAACAGCAAGTAGGCATTCCAACACGAGAAAAACCACACCATTCAAAATTGATTCCATGGATGCTTGTTGCGTCCATCGTTTTGGGATTTTGGGCTGGAACGCAAGTGTTCGCTTCAATATTTCAACACCACGAAGCGCTTGGCAAACCTTTATTTTGGCGTCTCTATGCGCCGTGGGATTTTGTTATATGGGCAATTAGACATGGCAACGATTATCCACTGCAAGTCAGACAATCCGCTGGCGTTTTGATTTTTGTCATCGGCGCAGGCTTTGTCGCCACAATCATCACAAAAATCATGCTTCAAAATACGGCACAAGCAAACAAAAGTCTGCATGGCTCGGCTCGCTGGGCAAATAAAAAAGATATTGAAAATATGGCATTGCTGTCAAACGACCCAAAAGATATTGGCAACAGTGTGTATGTTGGCGCGTGGGAAGACAAAAAAGGAAAAATACACTATCTGCGCCATTCCGGTCCCGAACATGTTCTCACATTCGCACCAACACGTTCTGGTAAAGGCGTAGGTTTGGTCATCCCAACACTTTTGTCTTGGGTTCATTCAACCGTTGTAACCGATTTAAAAGGCGAATTGTGGGCATTAACAGCAGGGTGGCGGCAAAAATACGCCAACAATGCGGTATTAAAATTTGAGCCAGCATCAAAAACAAGCGTCTGTTGGAATCCACTTGACGAAATCCGCGTTGGCACAGAAAACGAAGTCGGTGACGTGCAAAATTTGGCAACTTTAATTGTCGACCCTGATGGTAAAGGTTTGGAAGACCACTGGGCAAAAACCGCTTTCGCATTATTGACAGGCGTGATTTTATTCGCCATCTACAAATCAAAAGATGAAAACAACCCAAGCATCAGAACACTGCCTTACGTTGATTACATTTTGTCCGACCCATCACGTCCAATTAA
Source organism: Rhodocyclales bacterium (assembly GCA_050872585.1). Lineage (GTDB taxonomy): Bacteria > Pseudomonadota > Gammaproteobacteria > Burkholderiales > Rhodocyclaceae > SFHR01. The sequence goes on along the minus strand of JBNMHE010000056.1, from coordinate 5,871 downwards.
ACAACTATGGGAAGAAATGAGTAATTACAATCATGCGGCAATCAGCACGGCAGGGCGAGATATGTTGGACAGACCAGATGAAGAAGGCGGTAGCGTTTTATCAACCGCAAAATCATTTTTGTCACTATACAGAGACCCCATAGTTGCCAGAAATGTCAGCTGTTCGCAGTTTAAAATCAAAGACTTAATGAACCAAGATAAAGCGGCAAGCCTTTTCATTGTTACACAACCCAATGACAAAGCACGCTTGCGCCCACTCATCCGCATTCTCGTTAATATGACGATTCGTTTATTGGCAGACAAAATGGACTTCGAGGGCGGTAGACCCGTTGCCCATTACAAACATCGTCTTTTAATGATGATGGACGAATTCCCTTCTCTTGGTAAATTAGAAATCATGCAGGAATCTCTCGCCTTCGTGGCAGGTTACGGAATTAAATGCTACTTAATCACACAAGACTTAAATCAATTAAAAAGCAAAGAAACAGGATACGGGCAAGATGAAACAATCACTTCAAACTGCCACGTCCAAAACGCATATCCGCCAAACCGTGTGGAAACTGCCGAACATTTATCTAAACTAACAGGACAGACAACTATCGTCAAAGAATCCATCACCACAAGCGGACGGCGAGCATCGGCAATTTTAGGACAAGTTTCAAAAACCATCCAAGAAACACAACGCCCATTGTTAACCGCAGACGAATGCCTGCGCATGACCGGTCCCAGAAAAAATACACGTGGTGAAATTGAAAAGGGCGGCGATATGTTGGTATTCGTGGCTGGTTATCCAGCCATCTATGGCACACAAATCCTTTATTTTAAAGACAAAGTATTTTCAGCACGTTCTGCCATTAAAGCGCCCGAACAAAGCGATTTTTTCCATGACGTGCAACCGCCTGAAAAAGTGTTGCCAGACAACAAATCCAATTAAAAATTTAGCCGCTAAATTTATGGAAAAAATAAAACGTTTACCGTGGATTTTTTTAAAAAGCACTTTGTTTGCCTTTTTGGCTTCTATTGTCATTGCGTTTGCCGTTGGAATACGTATTAATACAACCAACAGCGTGGCTGGCAAAATTTGGCTTGTAAGTGATAAAAAAGAAGCAAGCGCCGGAGATGTTGTGTCCTTTTGCCCGCCGCCAAGTCATCCCGCTTTTAAAATGGCACGTGAACGCCATTATCTTGCATCTGGCTTTTGCCCCGGCGGGTATCAACCTATCATCAAAAAAGTCATGGCAAAAGCGGGCGACACAGTCAGCATCACTAAAAAAGGCATATTCGTCAATGGCAATTTTTTATCCAAAAGCAAACCAAAAAAACACGACAATCTTGGTAAAATTCTGCCAAATTACAAACTTGAAAATTTTGTTTTAAAAGACGGAATGCTATTGCTCATCGGCGATAATTCCGAAAACTCTTTTGATGCACGGTATTTTGGAATCATTGACTCAATGCAAGTTCAAAATGTTTTAAAACCTTTTAATTTTTAGGAAAATAAAAATGTATCAATATAATGTAAATGAAATTATTTCTGCTTTCCAACAACACATGCTAAATAACGGATTGCGTGTGCCACAAGGACATCCAATCGGCGATGGTAAAATCCACCGAGTGCCGACCTTAAAAGATAAGAACGGTAGAACCTCTGGAAGTTATCAATTGCATTTGGACGGCAAACCGAACGGATGGCTCATCAATTTCCAAGAAAGCTCAAATCTTCTCAAATGGATTGCAACAAAAGAATTAAGTAATAATAAATTTGACGAAGAAGAATACAAAGCAGTATTAGCAGAAATTGAAGCTAAAAAAGCACAACGACAAGAAGCAAGGTTAAAACTGCAAGAAGAAACTGCCAAACATCTTAAACAAAAATATACGAACCCCGAATTCTATGGAATCGAATCAGTATCAAACCCATTTTGCATAAACCAAATTCCATATCTCAACAAAAAAGGAATTGGCAATCTGTTATTAAAAGGCGTGTTTTTTGATACAAATAACCGCTTAAACATTCCACTCTATAATAAAAATGGTGAATTACAATCAGAACAAACCATTGATGCAAACGGCAACAAACTATTCGCAAAAAATGGAAAAAAAATAGGCACGTTCCACATCATTGATTTGGAAATTGATTACAAACAAAATAGTTTTGCAGAAGTTAAACAAAAATTAAAACAATGCGAAACAATCGCAATTGGCGAAGGTTACGCAACAGTAGCTTGCGTTTTTGATTGTGTGCGCGATAAAAAAACAGCATTCATCGCCGCAATGGATGCAAACAATTTAATAAACGTTGTTCAAGAATTACACGCACAATACCCAAACAAAAAATATCTCATCATCGCAGACAATGATTTGTCGTTCAAAGGACAAAACACCGCACAAAAAGCGGCGCAAATAACATCGGGCGCAATTCTATTCCCACAAAATAACCCACAAGATTTCAACGACATTTACCAAAAACCAAACAATCGCCCAATCATCAAAAAACACTTTAAGTGGTGTATACAAAAAATATATGAACAAACAAATAAAAAACAAGAAAATAACCAAATAAAACGAAGATTATCACGTTAAAATGATAAAAAAGTGTTATAGTTTGTTTGTTTTTTTACCAAGTCGTTAAATTTTAGCGGCTAAATTTTTAGGAAAAATCATGCAATTATTTATCGCCGAAAAACCATCTGTGGCAAAAGCCATCGCTGCCGAATTAAAAATCACCAATCGTGGTGATGGATTCTTGGAATGTGGAAACACTATTGTGACTTGGTGTTTTGGGCATTTGCTAGAACAAGCAACGCCTGATGCATACTTGCCGTCAGGCATTCCACTGAATGCAAAAGGCAATCCCGTTTGGCGATTTAAAGATTTGCCAATTTTTCCAGAAGAATGGATTCTTGAACCAAAATATGATGCAAAAAAACAATTGAAAATCATTGGCGACTTACTAAAAAAAGCCGACAGCGTAGTGCATGCAGGCGACCCAGACCGAGAAGGCTGTCTACTCGTAGACGAAGTTCTAGAACACTTTAAAAATAACAAACCCGTCAAAAGATTTTGGGTATCAGCACAAGACTCAACGTCCATTCGGCGTGGACTCGATAGCCTAAAAGACAATAAAGAATTTAAAGGTTGGACAGATGCGGCTCGAGCAAGAAGTCGTGCCGATTGGCTCATTGGTATGAATTTAACGCGAGCCTACTCACTATTGAATAATAGTTTGATAACAATTGGACGCGTTCAAACACCAACACTCAACATTGTTGTGCATCGTGATGCAACAATTAAAAATTTTAAACCTGTGCCGTTTTACACAATTCACGGCAAACTGCAACACGCCAACGGAACATTCAATGTCAAATGGAAACCAAAAGAAAACCAAGATGGATTGGATGAAGATGGACGACTTTTAAATAAAGAAATTGCCAATGAAATCGCCACAAAAATCAATCAACAATCAGGAACAATTGCAGAGTTTAAACAAGAGAAAAAAGAAAAAAAACAACCGCTTGTGTTTTCATTAAGCGACATCACTGCGCTCGCCAACCAAAAATTTGGATTCAGTGCAGAACAAACTTTGCAAATTTGCCAAGACTTGTATGAAAAACACAAACTGACATCATATCCACGAACCGACTGTTCATATTTACCAGAATCACAATTTGACGATGCAGAACAGGTTGTTGAAGCATTAAAAACAATTTTGCCGCAAATTAATCCAGACAATAAATTGATTTCATTGGTTGAAAAATGCGATTTAAACATCAAATCAAAAACATGGGATGATTCAAAAATAACTGCACACCACGGAATCATCCCAACCATGCAAGACCATTTGGAAAATAAACTAACTTTGCCTGAAAAACAAATCCACGAACTCATCGTCAAACAATATTTGGCGCAGTTTTTTCCACCATGCAAATACTTGCAAACGTCCGTCTCCACAGAAGTCAATGGCGAAACATTAACGGCACAAGGAAAAATCATCATTCAACAAGGTTGGCAAGAAGTGTTTGGAAGAGAATCTGCCAACGATGAAAAAAAAGACGAACAAGAAGAAAACCAAACATTGCCGAGCATGCAAGATGGCGATACCGTGCATTGTGTGACAAGTGAAGTAAAAAACGAACTGACCAAACCACCAAAATATTTCACAGAAGGCACGCTCATTCGTGCCATGGAAAACATCCATAAATTTTTAGAAACCGATGACAACAAATTAAAAAGCCTATTAAAAGATGGTGATGGCATCGGAACATCAGCAACACGAGCCAGCATCATTGGCGAACTTAAAAGACGCGGTTTCATTGAAGAAAAAGGCAAAAATATCATCAGCACGCAAAAAGGAAACGATTTAATTAAATTACTCACAGAACAAGGTTGTATGGCAAAAGACATCGCCTTGACAGCAATTTATGAAAGGTCGTTCAAGCAAATTGAAATTGGCGAAATGACCGAATCAGCGTTCATAGACACACAAAAACAAACCATTAAAAAAGAAATTGACAAAATTGAACAAGCCATTAAAGAAAATCCACGCACAAATAAACCAAAAGCCACACAATCATCACGTTATACGTGCCAAAAATGTGGCGCAGGACTCATAAGGCGTGAAAATAAGAAAAACGGGCGTTTTTTTTGGGGATGTAGCGGTTTTCCCGAATGCAAACAAACCTACTTCGACAACAACGGAAAACCAAACTATGAATACGACAATAACAAAAAAAAGAAGTAGCTCAATCCCTTACAAATTTTGCAATTTCAAAAGGAAACCATCATGTTGACAATCCCACAAAATCAAGTCGTTTACAAATTCAAATTCAAGTTTTTCAAGGAACTTGCCGCCGTTTTTGAAAAAAATATCCCGCCAAGCGTTATCATTGAACGGCGATATAGTGTAGAATACGTTGGCAAAAAATACCAAATTACCATATTATTGACAGCCGAAGAAAGAAAGGACTTGTTGGAAAAATTTAGGGCAGACATGGCTAGAATCGAGCAAAACACCAAAGAAACTCAACAAAATGAATACATCCCATCGTTTCTGCCACAGCCTGAAAACTTTTCCAATATTCTAATAAAAAAGGATAGAGAATGAATGCCATGCAAAACGCAAATTTCCACGGTCAACCACAATTTTACATCCCAGAAGAGACCATCAAACTCATAGAAACCGAACAAGGCGGGTTGCAAAAAGAATACCTTGACGACTTGGCAATCCTTGCAGATGCACCATTTAAAGACAAATACAAAATCACCAAAGATGAAGCCATCACCGCTTACCGCTTGAATTTTTGGCGTGAATTTGATAAATTGAGCGCTTAATAACAACCGAGAAACGTAATGGCGTAGCACGGTAGTGCTCGCCTTTTGCGTTTTATTGGATTTTTTTCAACAAAACACTTTTCAAAAGCAAAACAATGCATTATAATGGCGATGTCATCAGTATTGATGATGCTAAACAAAAAGAGATTATTGATAATTTTTTAAAAGTATCCGCTTTGTATCTAAACGCAAGCGGTTTTTTAAAGACTGAACATGATACCAAGCAACCTATATTTTCAGGGAGAGAACAACATGAAAACGTAAAATATATCGCGTAAACAAATCAACCAATCAGCAAATCAAAAAAATTATTTTTTATTGGAGAATTAAAATGCCTAATAATAATCCGTGGGAAGCCCCATTTCCTTATGATGAAACAAACAACATCGTTCAAAACTATGCAGAACAAAATGCACAGTTCTACAACAATTTGGAACGTGGATACACGCCGCAACAACTGAACCAAGCCTATAATCCGACGCAATATAATGCGTCAGTTTGGCAAACACCTGCACCAGCAATGCAACAATCACAACCTGC
>JBNMHE010000055.1:0-11214 GCA_050872585.1 Rhodocyclales bacterium | reverse complement strand
GAATCGAGGGGGGGGGGGGGGATTATTGCCTTTTTGCTGGGCATTTTGTTGGGCATGCAGCATTTTGAACAAGGATTTTTAGGCGTTGTGGCCTTGTTGTTTGCCATTTGTTTTTCAAAACAACAGTCATCGGGTTTGTCTTTTTCTTTTTGTTTGTCTTGGGTTTTGGGCATTGTGCTGGGCAAATTGTTGTTGGTGTTGTTGTTTTTGTATTGGCAACAAAATGTGCCAACGCGTTCGGAGCATTTTTTTAGAAATGCGGCTTCTCTTTGGAGCGCTTTTTCGCTCAATTTTCAATGGGCATGGTTTGCCGGTTTGGGATTGGGCTGGGTTGCGGTTGCCCATTATGTGCGCCAAAAACGCGATGTGTTGCCTTTTTTATTGCCTTTATTGGCTTTGTGTTTGTTGCCCATCATTGCTTATGATTACACGCGCGTTGTGGCCGTTGCTACCTTTCCATTGTTGTTGCAATTTGTGTTTTTGAATGCAGATTTTTTAAAAAATTTTCCAAAAGCAACATTGAACACCTTGTTTGTGGCTTGGCTTTTTTTGCCCTTTATTTATTTTTTTGGAAGAATGCAAAGCGCACAAGGTTTTTATACGTTGTTGGTGCATTTTTTTAATCTGTGATGTTTTTAAAAAAATCCACGGTCAACATTTTTTAATTTCAAAAAAAATAGCGGTTGACCGTGGATTTTTTAAAAATGAGCCTCATTCACCAAGCAAGCAAAAAACAAGCATAAAAAAAGATGAGTTTTGAAAAACTCATCTTTGTGTATTCGTGGCGCGCCCGGAGCGATTCGAACGCCCGACCCCTTGGTTCGTAGCCAAGTACTCTATCCAACTGAGCTACGGGCGCGCAAAAAAACGCATTATAAAAGTTCTTGTTGAAAAATCAAGTGCTAAACTTTTTTATTTTTTGAACAATCAAAAAATGCAAAAAATTGAATCATTCTTTTTTAATCTTTCTCGGGCGCGTTTTGTTTGGCTTTTGTGGGCAATTTTGATTTTCAAAAGCGGCATTGGCGTGATGCCCAATTTTGAAAAAAGCGCATCCATTGCCAGCCATATTGTTGAAAATCGTTTTCAATTGCCGTATTTTGTGGCGTTTTTGGGCGATAACCAATACTTAATGTGGAGTTATTTGTCGCCTTTGGTCATGTATTGCTTGAACATTCAAAGTCCATTTGGCGGATTTTTTTTGCACCTTCTTTTTGCCTGTTTGTTTTCTGTGCTTTTTTTTCAGCGCGTTTTTTATTTTTTGTCGGAATCTTGTGCGCGCCATTCTTTGATTTTGTTTGCGATGTTTCCTGTTAGTGCCACCGCTTATTTTTGGGTGGGCACCGATTCTTTAACGTTGTTGCTCATGCTCATTCCATTTTTCGGAGGGGGGGGGTAATCCTTGGTTTTGTTGCTGGGATTTTATTGGGCATGCAGCATTTTGAACAAGGATTTTTAGGCGTTGTGGCATTAAGCGTGGCCACTTTGTTGAATGCTTTTTATTTTCCCCAAAACAAACTGCCTTTGCGTTTTAAGCAATGTTTGGCTTGGTGTTTGGGCATTTTGCTGGGCAAAATGTTGTTGGTGTTTTGGTTTTCTTCTCTTGATTTTCATCCCACAACGCGTGCGGCGCAATTTTTAATTTTAATGCCAAGCCTTTTAAGTAATTTTGTGGCCGACATTCAATGGGCATTTTGGGGCGGTTTGGGTTTGGGTTGGTTGGTATTGTGGTTTGCGCCAAATTTAAACCAATTTTTTTGGTTGGCTTTGATTCCCTTGGTTTTGTTGCCCATTGTGGCTTCTGATTACACGCGCGTGGTCAGCATTGCCACGTTTCCTTTGTTGGCGCAATTTGTTTTTTTGAATCAAAAAACCATAGAAGATTTTCCTTTGAAAATATTTTCAATGTTGTTTTTGCTTTATTTGGTTATGCCGTATTCTTGGTTTTTTAAAGAACCGTTGAACACACAAGGATTTTCCAAAGTGATGGAATATGCCTTGAAATTGTTTTAAAAAAATCCACGGTCAACGTTAAAAAATTTTTAAAAAAATTTTGCGTTGACCGTGGAAAATGATGTTGATTTAAACATACGGATTGGCAAAACCCAATTTTTTCAAAATGGCAATTTCGGTGGATTCCATTTGCAAAGCATCGTTTGGATTTTCATGGTCAAAACCTTGCAAATGCAAAACGCCGTGAATGGTTAAATGTGCATAATGCGCAAAAAAGGTTTTGTTTTGTTCTTGCGCTTGTTGTTCCACAATGGATGGGCAAAATAACAAGTCGCCCAACACTTTTTTGTAGGTGTTTTCATAGGGAAAAGAAAGCACATTGGTAGGGTTATTTTTGCCGCGGAAAGTGTGATTCATTTGGGCTGATTCTTCTTGATTGACAAAACGCAAGGTAATTTTGCCTTCTTTTTTGAACAAGGCGCGCATTGCCCAAAGATTAAAAAATTCGCGGCGCGGCAAGAGTAATCCGCTGTTATTTTGTAGGGTGATGATGTTTTTCATAAGCCTTGACAATTTTGGCAACCAAAGGATGACGCATCACATCTTCAGAATGAAAATGCACCATCGCAATGGATGGAATGTTATTTAAAACCAAAAGCGCTTCTTTTAAACCGCTTGGCGTTTTGTTGGGCAAATCAATCTGCGTTAAGTCTCCGGTGACCACTGTTTTGGTGCCAAAACCAATGCGGGTTAAAAACATTTTCATTTGTTCGCTGGTTGTGTTTTGTGCTTCATCCAAAATCACAAAAGCGTTGTTTAACGTGCGCCCGCGCATAAAAGCCAACGGCGCAATTTCAATGGTGTTTTTTTCAAAGAGGCGATTGACTTTTTCTTGTCCCAAAAAATCATGCAAAGCATCCCACAATGGGCGCAAATACGGATCTACTTTTTGGGTTAAATCGCCGGGTAAAAATCCCAAACGCTCGCCTGCTTCTACGGCTGGGCGCGTTAAAATCAAGCGCTCTACTTCGTTTAATTCCAACGCATTGACGGCGGCAGCCACGGCCAAATAAGTTTTGCCGGTGCCAGCCGGCCCAATGCCAAAGGTTAAATCGTTGTGCGCAATGGCGTTCAAATAAGATGTTTGCTGGGCGCTTTTGCCGCTGATTTGTTTTTTCTTAAACAAAAAAGCAGGCTTTGCCGAAGAATAAGAAAAGGTTTGCAAGTGAAAACCGATATTGTCCAGCGCGTTTAAATTTTCATAAAAAAACACCAAGGCATTTTGGGCTTGCTGGGCATGCGCGCCGTTGATTTCAAAAAAAGCGCCGCGCCGTTTGATGCTTACTTCAAAAAAACGCGCAATGGTGTGAATGTTTTCGTCCAAAACGCCGCAAAGTTGTGAAAGTTGTGCGGCATTTTCCGGTTTTAAATGAAAATGAAGATTCACGTTTGGCTTTCTTGGCTTGAGAGTTTAATTTTTTAAAATCAATTCACCTTTTAAACTATGCGGCAAAGCCTGTGTAATTTTGACATTGACCATTTGATTTAAAAAACGATGATGTTGATTTTCTGGCACAAAAAAATTCACCACGCGGTTGTTTTGCGTTCGGGCTTTTAATTCCGTTTGGTTTTTTTTGGAAATGCCTTCCACCAAAACGCGTTCAATGTTGCCCACCATTTGTGCGCTGATTTTTTGCGCATGGTTTTCCAACATTTTTTGAACAATGGCTAAGCGTTTGGATTTTTCGGCAAAAGGCGTTTCATCTTTAAAATCTGCGGCTGGCGTGCCCGGTCGCGGGCTAAAAATAAAAGAAAACGATGCATCAAAACCAATTTCGGCAATGGCATTGCGTGTTTTTTCAAAATCTTCATCGGTTTCACCGGGAAAACCCACAATAAAATCGCTTGAAATAGAAATGTTGGGGCGCACTTTGCGCAATTTATGAATAATGGATTTGTATTCCAAAAACGTATAACCGCGCTTCATTGCCGCTAAAATGCGGTCTGAACCTGCTTGAAGTGGCAAATGCAAGTGCGAAGCCAATTTGGGCACTTTGGCGTAAGTTTCAATTAAGCGCAAAGTCATATGCGTTGGGTGCGAAGTGGTGTAGCGAATGCGTTCAATTTTGGGGTTGTGCGCAATTTGTTCAATTAAAAAAGCCAAATCCACTTGTTCACCGTTTAATTCTCCGCAATAACCATTGACGTTTTGCCCCAACAAATTGATTTCTTTCACACCTTGTTGTGCCAAGTTTTCCACTTCTTGCATCACATCGTCAAAAGGGCGCGAGATTTCATCGCCTCTGGTAAAAGGCACAATGCAATAAGTGCAAAACTTGGAGCAACCTTCCATAATGGAAACAAATGCCGAACCTTTTGCATTTTCGTTTTGTGGCAAAGAATCAAATTTTTCAATTTCTGGAAAAGAAACATCCACCGCCGCTTTTTTGGTTTTTAAGCGCTCTTCAATTAAATTGGGCAAACGGTGCAAAGTTTGCGGACCAAAAACAATATCCACAAACGGCGCGCGTTTGATAATGGAATCGCCTTCTTGCGCGGCAACACAACCGCCAACTGCAATTAAAAGTTGGGGATTTTTTTCTTTTAAATGTTTGATTCGCCCCAACTCGTGAAATACTTTTTCTTGCGCTTTTTCACGCACCGAACACGTATTGAGAATAATCAAATCGGCTTTTTCAGCATGGTTCACCATTTGGACTTGGTGCGATTTTTTCAAAAGTGCTGCCATTTTGTCAGAATCGTATTCATTCATTTGGCAGCCAAAAGTGCGAATCAACAAGTTCATAAACAAATCCTTTTCAAACGGCAAAGCATTATACTTGACCAAAAAGCATTTTCTTTTTACGATTCGCTTCTTTTTTTCAAGGTGATGTAGCTCAGGTGGTTAGAGCGATGGATTCATAACCCATAGGTCGGCAGTTCAAGTCTGCCCATCACCACCAAATTTTTTGTTTTTAAAACAATTTTTAAACAATCAAAATTCAACATTTCAAAAAAATCAAAAACTTCAAAAAAATTAAAAAATCAAAAAATCCACGGTCAACGCCCAAAAAATTTTAAAATTTTTTTGTGTTTTTTTTAAAGAAAATCCAATGTCTTCAATGCCTTTGATATCGCGCTTGTCTTGTTGGATTTTTCATTCGCCGCGCTTGTTTTTTGTTGGTTGCGTGCTTGTTTTAATCATTTTCAAATGCGGCATTGGCGAATCTTCTTTGTTGGAACAAAAAGCGGCAATGGCGGCCAATCCGTTTGTTAATCCTTTTGATGGCGACAAACATTATCTTTTTTCAACTTATCTTTCGCCGTTTTTAATGTGGTGTTTGGGCTTGTCTTCCCCAAAAGCATTTTTTTATTTTCATTTGGTTTTTGCTTTTTTATTTACTTTTTTATTTGCGCGCACGGCTTTTTTGTGGTTGCCCGATTCTTTGGCGCGCATTTCGTTGATTATTTTTGCCGCATTGCCGGCTTCCTCCACAGTTTATTTTTGGGTCGGTTCCGATTCCTTAACGCTTTTTTTGATGATGTTGGCTTTGTTTTTTCATCAAAAAAGCATGGTGGTTTTGCTCATTGGCATTTTGCTGGGCTTACAAGATTTTGAAAAAGTGGCATTGGCAAGCGGCATTTTGCTTTTGTGCAATGTGTTGTTGCATGTTGTGGATTGCCAAAACAAACACAATTTTGTTTTTTCCATTGGTTTTGCTTTGGTTTTGTTATTGGGGGTTTTTCTTGGCAAACAACTTTTGCTTTATTGGATTAAACATTTTGAAATTGCGGTTTATTCCAACCGTATGAACTTTGTTAAAGACAACACTTTGTGGTTAATCAAAATGTTTTTTTCGCGCATGCATTTGAGTGTTTATGCCGCATTGGGAACTTCTTGGCTGGTTGCTTTGTGGATTATTTTCAAAGAGCAATACGGCAAAATTTTTGCTTTGGGCTTGTTGTGTTGCTTTTTGGTTTTGTTGCTGGCATTGGATCATTCGCGCATTTTTGCCATGGTTTCGTTTTTGTTGTTGGCGCAATTTGTGTTGTTTAATCGCGCCTTGCTGGAAAAATTTTTCCAACACCCTGAAAACGTGGTGTTCTTTTTGTGTTTGTGGTTGATTGTGCCGTTTATGTGGATTTTGGCACAAGTTTATTTTGCGCATTCTTTTTGGGAATAAAAAAAATCCACGGTCAACGCAAAATTTTTTCAAAAAAACCAATCCCCAACAATGTAAAAAATTTTCAAGCGGTGCGCGTGTTAAAATGCGCCCATTTTTATTTTGCCTTTTGAAAAGATGATTACAGGATTTTTAACCAAAATTTTTGGTTCGCGCAATGAACGTTTGGTGCGGCAATATCGTCAAGTTGTTAAAAAAATTAATGCATTAGAAGAATCCATTCAAGCATTGGATGATGCGGCTTTGAAAGCCAAAACCCAACAATTCAAAGAACGCTTGCAAAATGGCGAAGAATTGGACGCACTTTTGCCCGAAGCCTTTGCCGTTGTGCGCGAAGCAAGCCGCCGCGTTTTGGGCATGCGCCATTTTGATGTGCAGTTAATTGGCGGAATGGTTTTGCATTACGGCAAAATTGCCGAAATGCGCACCGGCGAAGGCAAAACGCTTGTGGCAACGTTGCCCGCTTATTTGAACGCCTTAACGGGCAAGGGCGTGCATATTATTACCGTCAACGATTATCTTGCCAGCCGCGATGCCGCGTGGATGGGCAAAATTCACAATTTTTTGGGTTTGACCGTGGGGGTGAATTTGTCCCAAATGCCGCATGAAGAAAAACAAGCCGCTTATGCTTGCGATATTACTTACGGCACCAACAACGAATTTGGCTTTGATTATCTGCGCGACAATATGGTTTATGACGTATCCGAGCGCGTGCAGCGGGGTTTGAATTTTGCCATTGTGGATGAAGTGGATTCCATTTTAATTGATGAAGCGCGCACGCCTTTGATTATCTCCGGTCAAGCCGATGACAAAACCGATTTGTATCTCAAAATGAAAGATGTTGCGCCGCAACTCATCCGCGCCAAAGATGAAAACGCTGAGGGCGATTATTGGGTGGATGAAAAAGCGCATCAAGTGCATTTGCTGGAAGCAGGTTATGAACACGCCGAACAAATTTTGGCAAAAATGGGTTTGATTGAAGAAGGCGCCTCGCTTTACGACAGCGCGCACATTATCTTAATGCACCATTTGAATGCGGCTTTGCGCGCTTTAACGCTTTTTCACAAAGACCAAGAATATGTGGTGCAAAATGGCGAAGTGATTATTGTGGATGAATTCACTGGGCGTTTGATGAGTGGGCGCCGCTGGTCGGATGGCTTGCATCAAGCGGTGGAAGCCAAAGAAGGCGTTGCCATTCAAGCGGAAAATCAAACGCTGGCATCCATTACTTTTCAAAATTATTTTCGTATGTATCAACGCCTCTCTGGAATGACGGGCACGGCGGATACCGAAGCTTATGAATTTCAACAAATTTATGGTTTGGAAACCGTGGTCATTCCAACCAATTTGCCTATGGCGCGCAAAGATTACAACGATTTGATTTTCAAAACTGCCAATGAAAAATACCGCGCCATTATTGAAGATATCCGCCAATGCCATCAAAAAGGGCAACCGGTTTTGGTGGGCACCACTTCCATTGAAAATTCCGAATTGCTCTCCAACCTTTTGAACAAAGAAAAATTGGCGCACCACGTGTTGAATGCCAAACAACACGCGCACGAGGCGGAAATTGTGGCCAACGCCGGCCGCCCGGGAGAAATTACCATCGCCACCAATATGGCAGGGCGCGGAACCGATATTGTTTTGGGCGGCAATATTGCCAAAGACATTGAGGTTTTGGAACAAAACACGCAACTTTGCGCAAGCGAAAAGGAACAACAAATTGCCGCTATCCGCCAACAATGGCAAGCCGACCACGACCAAGTGCTTGCGGCAGGCGGTTTACATATTATCGGCTCAGAACGGCATGAGTCGCGCCGCATTGATAACCAACTGCGCGGGCGCTCTGGCCGCCAAGGCGATTCTGGTTCTTCGCGGTTTTATTTGTCATTAGACGACCCGCTTTTGCGCATTTTTGCGGGGGACAGGTTGCGCGTCATTATGGAGCGCTTAAAAATGCCCGAAGGTGAAGCCATTGAGCATCCGTTGGTCACGCGTTCTTTGGAATCTGCCCAGCGCAAGGTGGAAGGGCGCAATTTTGATATTCGCAAGCAGTTGTTGGAATACGATGATGTGGCAAACGACCAGCGCCGCGTGATTTACCAACAACGCAATGAATTGTTGGAAAGCACCGATATTGCGCAAACCATTACGGCCATGCGCCACAGTGTGCTTGCTGAGATTTTCCGCCGATTTGTGCCGGAAAACAGCGTGGAAGAACAATGGGAAATTGACAAGTTGGAAGCGGCATTAAAAAGCGAATTGTTGTTGGATTTGCCCATTGCCTTGTGGGTGCAAAACGAAGCGGCTTTGTCCGATGAAGACATTTTGGCGCGCATTATTCAGCAAGCCGATTCTTCTTACAACGAAAAAGTGGCGATGGTGGGCAATTTGTTCCATTCTTTTGAACGCAATGTGATGTTGCAAAGTTTGGATGCGCACTGGCGCGAGCATTTGGCGGCGATGGATCATTTGCGCCAAGGCATTCATTTGCGTGGTTATGCGCAAAAAAATCCCAAGCAGGAATACAAAAAGGAAGCCTTTGCTTTGTTTGAATTGTTGCTGGATTCGGTGCGGCGAGAAGTCACCAAAATTACATTCACCGTGCAGTTGGCGCAATCCGATAATGTGGAAGATTCTGCGCCCAGCAAAGTGCACAATGTGCAATACCATCACGATTCTTTTGAAGAACAAGATGATTTGCAGCAGACGCAAAATGAATCGCAAGCCAAAGCGCAACCTTATCGTGCCGAAGATATTCCCGGAAGAAATGCGCCTTGTCCGTGTGGTTCGGGCAAAAAATACAAACATTGCCACGGCAAATTAAAATAGTTTTTTTAAATAAAAAATTTAAAAATTAAAAAAACATTTTTTCCACGGTCAACGTTTTATTTTTTTGAAAAATAAAAAAAATAAAACGTTCACCGTGGATTTTTTGATTTAGTTGTAAACTTTGCGGCGATGGGCGATTTCAATAATCCAAATTAAATTTTCATCATCGGTGATTTCACAAATAATGCGGTAACTGCCAACGCGGTAGCGCCACGCCCCAGCCCAATCCCAACGCATTGGTTCGCCCCGCAAACGTGGATTTTCTAATTGCGCCACATTTTGCAAATAAGAAAAAATGCGTTTTTGAATACTTTTGTCCAAATTGGCGAATTGTTTTTGGGCAAGATTGGAAAATTGAAGGTTCATAAATGGTGAATTTTTTTGATTTCTTCCATTGAAAAACCTTTTTCGCCGGATAAGCGTTTTTGTCTACCTTTTAAAAAAATGCTGGCATCTTGCAATTCTTCCAAATAGGCTTGCAAGGCTTCGGAGATTAAAAGATTTTTGGGTTTGTTTAAAATTTGGGCATAGCGGGCATAAGCTTCATCCAACATGGATTCTTCTTGTGAGCATTCTGCGGGCAACAAAGCGGACATTTTTTTCTCCTTGTTTATTTGTTTTATTTTAACGACAAAAATCCACGGTGAACGTGCAAAAATTTTCAAAAAAATATTCTGTTGACCGTGGATTTTTTTAATTGTTCAAAAGGGTTTGGATGTCTTCGGTGATAAAAAAATCGGTATTTTCAATTAAGCCGATTTTCACCGTGTGTTTTAAAGTGAATAAATAAACAAAAATGCCACAACGCCGAGCGGTTTTGATGGCAGGGATAAAATCAGAATCAGCAGTGAGCAAAACAATTTTTTCGGTAATGTTGTTGTAACTTGCCCATGCCATATCCAAACCAATTTTAATGTCCACACCTTTTTGTTGCAGTTCGGGTTCAAAATCATCATCGGTGTAAGTTTCTTGTTTTTTGTAAGATTGTTTTTTCAAACGCCATCCGCAAAAAGAAAGTTGTCCTGTGCGCAAAGCAAAAAATGGCAATTTTTCAATGTTTTTTAAAAGTTGGGTGTTTTGCGCAAATTGTGGTGTTTGCTTAAAGTTAAAAGCACGGTTGGAAATAGGCAAAGACGATTTTTCTTCGCACGGCAAGCAATCGTAAAAATAAACACGATAAGAATCATTTGGGTTGATATTCAAGCGTTTTAAAATGTTTTGGGACAAAAGTTGCACATCTTCCGCTTGGATATTTCGCCGATACATTTTTTTAAATTTTTTGCGCACAAAAGCGCCGTCCAACAAAATTGCAATTTTCATTGTGTTTTGATTTTAAAGACAAAAAAATGACCTACTCAAAGGCGTTTGGATTTTATCCAAAACTTCATGCAGCCTTTTTTCGGTCGGTATTCTTTGGCATTGTAGCTTTTTTAATCAAAAAACAAAACCTTTGCCTTTTCATTCTTCTTTGGTTTTTTGGGCGTAGAGTTGGAACAGGTGCGCCACGATTTCATTTTCTTTGATTTTGGGTTTGAAGCCATAGAGTTTTAAAACAAAGGCATCGTTTTGTTGGTGTGCTTTTAACAATTCGGCGGGCATGGTCAAAGGGTTGTATAAATCCGCCAAAGAAGCGTTGGGGAATTTTGCCCTGACATTTAAAATGTTTTGCGCCAAAGCGCTTAATTGGCTTTGCTCTTGTTCGTTGGCGCTTGGCCAAATGAAGTTGTTGTAAACAATGGTGTTGGAATAGTTGTAACGCATTTCTAACCTGCCGCAAACGGCACGCATCCACGCATTGTGAACAATGGAGGTTAAAACGCCAAAATGGTAAAGCGTGGCGTTGGGGATAATTAAATTTGCGTTGCTGGCAATCACTTCGGGCGGCATAAAGCCGATGGGAACATAAAGCCTTGTTTCGCTGGATGTGCTGGGAATTAAAAGATAATTTTCTTTTGGCATATTTTCTATGTGAAAACGAGTCGGCTTTTCGGCAAGTTTTCTTGTGCCTTCACTTGTGCTTTTTAAACGGTATTCCCGCACTTTTTTAATTCTTTCCAAAACAAGCGGCATTTGTTTTAATTCGTTAGGTTGTGCGTCCCCAAGCCACAAAACAAAACGTTTTTTATTATTGATAAATTCAGTTGCGCCCAACCACGTGCGGAAAAATTTTTCCGCTTTGGGTTCTTTTTTTAAAAACTCGTTTTTTTCATCCAATAAAAATAAATAATTGCCATCATCAATCGGT
>JBNMHE010000054.1:0-11365 GCA_050872585.1 Rhodocyclales bacterium | reverse complement strand
GCCACCAACATTGCGGGCGTTTTTGCCGCGGGCGATGTGCAAGATTCGCATTACCAACAAGCTTGCACTTCCGCGGCTTCGGGTTGTATGGCGGCATTGGATGCCGCCGCGTATTTGGAGAATTTGAAATAATTTTTTTTTAATTCAAACAACGCCGTTTTCCACGGCGTTGTTTGAATTAAAAAAATCCACGGTCAACGCTTCATTTTTTTGAAAATTTTCAAAAAAAATTTTTTGTTGACCGTGGATTTTTTTATTTTTCATCCTTTCATTAAGGCACCAAACGTGAAAAAGCGCGCTCCAACGCATCATCTTCGGCTTTGATTTTGGCCAATTCTTGGGCAATGTTGTGCGTTTTTTCGGTTTGTTTTAAAGGATCATCCAACCATTTTTTGGGCTGTTTTTGCTCCAATGCGCGATTGAGCAAATCCAAAAACACACGCACATTGTCGACCAAAATGACCGCTTCGCCGCCGCGTGCGCGTGTAATGCCAGCTTGTTTGGCATAAAGTGGGCGCGCCAAAAGCGGCAAAATTTTTTTCATCGATTGCCATTGATTGGGATTTTCATTCATTGATTTTGCCAAACGTCTTCCAGCGGAAAGCGCACCAAAGCCAAGGTTATAAGAAGAAAGCGCCAAATAAGTGCGGTCAGGTTCTTCAATTTCAGCAGGCAAGCGATTTTTTAATTGATTCAGATATTTTGCGCCTGCCAAAATGCTTTCACGCGCATTTAAGCGATCTTTAACTTTTAAAGCCGCCGCGGTTGATTCGGTTAACATCATCATTCCGCGCACTTGCGTATAGCTTGTGGCAAAAGGATTCCATTGCGATTCTTGATAAGCCAGCGCCGCCAACAATTGCCAATCCAAATTGTTTTGTTGGGCGGCTTCTTCAAAATAAGCACGATAACGCGGCAAAATGGTTTCCACAGAATGCAAAAATTTGGCAACATCGTGCGTATTCAAACGTTGCGCATGTCCCAAATAGCGCTCTTCCAATTGCGCCAAAAAGCCATTTTGGCGCGATTGTTTTAAAAAATCATTCAACGCATTTTTAATGGAATCAGGTGTTTGTGGGTGAAAAACAAACACAATGGGCGCGGCTTCACTCAACATAATGCCGGTTTTCAGTTGCGGAAAGTATTGGCGCAACAAATCTGTCATTTTTTCATCCACAATGGCGTAATGCACTTTGTTTTGTGCGATTAAATCAGCCAAATCCAACAAATCGCCTTGCATAAATTCCACCACTTCAATGTTTAAATTTTCTTTTAAGCGGCGTGCTGTTTGCGCTTGACGCGAACCAGCCATCACATAAAGTGTTTGACCGTTTAACTCATTCACATTTTGAATATCGGGAGAATCTTCATGCAAAAGCAAAATATCTTGGGTTAAAAAAATGGCTTGACTGTTGTTTTTGTCTTGCGCAAAAGAAGGACTAAGCCAAGATGCCGCAATGTGAAAATCGCCATCTTTTAAAAAATCTTCCAAATGTTCGTGCCCGACCACCAAAAAACGAATTTGCCGATGAATAAAATCAGCAAAGCTTTGCATAAAATCGGCATCAAAACCGGAAATATTGCCTTCTTCATCTTGAAGGTAACTTAAAATATCTGGGCGCATCAGCACCACCAACTCTTCTTTTTTTTCTTGATTTTCTTGATTTTTGGAATTTTCCTGACGAAATTCTGGCGCGCATGCCGTTAAAATAAAAAAAAGAAAAAGCACAATTCCTTGTGTTAAAATACTGCGATTTTTTGGAGAGATACCGAAGCGGTCATAACGGCGCCGACTCGAAATCGGATGGTCAAGGAAACTTGGCACGGGGGTTCGAATCCCCCTCTCTCCGCCAAAATCAATTGTTTGCATTCTTTTTCCTCTTGTTTGCCGTTGGTTTTATTTTAGTAGAAACGGCATCGTTCCAATAAAAAAAATAAAACGTTGACCGTGGATTTTTTTATTTTTTTTTCAATATGCGCGAAATTTTTAAAGAAAACGGCACGCTGCATCAACATTTGCCCAAATACACTGTGCGAGAAAATCAAATTGCCTTGGCAGAAAGTGTAGAAGAAGCCATTGTTGATTCTGGCGTTTTGGTTGCCGAAGCCGGAACAGGCATTGGCAAAACTTGGGGCTATTTGGTGCCATCTTTAAAATCGGGTAAAAAAACCATTGTTTCAACCTATACCAAAGTTTTACAAAACCAAATTTTTGAAAAAGATTTGCCTTTGTTGCGTCAAGTTTTAAACACCAACGCCAAAATGGCGCTTTTAAAAGGCAGAGACAATTATTTGTGTTTGGAGCGTTTTGGCCAAGCCGAAGTGGATTTTTGGCATCAAAAACTGCATCAAAAAATTGCGCAAATTTTGGAAGAACAAACATTCTTTTCCGGCGAGTATGCCGATTTTCCCAAAATGCCTTTGGATTTTTGGAAAAAAATCAATGTGCAAGCCGAAACTTGTTTGCGTGAAAAATGTCCTCATTTTGAAGATTGTTATTTTTTCAAAGCACGCAAAAAAGCCGAAGAATCCGATGTTTTGGTGGTCAATCACCATTTGTTTTTTTCTTATTTAAGCAAAACATCTATTTTCAAAAATGCCGAAGTGATCATTTTTGATGAAGCACACCACGTGCCGGATGTGGCCGCGCAATTTTTTTCTTATGTGGTGGATTTTGCCAAACTCATTCATTTGCTAAGTTTGTTGCAATCCATGCACCAACTACCGCAATACAAAGAATGGAATAAGGAAATTACAAAAATCACTTTAATTGTGGAGTCTTTATCGCAAAATTTACCACAAAACAACAGCAACAAGTTGGCTTGGGCAGAATGTGCCATCCATCCCAAGTTTGAACCTTTATGCCAAGATTTGGCGCAAAAAACGCGGCAATTTGTTGAAAAATTGCCTCAAAATCAAGATGAATTAAACGCCTTGCCTGCCCCCATTAAACAACAATACGACAATGTTTATTCGGCACTGCTTGAACAAACAGAAGCGGCGCAAATTTTTTTGGAACACAAAGAAAATCGCGTGCGTTTTGTTTCGCGCGTTAAAAACAATTCCGTTTCGCTGGTGAATATGCCTTTGGAAATTGGCAATTTGTTTCAAAAACAATTTTTAAATGAAGAAAAAGCTTTTGTTTTGACTTCGGCAACCCTATCGGTAGGCGGCAATTTTTCGCATTTTTGCGCGCTGTTAAATCTACAAGGGCAGGCCCAATGTTCTTTTGCCAGCCCATTTGCTTATGAACAAAATGCCAGACTTTATGTGCCATTTCTATCCTCTTCTCCCAATGAAGAAGGTCATTCGCGCGAAGTATTGCGCGCAGCATGGCGCTTGATGTTAAGAAGTCCCGGCGGTATTTTTATTTTATCCACCACCAACAAATCGTGCGATGAAATGCACGCCATTTTGGAATCGGTGATGGAAAAATACCCGCAATTTTTGCTTTTAAAACAACACCAAGCCGCGCCATCAGAATTATTAAAACGCTTTCAAGAACATGGCAAAGCCATTTTGGTGGCCACGCGCACATTTTGGGAAGGCGTGGATGTGCCCGGCTCAGCGCTTTCTTTGGTCATTATTGACAAACTGCCTTTTGCCGCATTGGGTGATCCCGTTGTGCGTGCCAAAATGGATTATTTAAACAATCAAGCAAAATCGGCATTTATGAATTACCAACTTCCGCAAGCGGCGATGATTTTAAAACAAGGTGCAGGCCGATTGATCCGTTCGGAGAGCGATTATGGCATTTTGATGATTGGCGATAATCGTTTTTTAAGCAAAAATTACCGTGATTTTATTTTAAAAAGCCTGCCGCCTATGCCTTTGATTCAAACGGAATTGGAAGCGGTTCGTTTTTTGGAAAATCATCCTTTTAAACAATTAAAAGAAAAAGAAGAAGAAAAAAAATAAGAAATCCACGGTCAACCTCAAAAAATTTTCAAAAAATGAATGATGAATGCTTATTGCGTTATTCTCGCCACATTTTGTTGGATGAAATTGGCTTTGATGGGCAAGAAAAATTAGCCCAATCGCGCATTTTGTTGGTCGGTTTGGGTGGTTTGGGTTCGGCTGTTGCGCTTTATTTGGCATCTTCTGGCCTTGCCTTGAATTTGGTGGATTTTGACACCGTAGATTTGAGCAATTTGCAACGCCAAATTGTGCACAATATGGATTCTTTAAAACAAAACAAAGCCGATTCTGCCCAAAAAAGTTTGAAAAAAATCAATCCTTTGGGCGATTTTCAAATTTTTAAAGAAAAAATATCTTTTGAAAATGCCGCACCACTTTTGCACAATTGCCAACTGATTGCCGATTGCAGTGATAATTTTCAAACGCGTTATTTGCTCAATCGTTTGGCACTTGAAAACAACAAAATGCTGGTTTCTTCTTCGGCCATTCGTTGGGGTGGACAATTATTGGCGCTTGATTTTCAACAACAAAATATGCCTTGTTATGCTTGTTTGTTTCCAGAAAATGCAAACAGCGACCATGAATCTTGCGCCACATCGGGCGTTTTTGCCCCTTTGGTGGGGGTGATGGGAAGCTTGCAAGCCGCCTTGATTTTAAAAATGTTGTTGCAGTTGGAAACACCACCTTTTTTGATGAATGTGGATTTACAAACCATGCGTTTTCATCGTTCGGTTTTGCAAAAAGACAAACAATGCCCCGTTTGCGGAGAAGGCTCATGCAATTAAATGCGGCGCAAGAAGCAGCTTTAAAACACATTCAAACACCATTGTTGGTTTTGGCAGGCGCAGGCTCTGGCAAAACACGCGTGATTACCCAAAAAATAGAATGGTTAATTCAACGCCAACAATTTTCTCCTCAAAATGTAATGGCTTTAACGTTCACCAACAAAGCCGCCGAAGAAATGCGTGTGCGGTTGAAAAAAAGTTTAGGCAAAAAAGCAGAGGAATTACCCATTTCTACTTTTCATTCTTTGGGGCTTCGCATTCTAAGAGAAGACGGCAAGCATTTGGGTTACAAAACGCATTTTTCTATTTTTGATTCCAAAGATTCTTTGGATTTGCTCAAAGACTTGGCGCCGCGTTTGAAACCCGCGGAATGCTATTTTTTGCAAAATAAAATTTCCATTTGGAAAAATGCTTTTTGTTCGCCTTTTGCCCTTCAACCAGAAAATGACTTTGAAAAAAAAAGCATTCCTATTTTTAATGCTTACCAAAAAGCATTGAAATCTTATCAAGCAATGGATTTTGATGATTTGATTTTACAAAGTATTCTTTTGTTTCAAAATCATCCTGTTGTTTTGGAAAAATGGCAAAAACGCATTGCTTATTTGCTGGTGGATGAATACCAAGATACCAACCGCGCACAATACCAATTGTTTCATTCTTTAATTGAAAAAAACAAAATGTTTACCGTGGTTGGCGACAATGACCAATCTATTTACGCTTGGCGCGGTGCCGATATTGAAAATTTAAAACGTTTGCAAGAAGATTTTCCCACTTTAACCTTGATTAAATTGGAACAAAATTACCGCTCAACTTCCACCATTTTGAATGCGGCAAATTGTTTGATTCAAAACAATACCCACGACACTTTTTTTTCTAAAAAATTATGGTCACAGCTGGGCAAAGGCAATGCCATTGAAGTCAAACATTATGACGATATTGAAAAAGAAGCCCAAAATGTCATTCGTTTGTTAATTCATCAACACAACATCCACAATCGGTCTTGGCGTGATTTTGCCATTTTGTATCGTTCCAATCATTTGGCAAAACCATTTGAACAAGCCTTGCGCACGCGCCAAATTCCTTATGTTTTATCGGGTGGACAATCTTTTTTTGAAAAAACAGAAATCAAAGATTTGGCGGCGTATTTGCGCTTATTTTTGAATTCCGATGATGATCCGGCGTTTATTCGCGCGGCCAATGTGCCCAATCGCGGTTTGGGGCATATCACTTTAAAAACTTTGGGACAATGGGCTGGAGAAAAAAATTGTTCTTTTTTCAAAGCCTTAAAAGATATTTTCCATGCGCCTTTGGTTTTAAATAACCACGCGCAATTTTCCAAAAAAACAAGCGATTCTTTGCGTGTTTTTTTTGATTTAATTCAACATTTTTCTATGCGAGCACAAAAAGAACCTCCCGGCATTGTGCTGCCGGAATTGTTAAAACAAATTCATTACGAACATTATTTGAAAACCAAAGACGAAAAAACCGCAACCGAGCGTTTTCACAATGTGTGTGATTTTGTGCATTGGTTAAGCGAAAAAGCCGGCTCGCAAAGTTTAAACCATTGCGTGCAAAGCATTTCTTTGTTTTCTTCTTTGGAGAACAACGCGCAAAATGAAAATGCCGTGCAACTTTCTACCATTCACGCGGCAAAAGGTTTGGAATATCCCGTTGTTTATTTGGTGGGCGCAGAAGAAGGCATTTTGCCGCATCCAGATTCCGACATTCAAGAAGAACGCCGCTTGATGTATGTGGCCATCACGCGCGCCAAAGAATCGCTTTGTATCTCTTTTGTGAAAACGCGCAAAGAAAAAAAAGAACGCGTTGCCCATGCGCCTTCACGTTTTATTGAAGAAATGCAACTTTCTTTGGCAGAATCCAAAAAAAACAACAAACAAAATGTGTTGGCTATGCTGAAAATGATTCAACAACAATTAGAAGAAGATTAAATTCAATTTTTAAATTTAAAATAAATTTAAATTTTTCAAAAAAAAGAAAGGTTGACCGTGGATTTTTTAAAAACTTACCAAAATTATCCTTATTTTTTTGCCAATGCCAATGTGCATTTGTCTTTGGAAAACAAAAAAGCCATAACGGATTTTATTCAAACGTGTTTTGTTGTTTTTCAACATCCGCTTTATCAACAAATGTTGAATTTAAATGATTCTTTTCATTTTAATACGCACGGTGTTTTGGCCGCTTTTGATTTTCATTTAACAAAAGAATATCCGCAACTCATTGAAATCAATACCAATGCAGGCGGTGCTTTTTTAAATTGCGCTTTGTTATCAAGTTTGAATAAAAATCAACAAGCGCAAAGTTTATCCGATAAAATTGTTGCAAGTTTTCAACAAGAATGGCAATTATTTAATTTACATCAAAACAACCATCAAAATAATCCACCATTAAAAACCATTGCCATTGTGGATGAAAATCCCAAAGAACAATTTTTGTATCCAGAATTTTTATTGGCACAAAATTTATTTGAAGAAAAAGGCATTCAAACATGGATTGCCGATCCTTCTGAATTTTCAATTTCAAATGATTCTTTGGTTTTAAATCACCAAAAAATTGATTTAATTTACAATCGTTTAACAGATTTTAATTTTAATCATTTTCCACTTTTAAAAAAGGCGTATATTGAAAAAAAAGCATTATTTACACCTTCACCTTATCATTATCATTTAACCGCACAAAAAGATAATTTATTGATTTTATTCAATTCCAAAAATTGGGAACAATGGAATTTAAATGAAAATCAACAAAATCATTTAAAAAATATGATTCCGCCGCTTTTTAAAGTGGATTCCGAAGATTTTTGGCAAAAACGCAAACAATTTTTCTTTAAACCATTTTGTGGTTTTGGTTCCAAAGCGGTTTATCGGGGCGACAAACTCACCAAAAAAGTATTTGAAGAAATTTTAAAAAACAATTATGTGGCACAGCAATTCGTTGCACCTTCAACGCATGAAGTTTGGGTGGACAATCAAATGCAAATTATGAAAGCCGACATTCGCGCTTATGTTTACCAAAACGAAGTTTTGCATTTTGCCGCGCGGCTTTATCAAGGCCAAACCACCAATTTTAGAACGCATGGTGGTGGATTTGCTTTGTGCGTTTAAAATGCGCATTTTTATTTAAAAAAATGGTGCGTTGACCGTGGATTTTTTCAAAAAATCCACGGTCAACTTGAAAAAAATTTCAAAATTAAAAATGAGGTTGTGAAATGTCTTTTTTGTCCTTGGGTTTGAATGATTGTTTGCTCAATGCTTTGTCCAAATTGGGTTTTGAAAGTCCATCACCCATACAAGAAAAATGTATTCCAATTTTGTTACAAGGGCGCGATGTTTTGGGTATTGCGCAAACCGGCACCGGCAAAACCGCCTCTTTTGCTTTGCCCATTTTGGAAAAAATAGATTTGAATTTAAAAAAAACGCAAGCCATTGTTTTAACGCCCACGCGCGAATTGGCTTTGCAAGTGTCTGAATCGTTCCAAAGTTACGCGCGGGATTTAATCGGTTTTCAAGTGTTGCCCATTTATGGAGGGCAAGGTTATGCCTTGCAATTAAAGCAGTTGCAACGCGGCGCACACGTTGTGGTGGCAACACCCGGACGCTTGATTGATTTAATCAAAAAAGGCACCTTGGATTTAAAACACATCAAAATGGCGGTTTTGGATGAAGCCGATGAAATGCTGCGCATGGGTTTTATTGAAGATGTGGAATGGATTTTGGAAAATCTGCCCAATACACACCAAACGGCACTTTTTTCCGCCACAATGCCGCAAGCCATTCGCCGCGTGGCAGAAAATTATTTAAAAGAACCGGTTGAAATTCGCATTAAATCTAAAACCGCCACAGTGGAAGCCATTACGCAACGCTTTTGGCAAGTCAGCGGCTTGCACAAGCTGGATGCCTTAACGCGCATTTTGGAAGTGGAAGAAGATTTGGATGCCGCCATTATTTTTGTTCGCACCAAAACCCAAACCGTGGAATTGGCAGACAAACTGCAAGCGCGCGGCTTTGCGGCAGCGGCGTTAAATGGCGATTTGAATCAAATGATGCGCGAGCGCACCATTGAACAATTAAAAAACGGTGCACTTGATATTGTGATTGCCACCGACGTTGCCGCGCGCGGGCTGGATGTTGCGCGCATTAGCCACGTGATTAATTACGATATTCCTTATGATTCTGAAAGCTACGTTCACCGCATCGGCAGAACCGGCAGAGCCGGCAGAGCCGGTTATGCCATTTTGTTTGTTTCACCGCGCGAAATGCGCATGCTCAAAACCATTGAACGCGCAACGCGTGCCAAAATTCAAGCCTTTCATTTGCCCAGCCGCGATGATGTGGTTTCAAAACGCGTGCGCGATTTTAAAAAACGCGTGCAAGAAGTGCTTGAACAAGAAGATTTGTCCTTTTTTCAAAATTTGTTAGGTGATTTAAGCGATTTAACCGATGCAGAAAATTTAACGCAAACGGCAAGTGCTTTGCTTTTTTTGGCGCAGGAAAATCGCCCTTTGCGTTTGTTAAAAGAAGAAAATTTTGAAAAAAATGAAAAAAAACAAGCGTTGACCGTGGAAAAATCGCCAAAATCAACCAAAATGCAAAAAAACAAAGTTTTTAACGATGAAGACAAAGAATGTTACCGCTTGGAAGTGGGCAAAATGCACGGCATCACCGTGAAAGATATTGTGGGCGCCATTGCCAATGAAGGCAATTTGTCCAGCAAAAACATCGGCAAAATCACTTTGTTGGACGATTATTCTTTGGTGGATTTGCCGCGCGATTTGTCCAAAAAAACACTGCAAACTTTGGAAAAAACCAAAATCAAAGGCATTGCCGCGCATTGCCAAAAACGCACCAAAAAGCGTTAAAAAAAATTAAATTTTTTTTTACAACAATTCAAAAAACCTTTTCAAAAAAGCGTGAAAGCGCAAAAAAAAAAGTTTTACAATCACGCACGGATTTTGCAAAAAATCCGTTTTTTAAGTTTTGTTTCATTTTTCAAAAAGGAGAATTGTTGTGAAATACAGCAATGTTGGCGACTTCGTCAAAGGCGTGGAAGCCAAAAATCCCGGGCAACCGGAATATTTGCAAGCGGTCACCGAAGTTATGGAAAGCTTGTGGCCTTTTATCAGCAAAAATCCACAATTTGCCGAACAAAGCCTTTTGGAACGTTTGGTGGAACCTGAACGCGTGATTATGTTTCGCGTTTCATGGGTGGATGACAAAGGTCAAGTGCAGGTTAATCGCGGTTACCGCATTCAACACAGCAATGCCATCGGGCCATACAAAGGCGGTTTGCGCTTTCATCCGTCCGTGACATTGTCCATTTTAAAATTCTTGGCTTTTGAACAAACCTTCAAAAATGCTTTAACCACGCTGCCAATGGGCGGTGGCAAAGGCGGCTCGGATTTTGACCCCAAAGGCAAATCGGATAACGAAGTGATGCGTTTTTGCCAAGCATTTGTGAGTGAGCTTTTCCGCCATGTTGGGTCTGATACAGACGTGCCTGCTGGCGATATTGGTGTGGGCGGCAGAGAAGTTGGTTTTATTGCTGGAATGTATAAAAAATTGGCCAACCGTGCCGATTGCGTTTTCACCGGCAAAGGTTTGAGTTTTGGCGGTTCTTTAATTCGCCCCGAAGCCACCGGTTACGGCGTGGTTTATTTCGCCGATGAAATGCTCAAAACCAAAGGTTTAGGGTTTGATGGCAAACGCGTGTTGGTTTCTGGTTCGGGCAATGTGGCGCAATATGCCGTTGAAAAAGCCATGCAGTTGGGCGCCAAAGTGATTAGTGTTTCTGATTCTTCTGGCACCGTGTTGGATGAAGCCGGCTTTACACCTGAAAAATTGGCAACCTTGTTGGAAATCAAAAATGTTAAACGCGGCAGAGTGTCTGAATATGCCAAGGCCGTGGGTGCACAATTTTTAGAAGGCAAACGTCCTTGGGATATCCAAGCGGATATTGCGCTGCCTTGCGCCACCCAAAATGAGTTGGACGGCAAAGACGCTGAAAAACTCGTGCAAAATGGCGTGCAATGTGTTGCCGAAGGCGCGAATATGCCCTCCACTTTGGAAGCCGTGCGTGTGTTTGAAAATGCAGGCGTGCTTTATGCCCCGGGCAAAGCAAGCAATGCAGGCGGCGTGGCAACTTCGGGTTTGGAGATGAGTCAAAACGCATTGCGTTTGTCTTGGAGCCGCGAAGAAGTCGATGCTCGTTTAAAAGGCATTATGCAAGCCATTCACGCCAGCTGTTTGGAATACGGCAAAGATGGCGGCAAAATGAGCTATGTCAATGGTGCCAACATTGCCGGTTTTGTGAAAGTGGCAGATGCCATGCGCCAACAAGGGGTGGTTTAATGTTGCCCCAAAGATGCCCGAGGAAACTCGGGCATTTTTATTTTTCAAAAAAATGGGCCGTTGACCGTGGATTTTTTGTGATTATTTTTTAAAATTTATTTTGTAATTTTTGAGGAAAGTCAAAATGAATAAAATCAATAAAATCAATGTATTGGGTTTAAATTTAGAAGTGCAAACTTGGAGCGGCAATGCCAATCAATCGCCCATTGTTTTGTTGCATGAAGGTTTGGGGTGCATCACCATGTGGCGCGATTTTCCGCGTTTGTTGGCCAAAAAAACAAACCGCCGCGTGGTACT
>JBNMHE010000053.1:0-11628 GCA_050872585.1 Rhodocyclales bacterium | reverse complement strand
GTTTGGTTGGGCAATTCTTCTAAATAGGTGCGAAAGTAGCCTGCCAAATTGGGTCTGCCAAATTCATTGTTAAAAGAAGCCGCACCAATGGGGCCATCAATCATAATTTGCAAAGCACTTGCCAAACGTTTTGGCGCTTGTTGAAAATTTTCCCAAGCTTGTGGAAAGTTGGGCAAGTTCAAATTGGAAACGCTAAAACCGCATAATCCTGCAAGTGGTTTGGAGCCGCGCCCGGTTGCGCCTTCATCGCGAATTTCACCGCCCGAACCGGTTGCCGCACCCGCAAAAGGCGAAATGGCGCTTGGATGATTATGCGTTTCCACTTTGATTAAATAATGCGTTTCTTCTTCAAAAAAGGTGTAATCCCTTTGGGAATTGGGATAAAGGCGCCGAATATTTTTGCCTTTTAAAATGGCCGCATTATCGGCATAAGCCAAAACAGTGCCTTCATTGGCGTTTTCATGCGTTTTTTTAATCCATTGAAAAAGCGTGTTTTCTTGCAAAACGCCATCGATTTCAAATGTGGCATTGAAAATTTTGTGCCGACAATGTTCCGAATTCATTTGCGCAAACATCATCAATTCCACATCCGTAGGATTGCGATTTTCTTCTAAAAAGATGGTTTTTAAATAATTTTTTTCCGCTTCATTTAAAGCCAAACCCAGTTGTTGATTGGCTTCATTTAAGGCGTTTTCGTTTTTTAAAATATCAATGATTTTAAAAGTGGGGGCACAATGTTCTTTGAACAAATCGCCAATGGAATCAAAATCTTCCAAAAGACTTTCTGTCATCGGGTCAAAGTTTGGCGCAAAATCGGTTTGTTGAATCAAAATCAATTTTTCAATGCGCAAAATGGATAATCCGGCAATTTGGGCAATTTCGCTGGCCTTAGAAGACCAAGGCGAAATGGTGCCAATTCTGGGCGAAATTAAAAAAAATTTTCCGTTGACCGTGGATTTTTGAAATTCTTGTGCGTTTAACAACTCTTCAAGCCGATGTTTTTCATTTTCATCCAAAGTTTGCTGATGCCAAACCGCATACAAAAAGCGAGCTTGCTGGATGTTTTTTTGTTTTAAACGAAAAGGCGTGTAAGCATCGGCGCCTAAAAATAAAGTGGGAAACATAATTCAACAAAGGCCAAAAAAAACCGACATTATACAAAGGGCAAAAGATAATTCCCCAAATACATAATGGCATTGCGATTGGAAGGCGAAAAAACCATTTTGCCCGCTTGATTCCACGGCAACCATTGAAAAGCCAAATGTTCTTTGGGATTAAGCACAATGGGCGTTTTTTGCGCAATGTTTAAACTCAAAACATATTCTGTATTTTCAATCACGCCCGGCGCATAACGCTGTTGAAAACATTCAAAAATGCGAAAACGATTGGTTTGTCGCCAGCATTTCAACTGATTCAAAGGCGCAGCAAAGCCGGTTTCTTCAAAAACTTCGCGTTTGGCGCATTGCACAATGGTTTCGTTTTTTTCCAAAGAACCGGTCACCGATTGCCAAAATCCACGTGCATTTTGCGCGCGTTCCAAAAGCAAAACTTCATTGATTTCATTGTGAATAATGACCAAAACGGAATAAGGATTTTTGAACATTTTTTTCTTAAAAAAAATCCACGGTAAACGATTATAATTTTTTATTTTTGAAGTTGAACACGATGTTTTTTGATTTTATCCCGCTTATTTTATTTTTTCTGGCTTTTCAAAGTGCACAATATTTTCCACTTGAAGCGGAAAATTTCTTGCATTTTTTGGGTTTGTCCCACGTTTTAAGCGAACAAACGCCCATTCTCATTGCCACTTTCACTTTGATTATGAGCACGTTGTTGCAAATTTTTTATTTGTTTTTCACCCAGAAAAAAATCAGCAAAATGTTGTTGATTAGTTTTTTGTTGTTGGTTTTATTTGGTGTTTTAACGCTTATTTTTCAAAATCCGGCTTTTATCAAAACCAAACCTTCCATTCTTTATTTGTTGTTTTCTTTTGTTTTTTTAATCAGCATTGTATTGAAAAAAAATCCTTTAAAACATTTATTGGGCAAACAAATGGAATTGCCCGTTGCCATTTGGCAAAAATTAAATTGGGCATGGTTTGGTTTTTTTATGGTCATGGCGCTTTTAAATGCCGTGGTAGCGTTTTGTTTTTCAACGGCTTTTTGGGTGAATTTTAAACTGTTCGGCGCATTGGGTTTGACGTTTTTATTTGTGATGATTCAAGGCATTTTTTTAGCCAAATATCTTAAATAAAGTATAATGCGCAAATTTTTAACCTTGTTGAGGGATTTTTCCATGTTTAAACCTTCCAAACTTTGTGTTGCTCTTTTGGCAAGTGCTTTGCTCAGCGCTCCTGCTTTATCGCAAACCATTAAGGTCAATGGCAAAAGCATTTCACCGCTTTTGTATGATTCTTTTATGAATGAACAAAAAAACACGGGCGTGCCCGAAACGCCGGAGTTGAAAAACGCCATCCGTGAAGAATTGATTCGCCGTGAATTGTTGATGCAAGAAGCCCAAAAGAAAAAAATAGACCAAAGCGCCGACATTTTGGGGCGCATTGAATTGGCAAAACAAGCGGTGATTATTCAAGCTTTTTTAACCGATTATGTGAAAACCCATCCCATTACTGAAAAAAAATTAAAAGCCAATTACAAAAAATTCAATCAAGCTTTGGGCAAAACGGAATACAAAGCTTTGCATATTTTGGTAGAAGACCAAGCCAAAGCCCAAAATGTGATTGAACAACTTAAAAAAGGCGAAAAATTTGCCGATTTGGCCAAAAAATATTCGCTTGATCCGGGTTCCAAAGAAATGGGCGGTGCTTTGGGTTGGTCGTCTGCCAGCAATTATGTGCCTTCTTTTGCCGATGCTTTGGGCAAATTGAAAAAAGGCACTTACACCCAAAAACCGGTGCAATCTGATTTTGGCTATCATGTGATTTTCTTAGAAGATACGCGCCCCTTAACGCCTCCGGATTTTGAACGCGTGAAACCAGAATTGGAAATGCGTGCGCAACAAGAAATGGTGGATGAACTCATCAAAGATTTGCGTGCCAAAGCCAAAGTGGAATAAATTTTTTTTTAATCAAAAAAGCCACAAAATTTGTGGCTTTTTTTGATTAAAAATCATTTAAAAATTTGTTTTTTTATTTTTAAAATCAAAATGAAAACACCCAATCCAATTTATTTAAAAGATTACACGCCAAGCGCTTTTTTAATTGATGAAGTTTTTTTGAATGTAGAATTATTTGAACATTATGCGCGCATTCATTCCAAATTAAAAGTTTATAAAAATCCAAACCATTTTAATTTTTCCACGGTCAACGAAGAAAAAATTTTAAAATTAAATGGCAAAAACTTAAAAACCATTTCTGTTTTAAAAAATCAAAAAAACATTGCTTATGAAATTGAAGAAGTGTTGGATGAATTGATTTTAAAAATTGAATTTGTTGAAAATCAAGCGGAAATTGAAACTTGCGTGGAAATTTATCCGCAAAAAAATACCGAATTATTGGGTTTTTACAAAAGCAAAAATGGTTATGTGACGCAATGCGAAGCCGAGAGTTTTCGCGCAATTACGTGGTTTTTGGATCGCCCCGATGTGATGAGTTTTTATTCTGTGCGCCTAGAAGCCGATAAAAAACAATTTCCTATTTTGCTCTCCAACGGCAATTTGGAAAATTCTGGTGATTTGAATTCCCAAAGACATTTTGCTTTTTGGGTGGATCCTTTTAAAAAACCTTGTTATTTGTTTGCCATGGTTTTTGCCGATTTGGCTGTTTTACAAGATTCTTATCGCGGCATTGATTTGTATATTTATGCCGAAAAAAACAAAATCAACGAATGTCACATTGCCATGCAAGCACTGCAAAAAGCCATGCAATGGGATGAAGAAACCTTTGGTTTGTCTTGCGATTTAAAACGTTATTCCATTGTGGCGGTGGATGATTTCAATATGGGCGCTATGGAAAATAAAGGTTTGAATATTTTTAATTCCAAGTTTGTTTTGGCAAGCGAACAAACCGCAACCGATACCGATATTGAAAATGTGGATGATGTGATTGCGCATGAGTATTTTCACAATTGGACAGGCAATCGCATTACTTGCCGCGATTGGTTTCAACTTTCTTTAAAAGAAGGGTTGACTGTTTTTAGAGAACAACTTTTTTCCAGCGATGTGCATGATGTGCATTTGTCGCGCATTAAAGAAGTGCGTTTGTTGAAAAACGTGCAATTCCCCGAAGATTCTTCGCCTATGGCGCATCCGGTGCGCCCACAAAGTTATTTGGCTATCAACAATTTTTATACGGCCACCGTTTATGAAAAAGGCGCTGAACTCATAAGAATGATTTATACCTTGATTGGAAAAGAAAAATTTAAAGAAGGTTTAAAAGAATATTTTCGTCTTTTTGATGGCACGGCTGCCACCATTGAAGATTTTATTTTTGCCATGCAAAAAGTTTCTGATGTTGATTTTTCACCTTTTATGCCTTGGTATGAAACGCCTGGCACGCCCGAAGTTGTGCTTGAAACACAATTTGATGAAGAGAACAAAACTTTTTCTTTGCTTTTAAAACAAAATAATCCGCATAATTTGCATCCTGTTTTAATGCCAATTAATGTGGCTTTGTTTGAACAAAATGGCAAAAAAATAATAGAAAAAACCTTGCATTTTCAAAAACAAACGCAGGCGTTTTTATTTAAAAATATTTCACAAAAACCCATTTTGTCTTTTTTGCGCAATTTTAGTGCGCCAGTTAAAATTAAAATGCCCTTTTGTGTTGAAGATGCCATTTTTATTTTAAAAAATGAAGATGATGCTTTTTCCGCATTTCAAGCCGCGCAAATGCTTTTTGAAAAAAATATTTTGGAAAATCAAACTTTAAGTGATGATTTTTTAAATACCTTGCGCCATTTTCTTTCTTATTTTAAAAAGAATACAAATCAAAACACGCAAAACAATCAAAAAAATAATCCAAACAATACCGCTGGTTTTTTGGCGGAAATTTTAACTTTGCCCAGTTTGGCGCATTTGGTTAATTTATTTGAAAAAGAAGAAAAAATAGATATTGTGCAACTGCATGCACAACGTGAAAAAATCATTCAACAAATGGCCATTGTTTTGGAAAATGATTTTGTGGATGTTTATGAAAATTTAAACCAACAAAAAAATTTAAATCATGGCGAACGCGCTTTAAAAAACAAAGTTTTGCAATTTTTGGTGGAATTGGAAAAAAGCGAACATTTACAACGCCTCACTCTTGCTTTTGATTCTGCGCAAAATATGACAGATTCTGTTGCGGCTTTAAATTGTTTTGCCAATTTAAAAACACATTTTGAACAACGCCATTTTGCTTTGGAAAAATTTTACCAACAACACCAAAACAATGATTTAATCCTGTGCAAATGGTTTGCCACACAAGCGGCATCGCGCGGTGCAGATTGTTTGGAAAACGTGCAAAAATTAAGCAGGCATTCGGCTTTTTCTTTGGAAAATCCTAATAAAGTTTATGCATTGATTCGTGTTTTTGCTGCCAATTTATTGCATTTTCACGGCACAATTGGCGCATATGATTTTGTTGCCGAGCAAATTTTGCGTTTAAACGACAAAAATCCATCGGTTGCTGCGCGTTTGTTGCGCTCTTTTGATGATTTTCAAAAATTTAGCCATGCAAATCTTGCAAATTCCGCCCTTGCAAAATTAGAACAAGCGCCTTTGTCGCGTGATGTTTTTGAAGTTTTGAAAAAAATTAAAATCTGACCGTGGAAAAATGTTACCCCCCCCCTCGAAAAAATTGGAATTTTTTAGACAAACTGATTGCTTTTTGGCGTTACCACAAAGTAAAAAAATACGTGCCACAAGGCGGCGTAATGGTGGATATTGGCTGCGGGCGAGAAGCTGCTTTTTTAATGCAACAAAAAACGCGCATTGCCAAAGGATTGGGTTTTGATTTCCGCATTCAAAATGCGGTTTGTGACAACATTTTTCTTTTTCATCATCAACCCAATCAATCTTTAAATTTGGATGTGCATTTTGCCGATGCCATTTTTTTAAATGCGGTTTTGGAGCACATTCCAGAACCTTTGCCGCTTTTAAAAGAATGCAAAAATATTTTAAAAAACAACGGCGTTTTGGTGATGACCACGCCAACACCTTTTGCCAAACCCATTTTGGAATTTTTGGCTTTTCAACTGCATATCATTAACGAAGAAGAAATTTTAGAACATTGCCATTATTACAATTTAAAAGACATACAATGTTTGGCAGAAAAATTAAATATGCAATTGGAAAAATACACTTTATTTGAATTGGGTTTAAATAGTTTGATTGTTTTGAAAAAATAAAAAATCCACGGTCGACTTTTAATTTTTTTTAAATTATTTTTTTAAATTATTTTTTTATTTTTAATTTCAAAATAATTTGACGTTGACCGTGGATTTTTTTAATTTTTAAAAATTCTGGGAACACGTGGCGCAATGGCGCAAAAAATTTCATACGCAATGGTGTTGGCCGATTGTGCCACTTCATCGGCAGAGATGGTTTCGCCAAACAATTCCACTTCTTGGCCCAGTTGCGCTTTTTCAATTTGGCGCAAATCCACGCATAACATATCCATGGCTACGTTTCCAATGGTGTGGCTTTTTTGCTGATCAATTAAAACGGGCGCATGGTGCGCAATTTTGGGATAACCATCGGCGTAACCGCAAGCCACAATGCCGATGGGCATGGTTTCTGGCGCTACAAAATTGCCGCCGTAACCAACTTGCGCGCCCTTTTCCAAATGTTGAATGGCGATGATTTTGCTTTTTAAAGAAAGAACCGGTTTTAAATCCAAAGATTTGGCCGAAGGTTTGACACCAAAAGGCGATGCGCCATAAAGCATAATGCCCGGGCGCACAATATGGGCATGCGTATTGCGCTGGCTTAAAATGGCGGCAGAATTGGCAAGCGAAACGGGCGCATTTTTTAAAAACGGCACGTGTTGAATGGCAAAATGGCGCATTGTTTGAAAAGTTGCCAAAGCCGCATTGCAGCCGTTTGGTTCATCGGCTTTGGCAAAATGCGTCATTAAAATCCAATGGGCATTGGGAATTTTTTGAATGAAAGAAAGCGCTTTGGGCAAAGTTTTTAAGGTTAAACCCAAACGATTCATTCCGGTATTGAATTTTAAAACCAATTGAATTTGTTCTACTTTTTTGGCGGCATCCATTGCCCAAGAAAGTTGTTCCAAATTGTGACAAAGCATGGTGATATTGGCTTTTGCCGCTTCAATGGCTTCGGTTTTGTCAAAAACACCTTCCAAAAGCAAAAGCGGTTTGTTTGTTTTTTTTCTTAAAAACAAAGCGCGCGGCAATTCCAACAAGGCAAAACCATCGGCAAAAGGATGCAAAACATCCAACACAAAGGCATCATCGCAACCATAAGCATTGGCTTTGATAACTGCATAAACCTTTGATTTTCCTACATTTTTTTTTACAACTTCAAAATTATGGCGCAAAGCACAGCCATCAATGTGCAATGAAATAGGACGAAAAGAATTCATTTTGTTAATTTTCAAAAAAATTTGGCGTTGACCGTGGCAAAATACGCATTTTTTACTTTTAACGCAACTATGCCTTTTGGTTTTTATATCATTATGGCGGCGCAGTTTTTTTCTGCTTTGGCAGACAATGCGCTTTTAATTATTGCCATTGCCATTTTGCGCGATTTGGCCGCACCTTCGGCTTTTGAACCGTTATTAAAAACATTTTTCACCATTTCTTATGTTCTTTTGGCTGCTTTTGTGGGCGCATTTGCTGATTCTATGCCCAAAGGTCGCGTGATGTTCATCAGCAATGCCATTAAAATTGTGGGTTGTTTTTTGATGCTTTTTGCCATTCATCCGATTGTGGCTTATGCCATTGTGGGTTTGGGCGCAGCGGCTTATTCGCCTGCCAAATACGGCATTTTAACCGAATATTTGGAACACAAACTTTTGGTTATTGCCAACGGCTGGATTGAAGGTTTAACGGTGGCCGCCATTATTTTGGGCGTGGTTTTGGGCGGTGTTTTAATTGATTCTGCTTATCAACATACCATTTTAAAATTGGGTTTGGGTTTATCGGATTCTCCAACGCATATTGCTTTGTTTGTGGTTGGGTTTTTGTATTTTTTGGCGGCTTTGTTTAATTGCTTTGTGCCCAAAACCCATGCCCCTATTTTGCCGATGAATTGGAATCCATGCACGACGCTTTCTTGTTTTGCACAATGTTTAAAAGCCTTATGGAAAGACCGTTTGGGGCAAATCTCTTTGGCGGTGACCACACTTTTTTGGGGTGCTGCCGCCGTGTTGCAATTTATTGTGATTCATTGGGCTGATGAAGCTTTGAATTTGGGCTTGGCACAATCTTCTAAATTGCAAGGTGTGGTTGCTATTGGCATTGCAATAGGTTCGGTGGCGGCAGCCAAATGGGTGAGTTTAAAAAAATCTGTTTTGGTCATTCCTTTGGGCATTGTGGTTGGTTTTTTGGTTATAGCCATGAATTTTGTGCAATCTTTAATGCTTTCGGTTTGTTTGTTGATTTTAATCGGTGCCTTATCGGGTTTTTTTGTTGTGCCGATGAATGCGCTTTTGCAACACCGCGGTCATATGTTAATGGGGGCTGGCTCTTCTATTGCGGTTCAAAATTTCAATGAAAATTTATCCATTTTGGTGATGACCATTGTTTATTTTTTTATGTTGCAAAATGATATTTCCATTTATGCGGTTATCACTTGTTTTGGATTATTAACCAGTATTTTCATGTGCTTGGTTTGGTGGCGCCATCATTGGAATGAAAAACACCATCAAGATGTGGAAAAACTGTTGTAAAAATAAAATAAAAAAATAAAAAATAAGAAAAATTTAAAAAAAATTAAAAAATTAAAAAATTAAAAATTTTAAAAAAAATTTAAAAAAATGAAGCAAATCAAAATTTTTCAAAATTTTGTAAAATTTTGCTTTATTGTGTTTTTTTAAATATCATTGCCATACTTTTATAAACGGAGAAAAGTTAAACAATGAAACTCATTTTATTAGGTGCCCCCGGCGCTGGCAAAGGCACACAATCTGCTTTTATTTGCAAACAATTTAATATCCCGCAAATTTCAACTGGTGATATGTTGCGCGCCCATGTTAAAAATCAAACCGAATTAGGAAAAAAAGCCAAAACTTTTATGGATTCTGGTGCGTTGGTGCCCGATGATTTAATCATTCAAATGGTCAAAGAACGTTTAAAAGAAAAAGATTGCCAAAATGGTTATTTGTTTGATGGTTTTCCGCGCACCATTGCGCAAGCCCAAGCCTTAAAAAACCAAAACGTGGAATTGTGGCATGTGTTGGAAATTGACGTGCCCGATGAAGCGGTGATTGAACGCATGAGCGGCAGGCGCGTGCATTTGCCTTCTGGCAGAACTTACCACATCAAGCACAATCCGCCCAAAGTGGCAGGCAAGGACGATGTCACCGGTGAAGATTTAATCCACCGCGATGATGACCAAGAAGCCACCGTAAAAAAACGTTTGCAGGTTTACCACGAACAAACCAAGCCCTTGGTTGATTTTTACCAACAATGGCACCAAAGCCAAGACAAGCAAGCGCCCAAAGTGCACAAAGTGCATGGCGTTGGCAATTTGGAAGAAATCACCCAAAACATTTTGAATGTGTTGAATCAAAAATAAAAAAAATAAACGTTGACCGTGGATTTTGTTGTTTTGAAAAAAATTCAAAAAAAATCCACGGTCAACGTTCAATTTTTTTAAATTTTTTATTTTTTTGTAATTTTTTTTATGTAAAAGAGGTTGTTGATGAAATTTAAAAAATGGGCATTTTATTTGGGAATGTTTTTTTGCCAAAGTGGTTTTGCATTTGAAATCATGCATGATTTGTCTTTTAACGAAGAGCGTATTTTTAAAAATTTAATTTCAACTTATAACCTTGAAAACAAAACCAACATTCAATTAAAACGCATTCAATCGCCCAATGATGTGGGCGTTTTGAATATTTTAAGTGCGCCGGATGCGGTTTTTTTGAATCCCAAAAAATACCAAGCGCTTTACAAAATGATGGCCGCCGCCAAAAAACCATTGTCCATTAAACTTTTGCCGTTTTTGAAACACGGCAATTTGGACAAACGTGGCAATGTGGTGGCATTGCCTTTGTTTTATTCCACGCCGGTTTTGTTTTTGAATAAAGAATCGTTTTTGAAAGCCAAGTTGAAAAACTTTCAAGCGCCGCAAACTTGGCAAGATTTACAAGAATTATTAGGCTTGTTGCAAGATTCCGGTGTGCGTTGTCCTTACACCAGCACGTGGCCTGCGTGGATTCACTTGGACAATACCAGCGCTTTGCTTGGCGAATCCACCATAGATGCGCGCGGTCAGTTGCGCATTAACACGCTCAATCAATTGCGGCATATTGCTTTGATGCGCACTTGGCAACAAGCTGAATTTTATTGGTCTTATGGCGCTGGCAACGATGCTTTAAGAGAATTTTACAACGGCAAATGTGCGGTTTTAAGTTCCGATGCCAGTGCTTACGGCACCTTAAAAAACAGCCATGTGGCATTGGATTTTTTGCCTTTGCCGCACCACAAAAACAATATGCGCGGGTTCACATTGGCGCATGGTGCGGCACTTTGGGCAGGTGCGGCAAAATCCAAAAAAGATTTATCGGCAGCAGCGGCTTTTGTGCATTATTTGACTTTACCCCAAACGCAAGTTTTTTTAACGCAAAATGCGGCCACTTTGCCTTTTACTGAATCGGGCAAACAATTGGCTTTAAAAGAATTGCCGGTTTCAGATAAAACGCTTTTGCAAATGGAATTAAAACATTTAAAAGCCGCTTCCACTTTGCGTTTGGGAAAAATTACGGCTTTGCGTCAAATTATGGATGAAGAACTTTTTGCCATTTGGCAAGGCAAAAAAACCGCCAAAGCCGGCTTGGATTCTGCGGTGCAACGCGGCAATGCTTTGTTGCGCAACAAAGCGGCGTTTAAAAAAGAGCAACCTTTTTAAGGAAATCAAATGAGTCAAGTGATTATGATTGCCAATCCCAAAGGCGGAGCCGGCAAAACCACATTGGCAAGCAATTTGTGCGGTTATTTTGCTTACCAAAATCAAAAAGTGGCTTTGGTGGATTTAGACCGACAACAATCTTCTTTGCGTTGGTTGGCTTTGCGCAATGAAAATCTTGCCGCCATTACTGGTTTTTATGCGGGCAATCAACTCACTGCCAATTTGCCGCGTGATTTTGACCGTGTGGTTGTGGATACACCAGCAGGTTTGCAAGGTTACAAATTAAGCGATTATTTGCGCGCGGCAAACAAATTGTTGGTGCCTTTTTCGGCTTCTGTGTTTGATATGAATGCAACCGAAGATTTTATTGGACAAGTTAAGCAAGAAATGTTGGGCGCGCGCAACAAAATTGCTTTGGTGGCAATGCGCACGGATATTCGCAACAAAGCCGCGCAAATGTTGAAGCGCTTTGCCGAAGAACTCCATTTGCCTATTGTTGCCACTTTGCGTCCCACGCAAAATTACGTCAATGCGGCTTTGGCAGGTTTAACCATTTTTGATGGGGCGCAATCCAAAAACAAAAAAGATGTG
>JBNMHE010000052.1:0-11863 GCA_050872585.1 Rhodocyclales bacterium | reverse complement strand
CAGCGTGGGTTCGTAATTTTTATTTGTTTTTCAATAACAAAAACGCACTTTTTCAAGTGCGTTTTTTTATTTTTAAATTAAATTAAAAAAATCCACGGTCAACAAAATTTTTTTTCAAAAAAAATTTTCGTTGACCGTGGATTTTTAATTTCAAAACTATTCTTTCAAAAAACCATCTGCCCAATAACTGGAACGCACCATTGGCGCAGCAGCCACTTTTGAAAATCCCAATTGCAATGCCAAATTTTCCAATTCTTTAAATTCTTCTAAATGATAAAATTTTAAAACTTCGGCATGATTTTGAGATGGTTGCAAATATTGTCCCAATGTTAAAAAATCAACATGATTTTGTTTTAAATCTTTTAAAACTTGTATTAATTCTTCTTTTGTTTCACCCAAACCCAGCATTAAACCGGATTTTGTCAAAACATGGGGATTTTGAATTTTAAATTCTTTTAATAATTTTAAAGAATGTTCATAATCGGCACCCGGGCGCATTTTTTGATACAAACGCGGAATAGTTTCCAAATTATGATTAAAAACATCAGGCGGATTTTGATTTAAAATTGAAAGCGCTTTTTCTAATCGCCCACGAAAATCTGGTGTTAAAATTTCTATTTTTGTATTTTGATTTTTTTCTTTTATTTTTTGCATACAAAAAACAAAATGTTGCGCTCCACCATCTTTTAAATCATCACGGTCAACGCTGGTTAAAACAACATATTTTAATTTTAATTCAAAAATAATGTTTGCCAAGTTGTGTGCTTCGTTTAAATCAACAGGCAAAGGCTTGCCGTGCGCCACATTGCAAAAAGGACAACGCCGCGTGCAGATATTGCCCAAAATCATAAAAGAAGCGGTTTTTCTCCCAAAACATTCGCCAATGTTGGGGCATTTGGCTTCTTCACAAACCGTTTTTAAATTGTTTTTTGTTTTTAAATTTTTTAATTGCGCAAAATGTTGCGCATGATTAAATTTAATTCTAATCCATTCTGGTTTTTGTAATTTTTTCATTTTCAATCCAATTCAAATGAACATGAAATAATTTTTGAATTATTTTTGAAATTGCATAACTTGTTTTTTCATAATCATAAGAAAGATTTAAATAATTTAAATCAATCATTTTTTGATTAAGACCACAAGGCAAAATAAAATCAAAATTTTTTAAATCCATTTTTCCATTTAAAGATAATCCATGATAAGTATAATTTTTTTCAATTTTTAAACCCAATGAAGCAATTTTTTGATTTTCAACATAAATTCCCGGTGCATCTTTTTTGGAATAGGCTTGAATATTAAAATTATTTAAAAACAAAATAATCATTTTTTCTAATGTGTGCATAAAATCGCGTGGCTTAATTTTTAAGCGTTTTAAATCCATTAAAAAATAAACAATTAATTGCCCTTTTCCATGAAAAGTCAATGCGCCACCGCGATTGGTTTGAACAACAGAAATATTTGGATTCAAAACTTCATTTTCATTAAAACGCACACCGGAAGTAAACACCGATTCGTGTTCCAAAAACCAAATTTCATCCAAAGTGTAGGCATGGCGCGTTTGGGTAAAATTTTGCATTTTGTGCAAAATGGCAAGGTAATTTTGATTTTTGCCTAACAAACGGGCATTTACAACACCACGGCAATCAAAGGGTGCGCACATAATTCATTGTAAAGCGCATCCAATTGCGCTTTATTTTGTGCGCAAATGGTGCATGTTAAACTCAAATAATGACCATTTTTAGAAGAGCGCATTTCCATGCTTTTTGCATCAAAATCAGGAGCATGTTTGCGCACGATTTGTGCCACCGAATCGGCCAAATCATCGTGGCGGCGCCCCATAATTTTAATGGGAAAATATTGCGGAAATTGCCAAAGTGCGGCATTTTCAACATTCAAGATTCTCTCCAAAGCAAATAAGAATCCCAAATGCGTTCAAATAATCCACCTTGCGCAATGTTGGCATTGGCAAAAACCGGATGTGTTTCAAAAACGGAATCATTGACCAACACGGTTAATTCTCCAATCACCTCTTCATTTTGAATGGGCGCAATCAATTTGGGGCGAGCTTTGAATGC
Source organism: Rhodocyclales bacterium (assembly GCA_050872585.1). GTDB lineage: Bacteria > Pseudomonadota > Gammaproteobacteria > Burkholderiales > Rhodocyclaceae > SFHR01. The sequence continues at coordinate 9,788 of JBNMHE010000052.1, read as the reverse complement.
AAAACGCACTTTATTTTCCAAACCTTTGGGGACAAGCACAAACAAACTTTGAGGCAAACTCACTTTTAAACTTTTTGGGCGACCTTTGTAAATGCGCACTTCGCCCAAAATGGTATTTTTGTCTATTGCTTTGACCAAAGAAAATGCGCCAAATCCCCAATTAAGCAAAGTAGCAGATTCTGAAATGCGTTTTTTTTCGCTGGGCGTGCCCAACACAACGGAGAGCAATCGGCGTTGTTCGCGCATTGCCGATGCAATTAAACAAAATCCAGCTGCTTTGGTGTAGCCGGTTTTTATGCCATCCACAGAAGGATCCATTTTCAACAAGCGATTGCGATTGGGTTGCGTAATTTTGTTGTAGGTAAATTCTTTTAAAGCATAATAATGCGCGTATTCTTTTGGAAAATCACGGATTAAAGCACGCGCCAACAAAGCCAAATCTTCGGCAGTAGAATAATGATTTTCAGATGGCAAACCGGTTGCGTTTTCAAAATGCGAATTTTTCAAACCCAAACGCTTGGCTTCCAAATTCATCAATTGTGCAAAATTGTTCTCCGTGCCGCCAATGGCTTCGGCAAGAACAACAGATGCATCGTTGCCCGATTGCACAATCATTCCTTTTAACAATTCATCCACGCTTGCCGTTTTGCCCACATTTAAAAACATGCGCGAGCCTTCTTGTTTCCACGCATTCTCAGAAACAATTAATTGTTGGTCAAGTTGCAGTTGATTGTTTTTTAAAGCAGAAAAAGCCAAATATGCCGTCATCAATTTGGTTAAAGATGCCGGCTCCAAACGCATTTTTTCATTTTGGGAACTTAAAATTTTGTTGGCGTTTAAATCCCAAAGCAAATAAGATTGCGCTTGAATGCTGGGCGCTTGCGGCGTAAAAATAGCGCTGCTGTGCGCATTCAACGTGAAAAACAACAAAAACAAAATCAAAAAAGGCATAAACATTCCAAAAAATCCACGGTCAACGCCAAAAAATTTTCAAAATTTAAAAAAAATAAAAGGTTGACCGTGGAAAAAAGTTTTTTTAAACAAAAGGATGGCGCCGCACGATGGTTTCTTCGCGTTCGGCACCCGTGGAAATCAATGCAATCGGCACTTCCGCCAAAAGTTCAATCATGCTCAAATAAGCACGGGCATTTTGCGGCAAATCTTCATATTGCTGAATGCCCGCGGTTGATTCCTTCCAACCAGCAAGTGTTTCATAAATGGGCTTTGCCGCGGCAACATTTTGGGCGCCCAAAGGCAATAAGGATTCAAACGAACCATTCACCGTGTAACCGGTGCAAACTTTAATTTCATCCAAACCATCCAACACATCCAATTTGGTTATACACAAACCTGTTAAACCATTGATTTGTGCCGAACGTTTTAAAGCGGCAATATCCAACCAACCGCAACGGCGTTGCCGTCCAGTTACCGTGCCAAACTCTTTGCCTTTATTGGACATTTGATAACCCGGCGAGCCTTCTTGGTCAATGGGCAATTCACTTGGAAAAGGTCCGGCGCCCACGCGCGTGCAATAAGCTTTGGTAATGCCGATCACTTCATCAATTTGCGTAGGGCCTATGCCGGAACCCGCCGCCGCTTGCCCTGCCACGCAGTTGGAAGAAGTCACAAAAGGATAAGTGCCATGGTCAATATCCAACAAAGTGCCTTGCGCACCTTCAAACAACAAATTCTCGCCTTTTTGCCGATGCGTATTCAATTCTTTGGAAACATCACCCAAAAAATGCGCAATTTCATCAAATTCACGCATGATTTGCGTATAAACTTCTTCAAAATGCAATGCCGATGCGCCATAAAAATGCGTCAGCGAAAAATTATGAAAATCAACCAATTCTTTTAAACGATTTTTCACATTCAAAGCATCGTTCAATTCCCCCAAACGCAAACCGCGGCGCGCCACTTTGTCTTCATAACAAGGACCGATGCCTTTGCCGGTTGTGCCAATTTTGTTGTTTTTTGAACGTTTGTTTTCGCGTGCGGCATCCAATGCCACGTGATAAGGCAAAATCACCGAAGATTCGGCACTAATCATCAAACGCGAGCGCACATCAATGCCGCCTTCTTCCAATGTTTTGATTTCTTTAATCAAGTGTGTTAGCGAAACCACCACGCCATTGCCGATATAACAACGCACCGAATCACGCACCACACCCGATGGCACCAAACTTAATTTAAAAACCTTGTCCTTGACCACCAAGGTATGCCCGGCATTGTGTCCGCCTTGAAAACGCACCACACCTTGTGCACGGTCGGTGAGCCAATCCACCACTTTGCCTTTGCCTTCATCGCCCCATTGTGTGCCAATCACGACCACATTTTTTGCCATTTTAAAAACCCTCTCCATTTGATTTTTGATTTAATTGTTGATTTGCTTTTTGCAAAATCCAGTTGCCATTTTGCCAAATTAAACAATCAGCATTGGATGGAATTGTTTCATTTTCCAAAGTTTCAATCACCATGCGATTTTTTTGATTGCGCCAAAAATCAAGTGCTTGTGGCAACGTTTTCTGTGCATTGTCAGCCGAGTTGGAACAAACCCAAATAGGCAATTCTTCTTGCTGATCATTTTGAGGCAAAGCGCAAACCAATTGACGCAAATCCATGGAAAAACCTGTTGCGGCACGAACTCGACCAAAAGGTGCACCAGCACCATCATAACGCCCACCATGTGCCAAAGCATTGGGGGCTTTATCAGAATAAGCACTAAATGACAAACCCGTATGGTAGTGGTAACCAACCAAATCAGCCAAATCAATAGAAAATGGCAAATGCGCATAAGTTTGAACAATCCATTCCAAATCGTCTAAGGCTTGATTTAACTCAGGCAAAACCAAGGGTTGAAAAATCAAACGGGCACGATTCAAAACATCTTGTGATTCACCATACAAATTCACCAAAGCACGAAATGCTTCTTTTTGCGGACAATTTTGCGTTGCTTCAAACAAAGCGGGCGCATCTTTTAAACGCAAAAAATGCATCAGTTGATTTTTCAACTCTGGATTTAATTGTGCTTTGTGGCATAAGGCATTGAAAATGCCCACATGGTTTAAATCAATGCGGGCAATGTGAAGTCCGACAAGATTCAAAGCCTTGGCTGCCAGTTGAATAATGGCGCCATCGGCATCGCGATTGGGGGCGCCATAAATTTCTGCCCCAATTTGTTGCAATTCTCGCCCGCTCTTTAAATTAGACGGGCGCGTGTGCGCAACAACACCGCAATAACAAAGCCTTGTGATGCCATCATCGTTTAAAAGTTGCGAATCAATGCGCACAATTTGCGGCGTGATGTCGGCTCTTAAACCCATCATTTTGCCAGAAAGCTGGTCGACGAGTTTGAAGGTTTTTAAATCCAAATCCCGCGCGCTGCCCGTTAAAAGAGAATCCAAATACTCAATCAAAGGCGGCATCACCAATTCAAAACCGTATGAAGCAAACAAATCCAAAACTTTGCGGCGCAAACTTTCCAAACGTTTGGCTTCTGGCGGCAAAATATCCGCAAAGTATTCAGGCAATAACCATTGCATAGCGTTTTTCCACGGTCAACGCGAATTTTTTTTCAAATAATTGAAAAAATCGGAAGAAGGATCCACAACCAAAATATCGTTTTTGTTGGCAAAACTCGCGCGATACGCTTCCAACGAACGATAAAACGCATAAAACTCCGGATTTTTGTTGTAAGCGTTGGCGTAAATGGCGGCGGCTTCTTTATCACCATCGGCTTTGATTTTTTGCGCATCGCGATACGCCGTTGAAACAATCACTTCACGTTGTTTATCCGCATCGGCGCGGATTTTTTCAGCCGCTGCCGCACCTTCTGAACGCAATTCGTTGGCAACACGTGCGCGCTCGGCTTCCATGCGGCTATAAACCGCAGCGGAAACTTCATTGGGCAATTCCACGCGTTTTAAGCGCACATCCACAATGCGAATGCCGACTTTTAAAGTATCCACATTCGCCTTTTCACGCATATCTTCCATAATTTTGTCGCGCTCGCCCGAGACCACATCATGCACGGTGCGTTTGCCAAATTCTTCGCGCAAACCTGCGTTAATCGTTTGATTTAAGCGAATGCGCGCGCGGCTTTCATCGCCTGAAAAAGAAATGTAATAAAGTTTGGGATCCACAATGCGCCATTTGATATACGAATCCACCAACACGTTTTTCTTTTCAGAGGTAATAAAACGCTCGGGTTCATCCGAATCCATCGTGATAATGCGTTTTTCAAAGTAGCGCACATCTTGAATAAACGGCCATTTGAAATTTAAGCCGGGTTCGGCTATCACGTGTTTGACCTCACCAAATTGCGAAACCAATGCAAATTTGCGTTGGTCCACGGTGAACATCGTCATGGAAAGCAAAACCAACAAAGCAGCAACAACAATCAGCACGTTTTGAAAAAAAGCGTTGGTTTTCATCTTAACGCTCTCCACGATTGCGGGTTAAAGACAAATTGCGTGTTGAAGATTCTGTTTTTTCAAGCATCGGCATAGAATTTTCTATTTTATTTTCCATGGTAGACCTATTTTTTTCTTGCGGTTTTTCCAATAATTTTTCAAGCGGCAAATACAACAAACTATTGCCGCCTGCTTTTTGATCCACCATCACTTTGCTGGTATTGGCATAAATTTGTTGCATGGTTTCCAAATAAAGACGCTCACGCGTAACTTCTGGCGCGGCTTTGTAAGCATCCAACACGGCGGAAAAACGCGCCACATCACCTTGTGCTTTGGCAACCACACTTTGGCGATAAGCTTGCGCTTCTTCCATCAAGCGCGATGCCGTGCCGCGCGCTTTGGGAATCACATCATTGGCGTAGGCTTGCCCTTCATTTTTCTGCCGTTCTTTGTCTTGGCTGGCTGTAACGGCATCATCAAAAGCCGCCTGCACTTGTTCGGGCGGTTGGGCATTTTGCATGGTAACTTTGGAAATTAAAACGCCGCTTTGGTAACGATCCAAAATCTCTTGGATCAATTGCGTGGCATCGGCGGCAATTTGTTCTCTGCCTTCATACAAAACCAAATCCATTTTGCTTTTGCCCACAATCTCCCGAAAAGCCGATTCCGCCGCACCTTTGACCGCCGCATCGGTGTCGCGGTTATAAAACAAATATTCCATCGGATCTTTTAAAATGTATTGCACGGCAAATTGAATGTTGACCAAGTTTTCATCATCGGTCAGCATCAAAGCTTCTTTTAAAACCTTGTTTTTTTCGCTACCGCGGTAACCCACTTCAATGGTTCTCACATTCGTTAAATCCACAATTTCGTGCGTTTGAATGGGAGCAGGCAAGCGCCAATTCAAACCCGGCTCGGTGCTTTTTAAAAAGCGGCCAAATTGCAAAACCACGCCACGTTCAGAAGCATCCACCACATAAAACCCGCTTAACAACCACAAAATCACAGCCAACACGGCGGCAAGTGTTAAAAACTTGCCCGAAGCCATTGGCGCCAAACTATTTGAAAATCCGCCACCGCCATTATTGCCAGCGCCGCCGCCGTTTTCATCCAAAATGCCCTTCCATGGATTTTTTTTCATTTTTGCTTTGGTGTTGTTTTGGTTAAGCCAGCCGTTGATTTTGCCTACCAAATCGTCCCACGCTTCGTCCAAATCGGGCGGCTCATTGCGGTTGGGGCGCTTTTTATTGTCATCACCTTGATTTTGGCGCGGTTGTTGTTCGTCATCGTTGTTGTTGGGAGAATGCTCCGATTGGTCGTTCTCATCGGGCGATTTTCCCCAGCGTGGGTCGTTTAAAGACATAAAAAAACACCTAAAAAAAGCAAAAAAAAATAATTGTTTCAAAAATGTTGTCGTTTTTGAATGGCGTATTGTGCCAAAATTTGACGCAATTTTCCTAATCCTGTGCGATTTTTTGCACTCAAATAAACCACTTTTGGCTTATTTTCTTTTGTAACATATTGATTCACAAAAGAATTTTTTAAAATCTCTGGGCACAAATCCACTTTATTCAAAACCCAAATTTGCGGCAACAAATCGGCATGAATTTCTTTTAAAACTTCTTGCACGGCTTTGATTTCTTCATCTTTTTGCAAGCTGGATGAATCAATGACGTGAATCAACAAATCCGATGCCGTGCTGATTTCCAAAGTAGCATGGAAAGCCTTAACCAAACTATGTGGCAAGTTGCGAATAAACCCAACGGTGTCGGTTAAAACAGCGGATTCTTGTGCTTGTTCCAGCCAAATTTTGCGCGAAGTGGTATCCAAAGTGGCAAACAATTGATTGGCAGAATAAACATTTTCTTGCGTTAAAGCATTAAACAAAGTGGATTTTCCTGCATTGGTGTAGCCAATTAAAGAAACATTCAAAGCATGTTTTCTAAAATTAGAAGAGCGTTGCACCAAACGTTCTTTTTCTAATTTTTTAAGACGTGCATTCAAATATTTCACACGTTGGGCTAACAAACGCCGATCAATTTCCAACTGCCGCTCGCCCGGACCTCTTAAACCAATGCCGCCTTTTTGGCGCTCCAAGTGTGTCCAAGTGCCCACCAAACGCGTTGCCAAATGCGTTAATTGCGCCAATTCCACTTGCAAGCGCCCTTCAAAACTTTGGGCGCGCAAGGCAAAAATATCCAAAATTAACGTGTTGCGGTCAATCACACGCACATTCCAACTTGTTGCCAGATTGCGCTCTTGCGAAGGCGATAAAGTATGATTGAAAATCACCAAATCAATAGCATTGCGCAACACGATTTGCGAAATTTCAAGCACTTTGCCTTTGCCAATAAAAAATTTGGAATCGGGCACATGGCGCGTAATCACCAAGCTTTGAATAACATTGGCGCCAGATGATTTTGCCAATTCGTTTAATTCCGATAAAGAATTTTCTTCATTGACAAAATTTGTAAATTGCACTTGCACCAACAAAGTGCGCCAAACCAAACAATTTTCCACGGTCAACCCAAAAAAATTTTCAAAATTTTGAAAGGTTGACCGTGGAAAATCATTAAAAATTTATTCACCAGATTGTGCTTCTTGTTGCAAACTCACCGGGCGCGCAGGCACCACCGTTGAAATGGCGTGTTTGTAAACCATTTGCGTTACGGTGTTTTTGAGCAACACCACGTATTGATCAAACGATTCAATTTGCCCTTGCAATTTAATGCCATTGACCAAGTAAAGCGACACCGGCACGTGTTCGCGCCGCAAGGCATTCAAAAACGGGTCTTGTAATAATTGGACTTTGTTCATTTTTAAAATCTCCATTAAGAAGCGTCATTATAACAACTAAGACTTTTGCGCATAAGGATTTTGATTGAAAGCGCATTCAATCTTCAAAGGCGTGCCTTTTAAGTCAAAAACGCTGCGAAAATGGTGTTCCAAATAACGCAAATAAGCAGGCGTTAGATTTTCCAAAGCATTGCCATGCAAAACAATCACAGGCGGATTAGAGCCGCCTTGATGCGCATAACGCGGTTTGGGACGCACGCCGTTTTTGCGCGCAGGCGATTGTTTCAAAAGCGCTTCTTGCAAGGCACGTGTTACTTGCGGCGTGGGCAATTTTTTATTTGCTGATTGAAAAACCACATCCACCGATTCCATCAATTGCTTCAAACCTTTGTGCTTTGCTGCCGAAATAAAATGTATGGGCGCAAAATCCAAAAACGCCAATTTGCTTTTCAAACGTTCTTTAATTTGCGTTTTGTCGTATTCTTTTAAAGCATCCCATTTATTCACAGCAACCACAAGCGCTTTGCCGGCTTCCAAAATGAGCCCTGCCAAATGCGCGTCTTGGTCGGCAATGTCGCGTTGGGCATCCAATAACAAAATCACCGCATTGGCTTGTTCAATCGCATTTAAGGTTTTAATGACCGAAAATTTTTCAATGCTTTGCACCACTTTGCCTTTTTTGCGAATGCCCGCAGTATCCACCAAAATGTATTTTTTGTTTTTGTAATGAAAATCAATGGCGATGGCATCGCGCGTGGTGCCGGGTTCATCAAAAGCAATCACGCGTTTTTCGCCCAACAAAGCATTGGTTAAAGTGGATTTGCCCACATTGGGTCTGCCAATAATGGCAACGCGCACCGCAGAATCATCCGGGTTTTCATCGTTTTTAATGGCATTGAGATTCTCTTGTTGAGAATCAGAATGCAAAAAATCCACGGTCAACGATAATTTTTTTTGAAAATCATCCTCGGGTAAATGATTGCAAAAATCATTTAAAACGCGATCAATCAAATGGCGCACGCCATCGCCGTGCGAAGCGGAAATTACAAAAGGCTCACCCAAACCCAATGCGTAAAAATCCGCGCGCGCAATGGGTTTTTCAATGCCTTCGGCTTTATTAACCGCTACAAAAATCGGTTGGGAAAATCCACGTAATTTGTCGGCAATGGCTTTGTCTTGTGCGGTTAAGCCACTTTGAAAATCCACCACCAAAATTAAAACATCGGCTTCTTTTAAACCCATCCAAGTTTGATTGGCCATTTCTTTGAAAATACCTTCTTTGGCAAAAGGTTCAAAGCCGCCAGTATCCAAAGCCCAAAAAGCTTTGTGCCCCAATTTACCGTGACCGTAATGAATATCGCGTGTTAATCCCGGAAAATTGGCAACCAAAGCATCGCGCGACTTTGTTAAGCGATTAAATAAAGTGGATTTGCCAACATTGGGTCTTCCCAACAAAGCCACAACAGGTTTCATAAAACTTCTACCGATAAAATCAAACCATCTGTTGTTTGAATGACAAATTGCCCATTGTCAAAAAGAATGGGTGCTTGAATGGCGGAACCATCGGTTTTGATTTTGGCTAAAAATTGGCCATTTTCCGGGTTTAAAAAATAAACAAAACCTTCGGAATCTCCCAGCGCCAAAATGCCGGCACCTTCTGTGATAGAAGAGGGGTTGCGGGTTTTTAATTGTGTGTTTTGCCACACCGTTGTTGCAGTCTGGCGATTGAGCGCATGCAAAACACCTTTGTCGTCACTCACATAAAGATGATGCAAATCAAAACTCAATGCATTCACTGAGCCAATTTTGCGTTGCCAAAATAAAGTGCCGCCTTTCATCATATTAAAACACGCCACTTGCCCTTGATAAGCGGCGGCACACAAAATTTCTTCAATGGAAAGCGGTGTGGAAACTTGCGAGAGGCGATCCAATTCGTTGGAACCTTTTGGAATGGCAACTTGCCCTTGCCAAACGGGCGCACCATTATCGGGCGATAAAGCAATGAGTTTGCCGCTAGAAAAACCTGCAAAGATAAATCCACCAGCAAAAACGGCATGGGCAGAATCACGCACTTGCAAAGTTTGCATAGGATGTTGGTAAAACCACAAACGTTTGCCATTTTGGCGATTGAGCAAAAACAAACGCTCATCGGCAGTTTTAACCACCACGCCTACTGGTGTTGAAACTGGTTTTTGCACCACTTCACTGCTCAATTGTGCTTGCCAGAGAATTTTTCCATCATCGGCATTCAATGCCCAAACTTGGCCTTTTTGCGAACCGACAAAAATCAATTCCTCATCAAAACCAACACCGGCTGAAAGCGTGGTATTCAAATGATTTTCCCAAAGTTTGTTGCCGTTTTGAAAAGCCACAACTTGCCCTTTTTGATTGGCGGCAAACACACGCTCTTTCAAAAAAGCCGGATGAAACACATTTTTACCGCCGCTGCCCACTTGCACCGACCAAACAGTTTTCACTTCTTTTTGATTGTGCACAACAGGCGATTTTTCCATTTTCACGTTGGGCGCAAACGGATTAAGCGATTGCATGACCGAACAAGCGCTTAAAACAGAAACACTT
>JBNMHE010000051.1:0-11993 GCA_050872585.1 Rhodocyclales bacterium | reverse complement strand
TAAGAATAGTTTTTAAATCATTTGGATGATAACGTTGGTCAATAATTAAAGGTAATAAATTTTGATAAAATTCACGCTCGGTTAAACATTTATTAGAACCCATTAAACTTTCCAAATCCCGCCAAGGTTGTGGGCAATAGATTTTATTTTTTAAAAATTCTTTTCTAATCAAAGGCGTTTTGGAATGCCAAAAAGGGTAATACATTGGCGCATAATTTTGTTTTTGCAAATTTAAATAATTGTATTTTTTTAAATATTGATTAAAAAAATTAAAATTTTTTAATCGTTTTGTTTGAATTTTTTGATAATCAATTCCGCCCAACATTTTTTTTGTTAAACGGCTCATTGTTAAAATTGGCGCATTTAAAAGTTGGTCGTCATTATTATTAAAATCATTATAAGCAAAATTAGAACCACCTTCAATGCGTTTGATTAAATGCGAAAAACGGTTAAATGAAAAATCATGTTTAAAATTAAAATGATTTTTTTTATCACTCAACAAAATTCCACCATCCGCCACGCCAAAAAATTTTCTTGGAGAATAAAATTGCGCACAAGTTAAAAATGGCGCATAAAAACTCATGGCACAATCCAAAAATAAAAAAGGATAATCTTTTGCTAATATTCTGCTTTGCGATTCACAAACGCCAAAATAATCAATATAAAAAATGCAGTCGTTTTTTGGAAATGTTTTTTTTGGGAGAAAATTTTCATCAATTTCATAAGGCACAATTTCAATATTTTCCGCTTTGACGGCTTGCCAAATCACCGGGCAAGTATAAAACGGCAAATGTATTTTTTGAATATGATAAAGGCGGATGGCTAATCGCAAAGCATTGCGGGCGGAATTTAAATAAACACCGCCCGAATGCCAAAAATTCTTTTTTGGAATTTCTAATTCAATAAAACCGCCGATTTCTTTTTTGTTTTTTGTATTCATTTTTATAATTTAAAAAACAAAAAAAAACGGTTAACCGTGAAAATCCACGGTCAACCGTTTGTTTTTTTGAAAATCAGTTATTGTTTGATGATGCAGTTCACATAAACTTCCGCGCCGTTTTCTGGGAAATAACGCGTTAAGGAATAAAGGGCGTTTAAAAGCGCTTCGTCTATGATTTTTTCTTCTAGCAACTGCTGCATTTTGGGATGGTTGAAGGGTTTGAGAAAATAGCTTCCCCCCCCCCCTCGAATCGGCGCAAAGCCTGCAAAATCAAGGGTTGCGGTTAAGGTTTTTAAATTGAAAGTTTGAAATTGTTGCATTTTTTGCGCCGTGGGCGTCAAATCGCCCAACTTTGGCAACAAGCCCGCTTCCACTGCCCAGAGCAAATGCAAACTTTGATTATTCGGCACATTCACATGCAAAATGGTGTTTGGGTTGCACAAAGAATGAACCAATTTTAAAAATTCTATTGGCTCGGGAATTTCATGCAAAAGGCCAGATAAAATAATGCAATCAAAAGATTTTGTTTTTAATCTTTCTATTTGTTTTTCTAAAAAATCATGAATTAAAGTGATTTTTTGTGGATTATAAAAAGATGATTGTTGAATATTTTTAAAAAATTCAAGGCTTGGTTCCACCACGGTAAAACTTTCAAAATCGTGGTAAAAATCAAAAAGCGATTGTGTGCCAGCGCCAATTTCCAAAATATTTTTGGGGCGGTATTGATTTAAAATTTCCAACACTTTTTTGCGCCGCATAAAAACCAGCACATTTTCAAACTGCATATAATCGGCGTTTAAATAATTTTGGGTGTAATCCGCCAAGTTGCGCTCAAAACTTTGCATGACAAAATCCTTTATTTAAAATTTGATTTAAATTTTTTGGTTGGCCAAATCAATGGCGTGGGCAATTTTTTGAAAATTATCTTCTTTAATTCCGCCAAAAACAAAAAAGCAATCTAATAACCACCAAATGCCAAAAGTCAGCCACGACAAACAGAGTTTTAAAATACCTAATAAAATATCGCCTTTGTAAAATCGGTCGACTCCAAAACCGCCCAAAAAAATACTCAATACAAGTCCTAAAATTGGGTCTTTTAAAGGAATGGCGGCAAGTGCCAGCGCGATTGAATCATCAATATTTTTTAATTCTTTTTGCAAAATAATGCTTTTTTTGGGCGGGATTTTTTCTGCCCATTGCGCCATTAACATAACGGCGTTTATTTTTAAATTATTTTCCATTTTTATATTTCAAAAAAAGCGGCGTTTGATTTTCAATTTTCCACGGTCAACATTTAAAAATTTTTAAATGTTGACCGTGGATTTTTTTTAATCCTTTAAATTTTCTCGTGCCGTTTGAATGGCTTTTAAAACGCAAGAAGGCGCTGTGGCGCCAATGTGTGCGCGGGCATTCAAAGCGTTTTCAATTTTCAAACATTCAAAAACATCGTTTTCAACGGCTGGGCAAAATTGTTGCAATTCTTTTAAACTCAAATCGGATAAACCCACGCCTTTTTGTTCTGCCATTTTCACGGCGCGCCCCACGGCAGCGTGCGCATCCCGAAAGGGAATGCCTTTTTTCACCAAATAATCCGCCAAATCGGTGGCCATGGCAAAACCTTCTTTTAAGGCATTCAAAAGCGCTTGCGGTTTGACTTTCAAGCCTTCTAACATTTCGGTAAAAATCAGCAAGGTGTCGCTTAATGTATCAATGGTGTCAAAAAGCGGTTCTTTGTCTTCTTGGTTGTCTTTGTTGTAAGCCAAAGGTTGGGCTTTCATCAAGGTTAAAAGGGCGGTTAAATGGCCATAAACGCGCCCCGTTTTGCCGCGCGCAAGTTCTGGCACGTCTGGATTTTTTTTCTGCGGCATAATGGATGAGCCCGTGCAAAAGCGGTCGGGCAAGGTGATAAAACCAAAACGCGGATTCATCCACAAAACCAATTCTTCGGACAAGCGCGAGATGTGCATCATCAACAGCGCCGCATCCGCGCAAAATTCAATGGCAAAATCGCGGTCGGAGACGGCATCCAGAGAATTCAAACAAAGTCCATCAAACCCCAATTCTTTGGCGACCATTTCGCGGTCAATGGGATAAGTTGTGCCAGCCAAAGCCGCCGCGCCCAAAGGCAGTTTGTTCAAGCGGCAGCGCGTGTTTTGCAGGCGTTCAACATCGCGGCAAAACATTTCAAAATACGCCATCAAATGATGCCCAAAGGAAATGGGTTGCGCAATTTGCAAATGCGTTAAACCCGGCATTGCGGTGTTTGCTTCGCGCTCGGCTAAATTTAAAAGCACCGTTTGGAATTTTTTTAAAATCAGCAAAATAGAATCAATGGAATCGCGCACAAAAAGGCGCATATCCGTTGCCACTTGGTCATTGCGTGAGCGCGCGGTGTGCAAGCGTTTGCCAGAATCGCCCACCAATTCTGTTAAGCGTTTTTCAATGTTGAAATGCACATCTTCCAAATCCAGTGACCAGTGGAAGCGTCCCGTTTCAATTTCTTCTTTAATTTGTGCCATTGCATTTTCAATGGCGGTTAAATCTTCTTGGGTGATGATTTTTTGTTTGCACAACATTTTGGCATGCGCCAGTGAAGCGCGAATATCTTGTTGCCACAAGCGTTTGTCAAAAGCAATAGAAGCGGTGTAGCGTTTGACCAATTCGCTCATCGGTTCATCAAAACGGCCAGCCCAAGTGTAATTGTCCATAGTTATCCTAACAACAAAAAAACGGCTAATTGATTTTTCAAAACAGGTAAAGCGGCATTTTGCCACGCTTTCACACTTTGGGTTTTAATCCATTGTGTTTCTTGCGTTAAATTGAGCGCCACGCAAATTTGGGTTTGCAAGGCGCAGTGTTTTAATAAACTTTCAAAAAGTGCCTCATTGCGATAAGGCGTTTCAATAAAAATTTGGGTTTGTTGGTTTTGTTTGGATTCTTTTTCTAATTTTAAAATGTGCATTTTGCGTTGTTGGGATTCGCTTGGCAAATAACCCCAAAAACAAAAACGCTGCCCATTCAAACCGCTTGCCATCAACGCCAACAAAATGGAGGATGCGCCAATCCAAGGTTCCACAATAATATTTTTTTGGTGCGCACAATTAACCAACCAAGCGCCCGGGTCGGCAACGGCAGGGCAACCGGCTTCGCTCATCAAACCCATATTTTCGCCTTGTAAAAGCGGGGTTAAAAAATCTGCTATTTGCTTTTTGGGCGTATGTTCGTTTAATTCCATTAAATGGAGTTCTTGCAAAGGCAAATCGGTTAAACCTTTCAAATGGTAGCGCGCGGTTTTGGCGTTTTCCACCACAAAATGTTTTAAAGTTTTTAAGGTTTTGAGATTGTGATTAAGCAAAAAATCACACGTTTTGGGCGGATTTTTGCTTTTAAAAAAAAGCGGTGTGGGAATTAAAAAAAGCGTGCCCAGCGGTTTCATAAGGCGTTTTCTTGGCGCAACATTTGGCACAAAGCAATTAAAGGCAAACCAACAAGCGCGGTTGGGTCGTTTGATTGTATTTTTTCTAATAACGCAATGCCAAGCGACTCTGATTTTGCCGAACCTGCGCAATTTAAGGCATCGGGTTCTTGGTTTAAATATTGGCGGATTTCGGATTCTGTTAATTGCCGAAACTGCACGCGGGTTAAAACGCATTGGCTTTGCACATTGCCCGTTTTGGCGTTTAAAAGGGTTAAAGCGCTTAAAAAATCAACCGATTTTCCCGACAATTCTTTTAACTGCAAAACGCCATTTTCCAAAGTTTTGGGTTTGCCGTAAATTTTGCCATTTGCCGTTGCCACTTGGTCAGAGCCGATAATCAACGCATTGGGAAAATCTTTGGCTAGCGCTTTGGCTTTTTCAATGGACAAACGTTGGGCTAAATTTTCAGGCGATTCATTTTCATTTGGCGATTCATCAATGTTGGGGGAGGCGCAAACAAAAGGAATGTTTAAGCGTTCTAACAACGCTTTTCTAAAAACGGAAGAAGATGCCAAAACCAGTTTTTTTTCCACGGTCAACCCAAAATTTTTTTTAAAAAATTAAACAAGCGATTCAGCGCGTTCTTCCAGCGCTGCAATGGCGGGCAAGGTTTTGCCTTCCAAAAATTCCAAAAAGGCGCCGCCGCCGGTTGAAATGTAGCCAACATTGGGCGCAATATTAAATTTGGCAATGGCAGCCAGCGTGTCGCCGCCGCCTGCAATGGTAAAGGCGGAAGAATGCGCAATGGCGGATGCCAACATTTTGGTGCCGCCTGCAAATTGCGGCAATTCAAACATTCCAACTGGGCCATTCCAAATGATGGTGCCGGCATCCGCAATAATCTGCGCCAAATGTGCGGCAGATTTGGGGCCGATATCCAAAATGCGGTCGTGCAAACCCACAGAATCAACGGGAATTTTATTGGCGCGCGCAAGGGTTGACACTTCATCAGCCACCACAACATCAACAGGCAAAGGCACATCCGCGCCGCGCTCGTGCATCAAATCCATAATTTTGTGCGCATCGCGGATTAAACCGGGTTCAGACAAAGAATCGCCCACGCGTTTGCCAGCGGCAAGCAAAAACGTATTCAAAATGCCGCCGCCCACAATCAGTTGGTCAACTTTTTCAGATAAGCGTTTTAAAATGGTTAATTTAGAAGAAACCTTAGAGCCGCCCACAATGGCAACAAGCGGATGCGTGGGGTTAAAAAAAGCGCGGGTTAAGGCGTCAATTTCCGCACTCATCAAAATGCCCGCGCAAGCAACCGGCGCAAATTTTGCCAAGCCAACGGTGGTGGCTTCTGCGCGGTGCGCCGTGCCAAAAGCATCATTGACATAAACCTCGCAAAGTTTTGCCATTTTTTGGGCAAGCGCTTCATCGTTTTTTTTCTCGCCCACATTGCAGCGGCAGTTTTCTAACAAAACCACTTCGCCGTTTTTGACTTCAAAATGGCCATCCACCCAATTTTGAATTAAGCGCACCGGTTGCTTTAAAAGTTGCCCCAAACGCACGGCAACTGGCATTAAGGAATCGTCTTCGCCCAATTCGCCTTCGGTTGGGCGCCCCAAGTGGGAGGTGACCATCACCGCGGCGTTTTGTTGCAAACAATGGTTGATAGAAGCAAGGGATGCGCGAATGCGCGTGTCTTCGGTGATATTGCCGGCTTCATCTTGCGGCACGTTTAAATCCGCGCGAATCAAAACGCGTTTGTTGTGCAAATTGACTTCTTCTAATTTTAAAATTTTCATAATGCAAAATCCTTTTTGAAAAAAATAATGCGTTGACCGTGGATTTTTTTGATTCATGGATTGAATAATGCCATTTTAAAGATTTTTCGCCACAAATTCGGCCAACTGCAAAAAACGATAAGAAAATGCCCATTCGTTATCAAACCAAATGAAAAGTTGCACCGTTTTGCCGTTTTGGCGCATTTGTGAAAAATCAATAATGGCAGAATGCGCATTGTGGTTAAAATCAATGGAGGCGTGCGCTTCCGAAGTGGTGGCCACAAAAGGCAAATGTTTTTCTTGTGTGGCATGTTGCAAAAGATGTTGCAAGTCATTGAGCGCAATGTTTTGGGACAATTCCAACGTCATATCCAAAGCGGAAACATTCAAGGTGGGCACGCGCACGGCACGCGCCACCACTTTGTTTTTTAAAGCAGGAACAAGGCGCTCAATGCCGCTGGACAAACCGGTTTCAATGGGAATAATAGAAAGCAAGGCAGAGCGTGTGCGGCGCAAGTCTTTGTGGTGATAACCATCGGCAACCGGTTGGTCATTCATTGCAGAATGCAAAGTGGTGACAAAAACGCGTTCAATGCCAATTTGTTCATGGAGAAAATGCACAATCGGCACGCTTGCCAAAGTGGTGCAGCTGGCAGCGGAAATGATTTTTTCTTTTCCCGTTAAAGTGTGTTCGTTAAAACCAAAAATAATGGTGGCATCCACATCTTTTTCGGTTTGGGTTGGATTGGAAACCAAAACACATTGGCCGCCTTTTTTTAATAAAGCATTCAGTTGGGCGCGCGTTTGGTATTTCCCAGAACATTCCAAAAGCAAATTAAAATGGGCAAACCATTTTAAATCTTCTGTTTTTTCAAAATGCGACAAAGCAATTTTTTGTTGTTTTAAATAAAAATGTTCGTTTTCTAAGGTGATAGGGTGCGCAAAAGCGCCATGCGCAGAATCAAATTGCGTTAAATAAAGCATATTGGGCGCTTCCGCCGGTTCATTGATGGCCACCGGATGAAGCGCCCAATTGTTTTGTGCCCAAATGCGCAACACCAAGCGGCCAATTCTGCCGTAACCGCAAATTGCAAAAGGGCAAGACATTTTTTTATTCTTGATAAGCGGGTGCAATGTTGGCGCTATCTACTTTGTAAAGCACCAAAGGATCTTTTAACCACAAAAAGCAAGAAGGATCATCCAAATGATGGTCTTTGGAACAATCAATAATGTAATTGCGCAACACATAACCGATCACTGCGGCGCGTTCGCGCAAAAAATAAACGCCATTTTTCATTTGGAATTCACTGGCCACAATGCGTTGTTCGGTTTCTGATAAACGCGGATGCGGCACCACTTCGGCTTCCACATAGCGCGACCATTGCGTATCTTGTTCGGGCGTTTCATGGTCTTGGGCAAAGCCTGGCAAAATGTTGGCATTTTCAATGCGCAACAAAACAAAATCAGAAAAACGTTGATTTTTGCGGTCATAAGCGCGCACATGCCAGCGTTGTCCGTTATCCACAAAGGCAAAAGGCACAATTTCACGCGTTTCTTTGCGTAAGGAATGCATAGAAGAATAAGTAATGGCAACCGGTTTGTGTTGGTAAATGGCGCGTGAGAGCACACTAACCAAATGCAAAGCCGGCATGGCCAAATGTTTTAAAGAAGAACACAAAAATTGCGTTGTGGTTGGGCGCGGTTCGCCTTCGCTGTAACCGGTTTTAATCCACGCCAACAAACGCGAAGAATCAAAATTAAATAAAGGTTTGAAATCATGACCGTATTCATACGATTTGCTTTGGCGGTTGTAAACCACATTGCCGGGCGCCAATATTTGATACAAACCAAAATCTCTTGTGGCGGCTGCGCCTTGAATGCGAAAACGATTAAACAAATCCGCGCGGGTGAGCATTCCTTGGCAGAGCAATTTGAGTTCAATAAAAGCCAAGCGGTCGCGCTGGGCTTGTCCAAAATCTTGCAAGGCTCTGTTTTCTAGTTTCGCCATTGTGATTCCTTTTTTTTAAAGTTAAATTAAAAAAATCGTTATTACGTTTTAACATCATCTTTCATGGGATTATAAAAAAATACGCTTTTTTTTATTTTTTTGCAATTTTTTTATTTTAATTAAAAAACTTGAAAAAAATCTTTTTCCACGGTAAACCGATTTTTTTTTTGAAAAAAATTTTGGGTTGACCGTGGAAAATTTGCGTTTTATTCACACTGCCGATTGGCATTTGGGGCATAGTTTTTTGGATGATTCCGAGCGAATTTTTGAGCATCAAGCGTTTTTGGATTCTCTTTTAAACATTTTAAAAAACGAAAATGCCGATTGTTTAATCGTCTCCGGTGATATTTTTGACAATGTGAATCCTTCGGCGGCAGCGCAAAAATTGTTGTTTCAATTTTTGAATCAAGCGCATCAAAAATTGCCTTTTTTAGAAACCATTTTGCTTGCCGGCAATCACGATTCTGCCCAGCGTTTGGTGGCACCAGAATCGCTTTTGCAATCGTTTAATGTGCGCGTTGTGGGCAATTTGTCTGATAATTTAAATCAACACATTGTGGAATTAAAAAACAAAAATGGTCAAACGATGGCGCTTTGTTTGGTATTGCCTTATTTGCGTTTGAGCGATGTTGCGCCTTTTGTAGAAGAAAAAGAAAACCAAAGCGCAAGCGCCATTTACGCTTTGGGAATGAAAAATCTTTACCAAAAACTCATTGATTTGGCGCGCCAACAAGCGCCGCATTTGCCCTTGATTGCAACAGGACATTGTTATGTAAGAGGAGGGCATCTTTGTCAAGATTCTGAGCGTTATTTGTCCGTTGGCGGCCAAGAAGGTTTGGATAGTGTTGTTTTTCCCCAAGAATTGCTTTATGTGGCGCTGGGACATTTGCACAAAGCCCAACAAGTTGCGCCGAATGTTTTTTACAGCGGCTCATCTATTGCGCTTTCTTTTGCGGAGCGCCATTATGAACATCAAGTAAAAAGTGTTTTAATTGAAAACAAAAAAATAAAAGAAAACAAAAAAGTTTTAATTCCAAAGAGCGTTGATTTTATTCAAATACCGGAAAAAAATGCATTGAATAAAAATGAAATTTTAAATCAAATTCAATTGCTACCTGAAAAACAAAAAAATGATTATCCGCAAACTTATCCTTTTTTAAAAATTATTTACAAAATGCAATCCGATGATATTCACGCACATTTTGAAATTAAAAAAGCCTTGGAAAACAAAGCGGTGCGTTTGATTAAATTAGAAAGTTATTGGGAAAATCAAAATCAACATTCCAATGAAGAAAATCAAATTCTTCAAAAGGATATTCCCGAACCGCTTGATTTATTTGAAAAAATTTACCAAAAAAAATTTAATGAAGCATTGCCAACACAATGGCGCGATGCTTTTTTGGATTTGATGGCACATTTGGAAGAAGAGGAAACACCATGAAATTATTGGCAATTCGCGGCAAACATTTGGGCGCTTTGTTTGATTTTTTTGAATTGGATTTTCAACAAGCGCCATTGAAAAATTGCGGTTTGTTTGCCATCACTGGCGCAACTGGCGCGGGAAAATCCACCATTTTGGATGCCTTGTGTTTGGCGTTATACAACAATTCTGCGCGTTTGGAAAAAAGCGGAAAAGGCAAATGGCACAACGATTTACACGCCAACGATCCAAGAACCTTGTTGCATGAAAACGCAAGCGATGCCTTTTGTGAAGTGGATTTTGTGGGCAGAGATGGCGGCAAATACCGAGCAAAATGGCAAGTGCGGCGCGCGCGCGGCAATTTAAAAGGCAAATTGCAAGCCGTGGAAATGAGTTTGAAAAATTTATTAAATGAAACGGATGAATCTTGTAAAGGAAAAAGCAACAACGATATTTTAAAAGCCATTGAAAAAAAAGTCGGGTTGAGTTTTAAACAATTTACCAAAACCATTTTGTTGGCACAAAATGATTTTGCCAATTTTTTAAATGCTTCGGATAATGAACGTGCGGAAATTTTACAAATGTTAATGGGTGGTGATATTTTTCAAAAAATTTCCCAAAAAGTTTTTATCAAAAACAATGAAAAAAGCACGCTTTTTAATTTTTTAAATCAAAAAATGGAAAATCAAAATGTGCCCACAGAAGAAGAAAAAGAATGTTTGGAAAAAGAATTAAAAAATATTTTTGAAAAAAAACAAACGTTGACCGTGGAAAAAATGCTTTTGGAAGAACAAAAAAAATGGTGGGAACGTTACAATGAACTTAATCATTCTTTTGTTAATGAAAAAGAAAATTTTTTAAAATTAGAAAATACATTTAAAGAAAATGAATTGGAGTTTAAAAATTTAAATCGCCAACATTCTGCTTATGCTTTGGAAGATTTGTTTTTAAACTTCAAAAAAACAGAAAAAGAAAAAAATAAAATTCAACAAGATTTGTTGACTCACCAACATAATTTAAAGAATGCGCAACAAAATTTAAAAATAGCGGAAAATGAGTTTAAAAAAATTCAAAAACAAGTTATTGATTTTGAAGAATATTTTTCAAAACAAAACCCTCTTTTTAAACAAGCAGAAGAGTTAGACCATTCTATTTTAATTTTAGAAAATGATTTAAAAAAAGAAAAAGAAGTTTTTCAATCTTTTGAAAATGAAAAAAAACAAAATCTTGATAAACTTTTGGATTTTAAAAATAATTTAAATGAAAAAGAAAATTTGCTTAATCAAAAAACAACTTGGTTAAAAAACAAAAACAAATACAGACAACTGACTATGATTTGGGAAAATATGCAAGATTTTTTAAAAATAAATTGGGGAGAAAAAATAAAACAAAATAAAATAGAATTAGAAAATCAAAATACACAATTAAATCAATTGGAAAGTATTTGGAAAAATGCAAAAAAAGAATATGATTTTGCTCGAAATAATTTATTTGAATTTGAAAAAGATTTAAAAAAACAATTTTTGAATGAATTGTCCATACAATTAAAACACAATGAACCTTGTCCGTTATGCGGCGCATTGGTGCATCCTAAACCTTTTTTGCTTGCTGAAAACAATGCAAACAATGATGAAAATAATTTTAATCATCAAAAGTGGGAAAATTTAAAAAGAATATTGAATGAAAAACAAAACAATTTTTATCAAAAAGAAAAAGCTTTTTTATTGAACAAACAAAATGTTGAAAATTTAAAACAAGAAGAAGAAAATTTACAAAAAGAATGGAAAAATTTTTTAAATTGTTGGGATTTAAAGTTAAAATCAATTTCTGAAAATTGGCAAAATAAATTTTTAAATGATTCTGTTTCTTTTTATCAAAAAGCAAAAAATAGTGTTTTGGAATACCAAAAAATTTTAAAAGAAAAAGAGCAGTTGGAAAATGAAGTTGATATTTTAAATGAACAAAAAAATAATTTAGAAGAAAATTTAAATCAAACAATAGAAAAATTAAAAAAATACAATTTACAAAAAAATGAAAATGAAAAACAATTAAATGATTTAAAAGAAAAACGCAAAATGTTTTTTCATGGAGAAGATTTAAATCTTGTGCGGCAAAATTTTGAAAAGCAAAAAGAAAATTTAAATCAAAATCAAAACTTTGCTTGGCAAAAAGAAGAAAATTTAAAAATGCAATGCCAAAGAATGTTGGATAAAGAAAAAGAATTAAATTGTAATCAAAATGAAATAAATGAAGAATTTTTAAATTTAAATAAAAATTTAAACTTAAAAATGAAAGAATTGAATTTTATTTTGAATGAATTAGAAAATTATTTTTCTCAATCCAAAGATGTTTTTAATCAAATATGGAATGATTATGAAAATTTAAAAAAACAAAAAGAAAAAATAGAAATTTTAATT
>JBNMHE010000050.1:0-12299 GCA_050872585.1 Rhodocyclales bacterium | reverse complement strand
CTTTTGCCATTGCCATTTTGAGCGCTTTGCCAAAGGCTTTGAATAAACTTTCTGCTTGATGGTGCGTGTTTTCGCCTTTTAAATTATCCAAGTGCAAGGTAATTTGTGCGTGATTAACAAAACCTTGAAAAAATTCTTTGACCAATTCTGTATCAAACTGCCCGATTTTTTGCGCATGAAAGGCACAATTAAAAAACAAAGCTGGACGCCCTGAAATATCAATCACCGCGCGCGACAAACTTTCATCCAAAGGCACATAAGCAAAGCCATAACGTTGTATGCCTTTTTTGTCATGCAAAGCTTTTAAAAAAGCTTGCCCCAAAGCAATGCCCAAATCTTCCACGCTGTGATGGTCATCAATGTGCGTATCACCTTTTGCCAACACCGTTAAGTCCATTAAAGCATGGCGCGCAATTTGGCAAAGCATATGGTCTAAAAACGGCACGCCGCTTTGAATTTCCATTTGCCCTGTGCCGTCCAAATCCAAAATCACATTGATTTGCGTTTCAAGGGTTTCTCGGCTGACATCGGCTCTGCGTTGCATAGTTTTTCCTTTTTTCCACGGTCAACGTCAAATTTTTTTCAAAATTTGGTTTGAATAATTTTAAATTATTTTAATTGTTTTAATTGTTTTAAAAAAATCAAAAAAAATTTCAGTCGACCGTGGATTTTAATTTTTGAATTTCCTCTTTTAAATGTGGCGAGGATGATTCCGTTAATTGAATTTGTTTTAAAAGCGCTTGGCGTTGGGTTGCATTTTTTTCAACAAAAGCGGAATAAAAAATCACCCAATTGTTTTTAAAATCAAGTTGTTGGGCTTGTTTTAAAAGTTCTTGCGCTTGTTGGGGATTCTTTTTTTCACGCAACAAACTGCCGGCATAAAGCGCCAACAATTCGGCATCGTTTTGTTTTAAAAAGCGTTTGCCTTCTTCAAACATTTCAAGCGCCACATCGTAACGGTTTAAATTGTGCGCGGCTTTGGCCAAAATCCACCAAACGGGTGCGCCTTTTTCTAAAAAATCGGGTGCATTTTGTTGCGCTTTCAATTGGTTTTTTAATTCCAATAATTGCATCAGCGCCATGGTTTTGTGATTGGGATTTAATCGCGATTGAATACTTAAAAGCGTATTTTCAATCATTATTAAAATTCTGGGATCTTGATGGTGTTCTTTGGCTTTTTCCAAAAAACTTTGGGCTTTTTCTAATTCTTTATTTTCAAAATAAGCAAAACCTAAAAATAATAAAGTTCTGGGATGATTGGAATGAATTTCAAAAGCCTTTTTTAATAAATCAAAAGGTTTGCCTTTAAAAGTGCCATTTTTATTCCACAACAAACTGGCATACAAACTTAAAAAATCGGCATTGTTTAAATTGAGTTTTTCCAAAGATTCAAAAATAAAAAGCGCTTGTTGCACATTGCCCGCATTGTGTAATTCATTGGCCAAGGAAAACAATTGATTGAGCGTATTTTCATCGTTTGGATTTTCTTTTAAAACCAACAACAATTCATTTTGCATCGCGCGAATTGGGTCGCGCAAGGACAATTGCATCGCGGCAGGATTGCCCCATACAAAATAAAGTGATAACGACACAATAGGCAACACCACAACCAAAAACCATGCGGTTTTGGCGGATGGTTGCCATTTTAAAAGCGTTTGGTTTTTTGTGTTGTTTTCTTCTAAAACGCGTTTTTCTAAATCGTTTTTTTGATTTGAAAACTCCAAATCGGTGATTAAATTTTGATTTTTTAAATGTTCTAATTGGTGCAGTTGCTTTTTTAAAAGATTTAAATTTTCATTTTTATTTTCTATTTTTGCCGGCACAAAAAGTGCGCGCATTAAAAAAAATAAAACAATGGCAAACAACAAAAACGAAAAAAAAGCAAATAAGAAAGCTTCACTCATTATTTTGTTCCAATAAATGTTGGGCGTGTTTTAAATCTTCATTGTGGAGATTTTCTTTGTTTTCTTTAAATGCTTTTTCTCGTTTTTGAATATAAAGAAAAAAAGAAAATGCCCCGATGATTAAAAGCAAAAAAGGCGCCGCCCACAACAAAAAAGTTTGGTTTTTCAAAGGCGGATTGTAAAGAACAAAATCGCCATAACGTTCGGTCATAAAATTTAAAATTTCATCATCTGTTTTGCCATTGGCAAGCAAAATTTGAATTTCATTTTTTAAATCTTTGGCCAAATCGGCATCGGAATCCGCAATGCTTTGATTTTGACAAACCAAACAACGCAACTGATTGGAAAGATGAAACAAACGTTGATTCAATTCTTCGTTATTTTGTGCGTTGGCACAAAAAGAAAAAAAACAAAATAAAAAAAGAATGCGCATCATTGATTTTTCAATTTTTCAATTTGAGGTAAAAGTTTGTTTTGCAACACATCGGGCGTGATGGGGCCCAAATGTTTGAATTGGATCATGCCATTGGCATCAATTAAAAAGGTCTCGGGCACGCCATAAACGCCATAATCCAAACCCACTTTGCCGTTTAAATCCAAAACCGAAAGAAAATAAGGATTGCCTTTTTCATTGAGCCATTGATTGGCGCGTTGTGTTGCCAAATGCATTTCTTCTTCAAGGGAGAGTTTGGAGGCGTTGAGAGAGGCATCGCCTTTGACTTCTTTGTAATTTAAACCCACAATGGCCACGGTATTTTGTTTGGCAAAATCCACCAAAACCGGATGTTCCACACGGCAAGAAACGCACCAACTTGCCCAAACATTGAGCAACCAAACTTTGCCCAACATTTCTTGTGTGGAAAAGTTTTTGTTTTCATTCAAAACGGGTAAGGAAAATGCCGGCGCTTTTTTGTGAATC
This sequence comes from Rhodocyclales bacterium, assembly GCA_050872585.1. Classification (GTDB taxonomy): domain Bacteria; phylum Pseudomonadota; class Gammaproteobacteria; order Burkholderiales; family Rhodocyclaceae; genus SFHR01. Next base: position 9,476 of record JBNMHE010000050.1, on the reverse strand, counting down.
AAGGGCGATGGCACATCGCGCGGATTTAATGTTAAACCAAAAGCCAACAAGGCAATGAGCGCAACAAATGCAAAAAGCAAATAAAAATACTTGTTCATTTTTTGTTTTGTCCCATGAAAGCAATGAATCCGCCCAATGCCATTAAAAATGCGCCCAACCAAAGCCAAGCCATAAATGGTTTGTAATACAAACGCACAACCCAAGCGCTTTGTGGATTTTCCATTTCAACGGGTTCGGCAAGGGCAATGTAGATATCGCGCCAAAAAGTAGAATCAACGGCAGATTCTGTCATCGGCATCATCGAAGTGGTGTAAGTGCGTTTTTCAGGATAAAGTTTGGCTAATGTTGTGCCGTTTTTTTTCAGCAAAAAAGTGCCTTTTGCCGAAGAATAATTGGGACCTTGATGACGCGATAAATTTTCAAATACAACGGAAAAATCGGCAATTTCTGTGCGATTTTCCACGGTCAACACCAAATTTTTTTCAAAAGAGAAATTGGAAACAATGCAAACGCCAATGACAAAAATGGCCACACCAATGTGTGCAATGTGCATCCCCAAAAAAGAAAAAGACAAGTGCGCGGTTTTGATGAAACGCTCCGATAGCTGAAAAAGCGCGGAGAAAATAATCCAAAAAGACAACAAAAGCGCCACAAAAGGCAAAAACAAAAAGGATTCAAAATACGCCAAAAGAAGCGCCGCGCTAAAAATAGCCAACACAAAAGGTGCGATGTGTTTTTTGAAAAACAAACAAGATTGCCGCCAACGCAAAAAAGGCGAGATGGCCATGAGCAAAAAAATAGGCAAGGCGATGGGCACAAAAACCGCGTTGAAATAAGGCGGACCAACTGAAATTTTGCCTAAATTGAAAGCATCAATGATTAAAGGGTAAAGCGTGCCCAAAAGCACAACGGATGCGGCAATGACCAACAAAATGTTGCCTTGTAATAAAAAACTCTCGCGCGATAAAAAAGAAAAACGCGCGCCCAATCCTACTTTGGGTGCGCGATAAGCAAACAAAAACAAGGAAATTCCAATCACCAATGCCAAAAAAATTAAAATAAAAATACCGCGGCGCGGGTCGGTTGCAAAGGCATGAACGGAAGTTAAAACACCGGAGCGCACCAAAAATGTGCCCAACAACGACAAGGAAAAAGCGCTAATGGCAAGCAAAACCGACCAATTTTTAAAACTGCCGCGTTTTTCAGTGACGCTTAAAGAATGCAAAAGCGCTGTGCCAATTATCCAAGGCATTAAAGAAGCATTTTCAACCGGATCCCAAAACCACCAACCGCCCCAACCGAGTTCAAAATAAGCCCACCATGCACCAACGGCAATGCCCAAACTTAAAAAAATCCAAGCAATTAAGGTCCAAGGGCGTGAGTTTTTTGCCCAAGCGGTGTTGAGTTCTCCGGAAATTAATGCGCTTAGCGCAAAAGCAAAAGCAATGGCAAAACCCACATAACCCATATAAAGCAAAGGCGGGTGGATAATCATTCCAATATCTTGCAAAAGTGGGTTCAAATCGCGGCCGTTTAAAGGCATGGGCAACACGCGTTCGAAAGGGTTGGAAGTGGCCAAAATAAAAAGCAAAAAACCAAAACTTAAAATTAGCAAAATGGATAACACGCGTGCGCGGAATAAAAAAGGTAATTTTTTGGAAAAAAATACAAATGCCGTGCTCCATAAAGTTAAGAGCAAAATCCACAACAACAGCGAGCCCTCATGCCCACCCCAAATGGCCGCCAATTTGTAAAAAAGCGGTAAATCGCGCCCGGAGTTGTTGACCACATACAAAACGGAAAAATCATTGCTGGCAAAGGCATAGCCCAAAATTAAAAAGGATAAACTCACCAAAGCCGCAACGCTTAAAGTGGCTGAAAAAGACAAATTCAGCCAAGCGGTTTGGGCTTTAAAACTGCCCCAAAGCGGCAAAATGCCGCCAAAAAAGGACAAAACCAGCGCCAAAATCAGCGCAAAATGGGCAAGTTCAATAATCATTTGGGCGATTCTTCTTGTTCTAATGTTTTGGCTAATCCGCGGGCGTGTGCTTCGCCTAAGGCTTGGGCGGCTTCAGGTGGCATATAGTTTTCATCGTGTTTGGCCAAAACTTCTTGGGCCACAAAAACGTTATTTTCAATTTTGCCTTGAGCCACAACGCCTTTGCCTTCGGAAAACAAATCGGGCAAAACGCCTTCATAAACAACGGGAATTTCGGTTTCGGTATCGGTGATGACAAAATTGAGTTTAACCGAATTGTTTTGGCGTTGAACCGAATTGTTTTTGACCAATCCGCCAATTCTAAACACACGATTTTCCGGCGCTTTGCCGTTTTTGATATCGGTTGGCGAAATATAAAAAGCAATGTTGCTGTTTAAAGCATTCAAAACCAAAGCGGCAATTATGCCCAACACAACAACAAAACCGACAATAAGAAACAATTTTTGGTGGCGTTTTTTCATTTTTCCACGGTCAACTCAAAAAAAATTTAAAAAATTTAATCATGCAAAGTGTAAAAAACTTTAATGTTTTGTATGTTTTTTTGTTTTTGGCGTTTTAACCAAATGGGTTCAATGATAAAAATCAAGGCGTTGACCAAAACGGCGCCCCAAACATAAAGTGCGTAACCGCCCATATTTAAAAAATCCGCTAAACTATTCCAATAAGGTGTGAGCATTTTTTTAATCCTTGAGGATGATTTTTTTGAGCCAATCGTTTTGGTATTCGCGCAACAAAATAATGTTTTGCACGCGCATAAACGAGACGGCAAGAGAATAAAACCAAAATGAAAGCGAAGTTAACAACATTGCCCAAAGCATAATGGTAGCAATGGAAGGCGATTTGCCAATGCTAATGGTGGCGCCTTGATGCAAAGTGTTCCACCATTTCACCGAAAAATAAATAATGGGCACATTCACCACGCCCACTAAAAGCAAAATGGCGCCGGCTTTATCTGAGCGTTTGGTGTCTTCTATGGCGGCAGTTAAAGCCATATAAGCAATATAAAGAAAAAACAAAATCAATTCGCTGGTTAAACGTGCATCCCAAACCCACCAAGTGCCCCACATCGGCTTGCCCCAAAAAGCGCCCGTCCATAAAGACAAAAAAGCCATGAAAGCGCCGGTTGGTGCAATGGCGCGGCTCATCATGGCGGACAAACGTGTATTGAACGCCAAACCAATTGCCGCCCAAAACGCCATCACCAAATACAAAAACATACTCAGCCATGATGCAGGAACATGCAAAAAAATAATGCGGTAAGCTTCGCCTTGTTGAAAATCAATGGGCGCCACCACAAAACCCAAATACAATCCTGCAATGCCAAACAAAACGGCAAAAAGACTAAAAAATGGCACGCATTTTCCAGCAAAAGAATAAAAAGTGGCAGGAGAAGAAAAATAATAAAAAGATTTCATAAGATTTATTCCAAGGCCAATTTTAACGCCGATGATGCCGCAAAAGGACACAGCAACAAAGAAGACAAACTGATGGCACCCAACAGTGATAAATGGGCGTCAAATTCCATTTGGGAGAGTGCAAAATCCACCGATAGTGCGCCGAAAATCAAAATAGGAATAAAAAGCGGCAAAATAATTAAAGAAAGCAACACGCCGGATGAACGCAATCCCAATGTTAATGCCGCACCAATGGTGCCAATGGCAAAAAGGGCGGGCGTTCCGATGAATAAAGAAACAAATAAAATCAATGCGGCTTCAAAGGGCAAATCAAATTGAATGCCGATAAGCGGTGCCAACAATGCCAAAGGAATGCCGGATAAAATCCAATGCGCTGCGATTTTTGCCAATACAAAAAAAGGCAGCGGCAAAGCAGAAAGCAAAATGGAATACAGCGCACCGTCTAAAAAATCGTCTAAAAATAAGCGTGGCAAAGAAAGCAAAGTGGATAACAAAGCGGCAATCCACAAAATGCCGGGCGCCAAGCGTTGCAAAAATTTTAAATCCGAGCCAACGGCCAATGGAAAAAGGCTGGCCACAATAATAAAGAAGAACAAAATTGCCGCCATATCCGATAAACGCCGACAAGAAAGGCGCAAATCCCTTAAAACAAAATGGCAAAACAAAGAAAACATTTTTGAAAAAAAAACAAGTTGACCGTGGATTTTTTTAATCGGCGGATTGTAACAAAAGGCGGCGCGGGTTTTGTTGGAATCCTGTAACCTTTTGGTGAGAAGTGAAAATAATCATATTGCCTTTTTGCACATGGCGATTCATCGTTTCAACCAACCAAGAAAGCGCTTGACAATCAAGCGCCACAAAGGGTTCATCCAAAATCCACAATGGTTTGTCATTCAAGGACAAAAGCGACAAAGCCACGCGCCTTTTTTGCCCTTGCGACAACACAAAACAAGGCAAATGTTGTTTTGAAAACAATCCCAAAACATTTAAAACTTCTTGCGTTTTTTGTAAATTAAATTGTATTCCCGCCATTTTTAAATGGTCTTTTAAATTTTCCAAAGGAGAAAAATCCATTTTAATGGCATTGGAATGTCCAATATAAGCAATATTTTGTTGGTAATTTTCATTTTGTTGAATGGGAATGTTGTTCCACAAAACGCATCCACAATCACATGGTGTAACCCCCATTACAATGCGCAGCAAGGTGGATTTTCCGGCGCCGTTTTCGCCTTCAATTTGTAAAATTTCACCATTGTTTAATTCAAAAGAAATATTTTTAAATAAAGGCAAATTGCCTTTTAAACATGCTAAATTTTGGGCGGTGAGTTTCATTTTTTTTGAATGTTTTTTTATTAAAATTTTTAAATTTTAAATTTTAAATTAAATGGATTTTGATTTTAAAAAATCCACGGTCAACGTTTTGTTTTTTGAAACAAATAAATGTTGACCGTGGATTTTTTTAAATTTTGAAGCAATTTTCAATGCGCATTGAAAATTTTAAAAAAAATCAAAACGGTTTGGGCGCCGGCGTTTTGTCAGAAGAAGGCGGCAAAATGGGCATCGTCATTTCCGGTTGTTTACCGGTTAGACTTTTCAAAAATGCCACAATTTTGGCGTTTTCTTCTTGGTTGAGTTCGCGCCCCAACTGCAAGCGTCCCATAATGCCAACGGCTTCTTCCAAGGTTTTGGCCGCACCATCGTGAAAATACGGATAGGTTAATTCCACATTGCGCAAAGTGGGCACTTTGAAAAAGAGTCGGTCTTCTTCTTTGCCGGTAAATTCAAAGCGGCCTTGCGCTGGATTTTTGGTTTCGTATTGGGCAAACAATCCTAATTTTTGGAAAGAATTGCCACCGATATTGGTGCCGTTATGGCAAGCCGTGCAACCGATTTCCTTAAACAAAGCATAACCTTCCAAAGCATCTTTGGAAAGCGCATTTTTGTTGCCTTTGAGCCACAAATCAAAAGGGGCATCAGGCGTGGTGAGCGTTTCTTCAAAAGCGGCAATGGCTTGGGTAATTTGGTCAATAGAAAGTTTGTTGTTGCCAAAAACTTCTTTAAATTCTGCAACATAGCCGGGAATGGTTTTTAAAGTTTCCACCGCCAAATCATGCGTGAAAGCCATTTCTTTGGGATTGGCAATGGGACCGCCCGCTTGTTCTTTTAAATCTTTGGCGCGGCCATCCCAAAATTGCACAAAGTTTAAAGAAGAATTCAAAACGGTGGGAGAATTAATGGGGCCTTCTTGCCATTTGTGGCCAATGGAGGTGGGCAAGTTATCGCTGCCGCCCATAGACAAATTGTGACAAGAATTGCACGAAATAAATCCTGATGCCGAAAGGCGTGGGTCAAAAAACAATTTTTTACCCAATTCCACCATTTTGGGATTGGCAATGGCGTTGGGCACAATGGGGGCAATGGGTTCAGCGGTTTGGGCGTGGGCAGCAGATAAAAACAAAGTTGCGGCAAGCGTTGCGCCTATTTTTAAACAAAATTTTCCAGCGACCGTGGAGAAAATGTTTGGGTTTGAAAACATCAAAAATCCTTTTTAAAAAGTTGTGAGCAAGGCCTAATTTTATAGATTTTTTTAAAATAAATTTTTTTTTACAAAGTGTTGCTTTTTGCAATTCTATTTTTTGCCAATTTTGCTTTCTTTTCCTTGAATTAAACGCACAATGTTGTGCCGATGTTTGAAAAGCAGTAACAACATCATCGCCAAACACAAAGGTAAAAATGGAAAATCCAAAAAATAAACGCCCAAAAAAGGCAAACAAAGTGCCGATAAAATGGCCGCCAAAGAAGAATAACGCGTTGTAAAAGCCAAAAAAAGCCACACAAGTAAAAGCGACAAACACAAATAAGGATTCAATGCCAATAAAATTCCTGCCGCAGTGGCAACGCCTTTGCCGCCTTTAAAGTGATGAAAAATAGGAAACAAATGTCCCAAAAAAACGCACAAAGCGGCAATGGAAATAAATGGTGTATTGCCGACAAAATGCGCCAACAACACAACCACAAAGCCTTTTAAACTATCGCCCAAGAGCGTTAAAACTGCCGCCATTTTTTTGCCCGAGCGCAAAACATTGGTTGCACCGGGATTGCCCGAACCATAAGAGCGCGGGTCCGAGAGTTGAAACATTTTGCTGACATAAATGGCAAAGGACAAAGAACCAACCAAATAAGCCAAAAGAAAACAAAGAAAATCAATAAAATCAACATTCATGGCGATGAAAAATCTTCAATTTTTTTGCCCGACAAGGCATTTTTAATGCTGTTGTTCATTCTTAAAGCGGCAAAATGTTCGGTTAAAAGCGCAAGTTGGTCCATTTGTTCATGAATAACCGAACGGTTGTTTTCGCCCAAAACGGATTGTAAAGAATGAAGCGCTTGTAAAATGGCGTTTTTTTCTTGTGAATCCAGCAAATTGCCATCGGTTTTTAATGCGGAACGTGTGGCTTCAATTAAGCGTTCGGCTTCCACTTGTGCTTCTTTTAAGGCGCGTGAAAAAGCATCGTTTTGTGCATTTTCAACCGATTGCAAAAGCATGTGGGCAATATCTTCTTCGGTTAAGCCATAAGAAGGTTTGACATCAATTTGCGCTTGAATGCCGGTTGTGGATTCGGAAGCGCTAACCGAAAGCAATCCATCGGCATCCACTTGAAAAGTTACCAAAATGCGTGCCGCGCCGGCATTCATAGGCGGAATGCCTTTTAATTCAAAACGCGCAAGAGAGCGACAATCTGCCACCAATTCGCGCTCGCCTTGCACAACGTGAATCATCATAGCCGTTTGGCCATCTTTGAACGTGGTAAATTCTTGGGCGCGTGCGGTGGGAATGGTGGCGTTTCGGGGAATGATTTTTTCAACCAATCCGCCGTAAGTTTCAATGCCTAAGGACAAGGGCGCCACATCCAGCAACAAAAAATCATCGGTTTTGTTGCCTGCCAGCAAATTGGCTTGCAAAGCTGCGCCCAGCGCCACCACTTCATCGGGATTCAAATTGGTTAAAGGTGTTTGGTTAAAAAAATGCGCCACTGCTTGTTGAACCGCTGGCATTCGGGTTGCGCCACCTACCAACACCACGCCTTGGATATCTTTGGCTTTCAAATGCGCATCGCGCAAAGCACGTTTGACTGCTTGCAGTGTTTTCTCAATCAAATGCGCCGTTAAATGGGCAAAAATTTCCTGCGTTAAAACCACTTGTTGTGAAAAATTTTCAAATTCCACGGTCAACGTGATTTTTTTTTCAAAAGTGAGTTGTTCTTTGGCGTTTTTGGCAATTTTAAGTAAAGCCCGTTCGGCATGAGGCGACTGGGGAAAATCCGGACATTGTTCTTTTAAATGATTCAAAAGGGCAATATCAAAATCATCGCCGCCCAAAGCGCTGTTGCCGCCGGTTGCCAGCACTTCAAACAAACCTTTGGAAAGACGCAAAATGGAAATATCAAAAGTGCCGCCGCCCAAGTCATAAATCGCAAAAACGCCTTCGCTTTGGTTGTCTAGTCCGTAAGCCAAAGCGGCGGCCGTCGGTTCGTTGATTAAACGCAAAACATTCAAACCTGCCAATTTGGCGGCATCTTTGGTGGCTTGGCGTTGCGCATCGTCAAAATAAGCTGGAACGGTAATGACGGCACCGATAATTTTGTCGTTTAAATGTTTTTCGGCACGATTTTTAAGCGTTTTTAAAATTTCGGCGGAAACTTCTATGGCGGTTTTGTTGCCTTGCGGTGTTTGGATTTGCGGAATGTTGGCATTTTCCACAAAGCGATAAGGCAATTTTTGGGCATTTTCAATGTCTTTTAAATGTCTGCCCATCAAGCGTTTAACAGAAATAATGGTGTTTTGCGGCTCTTGAACGACAAAATCTTGTGCCAACTTGCCCACATGGGTTTGATTGGCAGAATAATGCACCACAGAAGGCAACAAAGTGCTGCCGTTTTCATCTGCCAAACATTCGGCAAGTGCGTTTTTGTAAGTGGCAACCAAAGAATGTGTGGTGCCCAAATCAATACCAATGGCATGGCGTATTTGATGCGGTTCAGGTGTTTGGTTGGGTTCTGCGATTTGAAAAAGAGCCATAACATTCATCCAAAAAAAGAATCATAAATCAAAAGTGAGCAACTTTTGAAAATCTTCTGGGAGTGGTGATTGCCAAAAAAGTTCGCTTTTTGTGTGTGGATGAATTAAAGCCAAATGCACGGCGTGCAAGGCTTGCCGCGGAAAATCAATGGTTCTTTGATTTTTGGGTTCATAAACATTGTCGCCCACCAAAGAATGTCCCAAATGTGCCATATGCACACGAATTTGATGCGTTCTGCCGGTTTGAAGTTGGCACAAAACCAATGTGTGTTGTTGGAAATTTTTCAATACTTGAACGTGCGTCAAGGCTTGTTTGCCGCCCAAATGTTCCGGCACAACTGCCATTTTGGTGCGTTGTTTGGGATGTCTGCCAATGGGCGCATCAATTTTCAAATTTTTTTTCAGTTGACCGTGGATGATTGCCCAATAATGGCGCTTGACCGTTCTGTTTTGCAGTTGTGTCACCAAATGATTTTGCGCTTGTAAATTTTTGGCCACCACCATCAAACCGCTGGTGTTTTTGTCCAAACGATGCACAATGCCCGCTCTTGGAATTTTGGCCAAATCTGCATTGTAAAAAAGCAAAGCATTGAGCAAAGTGCCATCTTTTTGACCATTGCCCGGATGCACGGTTAAGCCAGCGGGTTTGTCAATGACCAAAATAAAATCGTCTTCAAAAACAATGTTGAGCGCAATGTTTTGCGGCAAATGATGCGTTTGGTCTGATAAATTGTCGGTATTCAATAAAAGAAAATCGTTGGCATTGATTTTGTAACGTTGATTGAGCATGACTTGTTGATTTAACAAAACGCGTCCTTGTTGAATAAATTGTTGTAAACGCGAGCGGGAAAATTGTGGAAATAATGTTGCAAGAGCCACATCCAAACGATTTCCTTGCAACGCGTTTGGAATGTATTTTGTATAATCCATAAGATTTTTTTTGGAAATCCAATTATGCAAAAAACTCTTATTTTAATCGGTGT
>JBNMHE010000049.1:0-12507 GCA_050872585.1 Rhodocyclales bacterium | reverse complement strand
TGCTTGCCCTTTTAAAACCGTGCCATCAACTGGAATCATCGCACCAATGCCAACAATCACGTGGTGGCCGATTTTTAAATCTTGGTGCTCAATTTGTTTTTCTTGGTTATTTTCAATAATCCAAACGGGGTCGGTGTTTGGACGCATCAAATGCATAAGCAAATCGTCCGAGCGCCGTTCAATAGAATGCTCCAAATATTCGCCCAAAGCCAACAAAAATGAGGTGATATTTGCCGCAAAATAATCACTGCGGGAAATGGAAACACCCACCGCCGCCGCTTCCAAAACGTGCGAGGTCAAGCCTTTTTCACACAATTCTTTTTTGGCTTTGAGCGCCAAAGGCAAAGCGGCAGAAAGCGCCAAAGCCGCTTGCCAAGAAAGCGGCGCAAAACGAGAAAGCAACGTAACCAACCCCGCTTGCACCAATTTTTTAAAAGAAGGTGCAGCATCTTTTGAAAAAAATGGTGCGTTGACCGTGGATTTTAGCGGTAAATCATTGATTTTGAATGATTTTAAATGTTTTTCCAATGCCTTTGGCGTGGTTTTTTGGCTATCAAAATAAAGCGTTAAAGAGGCAATGCGGCTATTGCATTGTGCCGATTCAATGGGCAGATTTTTGAATAACGCATGCACATCCCAAGGGCAATGCTTGGCGCCCAACAAACCCAAAGGCGAGCGGTAAGAAAAGCGCACGCGGTTTTTTGTGGCGTGCGCCATTGTTAAGCTTGAAAAAAGCATTTACAACTCTTGTGCCATTTCGGCTTGAATATCTGCCATTTGTTCTTTGATTTCTTCCACGCCGCCCATCAATTGCCCGTAGGCTTTCATCAAAGAACGCAAAATTTTGCCGCGCAATTCTTCATCACTCAAAACCCAAGCGGCGCCGGCGCCCAACAACAAACCCAATAAAAATTGATTTTTCGCATTGCCCGTTTGGGTTAAACCATTGAACAAATTTTTTTGCTGTTTTTTGGATAAAGACTGCAAAGCGGCGCTCAAATTGCCGCCATTTTGTTGCGCTGCCAAAAGCGCCGCCTGCAAGGCTTTGCCGCCTTTATTTTTTGGTGATTTTTTCTTTGCCATTGTCATCTCCTAATAAACGTTGTGTGGCCAAAACGCCAACCAAACCTAAGCCGGCATAAAGCGCGGCGCGGCTGTAATTTTGACTTTCCCAAGCGCGGGAAAACTGCATACCTGCTGCCAAAGCAATGCCGCTTTGAATGGCGACTTTGGCGATTTTTTTCTTGTTTTTTTTGGGGGCAACCGATGCGCCCAAGGTGGAAATCAAAGCGCCGCGCAAAAAATCGCTTTCAATCACGCATAAGGGTGTGGTTTTCATTCTTGAACCTCATCGGTTTTTGCATCCGTTGTTTTTAATTTTTGGCGAACTTTGGCGGATTGGGATTCTAATTTTTCCAAACCATCGGCGGTTTTGTCTTTGATTTTGCGGCCAACGCGCCCTAGTTTTTCGCCGACTTTTGTTGAGACTCCGCTTAATTTTTCGCCAACTTGATCAACCGCTTTGGGCGTGTTCTTTTTTAAAAAAATGGTTGCAACAGCGCCCAAGGCGGCACCAGCAACAAAAGGCAAAATGGGGAACATAGCTGAACTCCTTTTAAAAATGTTTCAAAAAATCTTTTTCAAATTGTAAGGCGGCAGGCGTTTGGGCGGCGTTTAAAAAATCGGCAATAGCATCAGAAGGTAGACGATTTTTGTCGTATTCAATCACCATTGAGCGCGCCAACAAATTGATTTTTAAGGATTTTATGCCGTCCATCGCTTCAAAAACCTTTTTCAAATGCGGCAAATCCACGCCGTTTAAACTAGCTTCTGAGGCATTGAATTTTAAGCGAATGCGCCCGGGAATGTGATGTGCAATTGTTATATTCTGCCGCGCCCAAGCGCAACACTGCGCAAAATTTTCCAAAGAAAACACCTTGCAAAAAAATTTTTATTTTACTTTCAAAAAAATTTTAAGTTGACCGTGGAAAAACGTTATTTTTTGCAATTTTGTAAAAATGCCTAATTGGGCAAACAAAGTAGAGCGGCGCAAAGTGGAAATGGACGCTTTTAAAGGTTTCAGATGGCAATGCCATCACGTTGTTGATTTGCGCTTGGCATTACGCAGCATTTTTGAAAAGCAATGCCTTCAAACAAGCCGAACAATTTGCACGTCAAAAATAAAAAGGATTGTGGCAAAATGCCAATCCTGTTGCGCCGTAGGTTCGGCATAAGCAACACCGTCAATCAATTTTCCACAGTCTACTTTAAATTTTTTTTGAAAAACAACATGCAAACTTTACAACGCTTTGAAAATCGTGCTTTTGATGCCCTTCGTCCTTTGAATATCACGCCCAATTTCACGCAAAATGCCGAAGCATCGGTGTTGTTTGAATTGGGCAAAACCAAAGTTTTATGCACCGCCACGTTGGAAAGAAATCTGCCCACTTGGTTGCTTAATAAAAATCAAGGTTGGTTAAGCGCGGAATACGCGATGTTGCCGCGTGCCACGCCAAAACGCACCAAACGCGAAGCAGTCAAAGGCAAACAAACCGGCAGAACGCAAGAAATTCAACGTTTGATTGGCAGAAGTTTGCGCGCTTGTTTGGATTTTTCCAAAATGCCGGGTTTTCAATTTTTAATGGATTGCGATGTGTTGCAAGCCGATGGAAGCACGCGTTGCGCTTGTATTTGCGGCGCTTTTGTGGCTTTAAAATGGGCGCTTCTCAATGCGTTGAAAAACAAGGTTTTAGAAGAAAATCCTTTAATTGATAACGTTTCAGCCGTTTCGGTTGGCATTGTGGGCAACAATGCGCTTTTGGATTTGGATTACAAAGAAGATTCTTCTTGTGATACCGATATGAATGTGGTGATGTTGGGCAAAAATATTGTGGAAATTCAAGGCACTGCGGAAGGCGCGCCGTTTAACCGCGCTTGGCTTAATCGTTTGTTGGATTTGTCCGAAAAAGGCAATTTGGAAATTCAAAATCAACAAAATGCAATTTTCAAATAAAAAATCCAAGGTCGACATTTAATTTTTTTATTTTTAGGATTTTAAATGATTGATTTGATTTTAATTGGCAATCAAGGCAATGGTGAAATTGCCGATTGTTTGAATGAAAATTTTAATATCATTGCGGGCGTGGTGGATTGTTATTCTCCACATCAAACCATGCAAGAAAATTATTTAAAAAATAAAAATATTAAAATAGTTTCTTTTGAAGAAGCAATGAAAATAAAAACGGATTATTATTTTATTATTTCTTATTATAAAATTATTCCTCAAAAATATATTATTAAAAATAAAATAATGAATTTGCACGGTGGTATTTTACCAAAATACCGTGGAATGAGTTCCAATTTGTTGGCAATTTTAAATGATGAAAAAGAATTGGGTTACACTTTGCATTTTATTGATGAAGGCATGGATTCTGGCGATATTATCAGCATTTTTAAAATCCAAAATGATTTGAATTTAATGGCCGAAGAATTGTTGTTTAAAATAAAACAAAAAGTAATTCAAGAATTACCTACAAAAATAAAAGAATTTGCAAATGGAAAAATTAAATTGCTTTCACAAAAAAATAAAAAATTTATTTATTCTTCGCGTTTGTTTGCCAAAGATGGTGAAATTTTAAATTGGAATCAAAATAGTTTGGATTTGTATCATTTGTTTCGCATTTTTGGTGGAAAAAATGGTTCAGGTTTTTATTGTTTTTTTAAAGGCGAAAAATACAAAATTGGTAAAGCCATTCTTCCAAAACAATGCTTGAATTTCAAAGGCATTCCTTCTTCTGTGATTTTTTCGGGGGGGGGGGGGATTTTTGGATTAAAACCTTGGACAATGCTTTGATTTTACAAAATGTGTTTCACGTGAAAACATCACAAACATTGCCGGCTTTAATTGGTATGCGTTTGGATTCCAAATAAAAAATCCACGGTCAACGCGAAAAAAATTTGAAAAAATTTGGGCGTTGACCGTGGATTTTTTGAAATAAAACGCAATGCTTATTTTTGGAACAAATCGCGGGCTTTCAAACCATCTTGAACGCCCAACCAACCGCCAATGACTTCCACTTTTTGAAAACCTTCCTTATTCAAAGCATCTTTGGCCATGCTGGCGCGTTTGCCGGTGCGGCAATAAACATAAAGTTGGTCGTCTTTTTGGAAATTGTGTTTTTTGGCGCCTTCCACAATTTGCTCATGCGGAATGTTGATGGCGTGTTTGGCGTGCTCTTCGGCGTATTCATTGGGTTCGCGCACATCAATCAAATACTCCGCAGCCAAAACATTGGTGCTCAATAACAATCCCATTAAAACTGCAAAACGCATGGTTTTTTCCTTTTTTACATAAAATCAAAAAAAGGAATTTTAAAAAAACTTTTAAAATGGTCTGTGACTTAATCACATTGTTTTGTTTGAAAATAATCGTAACGCAATTGATTTAAAGAAACAAAATTATGATTTTGAAAAATATAAAAATAATCCCAACCATTATGATTGGTTTTGTTTAAATATTTGGCTGCCATTTTGTGAATGCTTAAAATGTTTTTGCCATCGTCTATTTTGTCGTTTTTTAAAATACCAATCATTTCTTTTTTTGAATTAAAAAAACTTTGATTTTCTTTTAAAAAACCTTTATTTTTTAATTCTAAAATAGAAACGCGCGGCGGTTTTGTTTCTAAATTTTCAATTGATTTTAAAAAAATTTCATCCTTTTGAATATTTGCAATTCTTTTTTCTGCCGCTTGAATATATTCTTCATTTTGTTCAATACCCAAAAAATGCCGACCGAGTTTTTTAGCCACAGCGCCAGTTGTGCCCGTGCCAAAAAACGGGTCTAAAATTAAATCATTTGGTTTGGTGCTGGATAAAACCACTTTTTCTAATAATTTTTCAGGTTTTTGTGTGGAATGAATTTTTTGCCCTTGCTGATTTTTTAAGCGTTCATTGCCAATGCAAATGCCGATATGCCACACGCTTTTTTCTTGTTTGTTTTCATTTAAAAACTTCATTGTTTTGTAATTAAAAGTGTATTTTGCATTTTTATTTTTGGCGCACCAAATTAATGTTTCGTGTGCATTGCAAAAACGTGTGCCTTTAAAATTTGGCACGGGATTATTTTTATGCCAAATCACATCGTTTAAAATCCAAAATCCCAAATTTTGCATTAAATAACCGATTCTAAATATATTTTGAAAAGAACCAATCACCCAAATGCTGGCGTTGTTTTTTAAAATGCGGCGGCATTCTTTTAACCAATTAAAACAAAATTGATCGTAATCTTCAAAAGAATTAAATTTGTCCCACGCATCTTCCACGCCTGAAAATTTTTCGCCATTGGTGCGCAACAATGCGCCTTCGGTTTGCATAAAATAAGGTGGGTCGGCAAAAATTAAATCCACACTTTCGCTGGGCAAGGTTTTTAAAATTTCAAGGCAGTTGCCTTGCAGAATGATATCAATCATCATTTTGCTAATCCTTGTAAATTTTTTCCCGTGGGAAAAAGTTCATTGCGTAATTCTACAAATTGCGGTTTATTTGAGAGCAATTTTTGAATTAAACGTGGATATTCTTTTTGAGCACGCACGAGAGCATCGTGAATTTCTTGGCTAATATCAAAATCAGGAACATTTAAAATTTCCGCACTGCGTTGACGCTTATTTTCTTTTAAATGTGCGATTAATTCATTCCAAATATCCAAACGGCAAAATAGTTTTTCAAACAATTCTTTGCCGTAAAAAAGAGAGATTGAAACTCGCTCGTCCGTATTATTTGCAATTTGTTCCAAATAATATTTTTTATTTTTTTTCAGACTTTCATCACTAAACCACATGCATGCTTGAATTTTATGATTAGGATAATTGCTTTTAATTGCCCGAATTTTTTTAATTAAATTTGCATATTGTCCACGTTTTTTTGTGCTGTCGTGGTCGTCTCTAATTTTTTGTTCAATTAAATAAACAATGTTATTTTTTTGAAAAATTTGGTCAGCATTTAAACGGTTATTTTCTTCGTCTACGCCGATATTTTTATTTAAATTTTCATAGCCCATTTGCGTAATATAAAAGGTTAAAATTTCTTCAATAAAATCGCCAAATTTAATTTCACAACTTTGGGTAATATTTTGAATTAATTTTGTTTTGGCATTGGTGATTCTAAAAAGACCAATATAGCGCTCGGGATTATTAAGAACAGTAAGAAGAATCTCATAATTTAAATCATCGCCAAAAATGCGATTATTCAACCTTTTTTGAAATTCTTCATATTGCATTTTTAAAAACCCGCGGTCAATGTAACAAAATTTTTAAGAATCATTGGCGGCTTTGGGCGGTTTTGCCAAATGTTCATAATGGCGCGTGATGTGCCATTGTTGCGCAATAGACAAAATGTTATTAACCACCCAATAAAGCACCAAACCCGATGGAAAAAACAAAAACATAATGCCAAAAGCAAAAGGCATAATCATCATCACCTTGGCTTGCACAGGGTCGGTGGGCGCAGGGTTGAGCTTCATTTGCAACACCATTGAAGCAATCATAATGATGGGCAAAATAAAATACGGGTCGGGCGCTGCCAAATCGGTAATCCAGCCGAGCCACGGCGCACCGCGCATTTCAACAGCGCCAAGCAAAACCCAATAAAGCGCAATAAAAACCGGAATTTGCACCAAAATCGGCAAGCAACCGCCCAAAGGATTGATTTTTTCCGTTTGGTAAAGATTCATCATTTCGCGATTCATCGCGGCGCGGTCATTGGCGTAACGTTCGCGAATTTGCGTTAGGCGCGGTGTAATCACGCGCATTTTGGCCATAGATTTATACGATGCGGCAGAAAGCGGAAAAAACACCGCTTTGATTAACACGGTTAAAACAATAATAGACCAACCCCAGTTGCCCACCAAAGAATAAATGGCTTCTAACAGCCAAAAAATTGGCGCGGCAATCATCGTGAGCCAGCCGTAATCCACCACAAGCGGCAGTTGCGGATGCAGTTTTTCCAGCCGCGATTGCACTTGTGGGCCCACATAAAGCGGCATTTCAATTTGCGCTTTTTCGCCCGCTTTTAAGGGATTGATGGGCGTAATAAAACCTGCGCGAAAAACATTGCTGTTGTCCAATTTTTTCATATAAAACTCGCGCGCCACATTGCTTTGCGGCACCCACGCGGCAACAAAATAATGTTGCACCAAAGCCAACCAGCCGTTGTTTGCGGTTTTTGTGAATTTGGCGGAATTGTCGGCAATATCGGAAAAATCAATTTTTTGGTATTTGTCTTCATCCGTATAAATTGCCGGCCCCGTGAAGGTGGACATAAAACGCTCGCCTTCTGGCGCGGAATTGTCGCGCAAAAGTTGGTAATACGCTTGAAGGTTAGTAAGCGGCGCATCGCTTAAATTTTCAATTTGCCAAGCGGTTTGAATGCGGTAGTCGCCTTTTGTAAAAGTTAAAATTTTGCGCACTTTGAGGTTGGAAGGGGCTTGTGCTTCTAGCACCAAACGGATTTGATTTTGCCCATTCGCCAAGGTTAAAGATTCAGAATCAATGCGTTTAAAAAGCGTTTTGTGGGTTGGCAAATTGTTGCCGATTAAGCCACTTTGCGCGGCGTAATGCCGTTTGGGGTCAAAATAATGGTAAGGCTGCGTGGGGTCATTTTGTTCTTGGTAATTTTTTAAAAACAAATCCACCAATGAGCCGCCTTCCAAGGAAATTGTGGCGCGGTAAAGGTCGGTTTCCACGGTCAACGTGGAATTTTTTTCAAAATGCGTGGCGGGCGCGTCAATTTCATCAAGTGGCGTTAAAGGCAATTCGCCGTTTGATTCGCCCTTGAAAGTTTGAGAAGCGCTGGGCGCATCGTTCATTAAAGCCGCATTGGGTTGAACAGTGCCGCTTTGCGCTGCCGCCGTTGGTGCTTTGGGCGGGTTTTTGTAATAGAGCCAATTTTGCCAAAGCAAATAAGCGGAAAAAAAGAAAATACACAAAAGAACCAAACGACGCGTATCCATATTTTTTTATTTTAAAGGGTCAAAACCGCCTTTACAAAAAGGCTGACAACGGCAAATGCGCCAAAATGAGCGTTTGAGTCCTTGCCAAAAACCATATTTTTCAAAGGCTTGCAGCGCATAAACCGAACAAGAAGGATAAAAACGGCAATGATTGCCCAACAAAGGGCTAATGGCAATTTGGTAAAAACGAATCAACGCAATGGCAAGGCGGTTCATCATTGAAGTTGTTCAAAAAAGCGTTGAATTTCAAGTTTTAATTCTGCTTTTTGCAATGCTTTTAAACGTGCATTTTTGGGCACAAAACGCACCACAAAATTCCAACAAGGCAAATGCATTTGGCGGAATAATTCACGTGTGATGCGTTTGAAACAATTGCGTTCCACCGCGCGTTTTAAACTTTTTTTAGAAACCACCAAACCCAATTTGGGCAAGCTTTGCGCGGTTTTTTGGTAATGCACATTGACCCATTTTCCCCGCAAAACACGCGATTGTTGAAAAACCGCCAAAAATTCGCTGTTTTTCAACAAACGATTTTGGCTGGGAAAACAATTTGCCACTTAAACAGCCAAACGTTTGCGGCCTTTGGCGCGGCGCGCCGCCAAAACTGCGCGTCCGCCTTTGGTGCGTGAGCGCACCAAAAAGCCGTGTGTGCGTTTGCGGCGCACAACAGAAGGTTGATAAGTGCGTTTCATAATGGATATCCTTTTGCTTTAAAAAAATGAGCGATTTAATAATTTTCCAAGCCATTTGTCAAGATTCAGCCAAGCGGCTTTGATTTGGAAAAGAATTTTTAAATTTTAAAATTTTCAAAAAAATAAAACGTTGACCGTGGATTTTTTTTGAAAAACTTTAAAAAAATGCAGTGCGCAAAGGGCGTTGTTAAAATAGGCAATTTTACAAAAAGAAAGAATGCAAAAAATGGCAAAAAATGAGCGTTTTTTAAACGTTTTAAAAGGGGAAAAAACCGATTGCACGCCCGTTTGGTTGATGCGTCAAGCTGGGCGCTATTTGCCCGAATACCGAAAAACGCGCGAAAAAGCAGGCAGTTTTTTAAATTTATGCAAAACGCCCGAATTGGCTTGCGAAGTGACATTGCAACCCTTAAAACGCTTTGATTTGGACGCGGCAATTTTGTTTTCTGACATTTTAACCATTCCCGATGCGATGGGTTTGGGGCTTTATTTTTCTGAGGGCGAAGGCCCACAATTTCAAAAACCTTTGCAAAATGAAAAAGACATTTGGGCGCTGGGCGTGCCAGACCCTTGTGATTCTTTGAATTATGTTTTAAAAGCGGTTTCAACCATTAAAAATGCTTTAAACGACAACTTGCCTTTGATTGGCTTTGCGGGCAGCCCTTGGACGCTGGCGTGTTATATGGTGGAAGGCAAAAGTTCGCGTGATTTTCAAAAAATCAAAAAAATGCTTTATGCACGCCCAGATTTGCTCAACCATATTTTGGAAAAAAACACAAAAGCCATTGCGCTTTATTTGGAAGCGCAAATCAAAGCAGGTGCGGATTGCGTGATGATTTTTGACACGTGGGGCGGCGTTTTGGCTGATGAACATTACGAAATATTTTCATTAAATTGGATGAAAAAAATCATCAAGCATTTAAAAAATCTCAACACGCCTTCTGTTATTTTTACCAAAGGCGGCGGCTTGTGGTTGGACAAAATGGCGCAAAGCGGCGCATCCGCTTTGGGTTTGGATTGGACCATGAATTTGCAACGTGCTTTTGAAAAAGTGGGCAACAAAGTGGCACTGCAAGGCAATTTGGATCCTGCCATTTTGAATGCGCCGCTTGAAGTGCTTGAAAAACAAGTGCAACAACTTTTGCGGCAAGTGCCGGAAAACGCGCGCCATATTTTCAATTTGGGGCACGGCATTACGCCATCAGCAAACCCTGAAAATGTGCGTGTGTTGGTGGATTGCGTGCATCAATTTTCAAAAAAATAAAAGGTTGACCGTGGAAAATGTTTTGCAAGTGGCATTGGATGTGCCCATCGCAACATTGTTTCATTATGTTTGTGAAGATTTTTTAAGAAGCGACATTGGCGCTTTGGTGGAAGTGCCTTTTGGGCGCGGCAATCAAAAAAAAATCGGCGTGATTGTGCAACAAGCATCAAAAGAATTGCCGCACCAAAACTTAAAAAAAATCAGCCGTATTTTTCGCGAATTGCCTGTTTTTTCTGCCGATTATATGGATTTTTGCGCCTTTGCCGCGCGTTATTACCACGTGCCTTTGGGGCAAGTTTTGCTCTGCGGCGTGCCGCCGTATTTTTTTAAAAATACGCATTTGCCGCGTGAGGAAAAATCCAAAGAATCACCCAAAACCGAATCGCCCCAATTGGTTTTAAACCAAGAACAAGAAGCAGCGCTTTTAAACATTCAAAACATCGGCAACCAACAACCGATTTTGCTTTTTGGCGTAACAGGTTCGGGCAAAACGGAAGTTTATTTTCAGCAAATAGAATCGGTTTTAAAACAAAACAAACAAGTTTTGTTGATGGTGCCGGAAATCAATCTCACGCCGCAGTTGGAAAATCGCTTAAAAAAACGTTTTCCTTTTGCACATTTGGCGCTTTTACACAGCGACTTAACCAATGCCGCGCGCGCCAGAGAATGGCTCAAAGCAACAAGCGGCAAAGCCAACATTGTTTTGGGCACCCGACTTTCTATTTTTACGCCAATGCCGCAACTGGCTTTGATTGTGGTGGATGAAGAACACGATGCATCCTTCAAACAACAAGATGGATTTCGTTACCACGCAAGGGATTTGGCGGTTTACCGCGCGAATCAATTAAAAATTCCCATTATTTTGGGTTCTGCCACGCCTTCGTTGGAATCGTGGAACAATGCGCTTTTAAAACGTTATGCGCGTGTGGATTTGAAAAATCGCGCCAATCGTTGTGCGGTTTTGCCGCAAATATCCACGGTCGACTTAAAAAAAATTTCAAAAAAAGAAGGTTTTTCAACAACCTTACTTGCTGCCATTGAAGAGCGCTTGAAAAAAGGCGAACAATCGCTTGTTTTTTTAAATCGGCGTGGATTTTCGCCCGTTTTGGCGTGCCCTTCTTGCGGCTGGATTTTGGATTGTCCGGATTGTTCCGCGCATATGGTTTTTCACATTGATGAACAAAAAATGCGTTGCCACCATTGCGGTATGCAAGCGTTTGTTCCGCGATTTTGTGCGGATTGCGGCAATCAAGATATTTTTCCGCAAGGTTTTGGCACGCAACGTTTGGAAGAAAATTTAACAAAATTATTCCCCAATGCGCGCATTTTAAGAATTGACCGCGATTCGGTGAAATCGCGCAAAGAATGGCTTGAAAAATGGCAACTCATTGAAAACAATCAAGCCGATATTTTGGTCGGCACGCAAATGCTCTCCAAAGGGCACGATTTTCAAAATTTAACTTTGGTGGGCATTTTGGGGGCAGATGTGGCGCTTTTTTCGGGCGATTTTAGAAGCCAAGAGCGTTTGTTTGCGCTTTTAACGCAAGTCTCTGGCAGAGCCGGCAGAACCGAAAAAAAAGGCGAAGTGTTAATTGAAACGCGTTTTGCAGAGCATTCTATTTTTAAAGAAATTGCGCACAATCATTTTTCTTCTTTTGCCATGCGCGATTTGAACTTGCGTAAAGAATGCGGTTTTGCGCCTTTTGTTTTTCATGCGATGTTGCGCGCGGATTCCTTTCAAATGGAAGAATCGTTGGATTTTTTAAACCAAGCCAAAAATTTTCAAGCGCCTGATTCCGTTATGCTTTTTGATCCTGTTCCGATGAATATGGCGCGGCTAGCCAAACGTGAGCGCGCGCAAATGTTAATTGAATCGGATAACCGCGGGGCATTGCACGGTTTTTTAAACATTTGGATGGACTATTTACAAAAAATCCCACACGGCAGAGATTTGCGCTGGCACGTGGAAATTGACCCGCAGTTTATTTGAAAATTTTTCAAAAAAACAAAGCGTTGACCGTGGATTTTTTGATTTTAAAAAATAAGTAAAAGCAAAAATGTTGCATTGTTTGATGAATCTTCCACGCCATTCTTTTATTGCTGTTTTGCTGGCTTTGGTTTTGCTGAAAACCGGCATTGCGGAATACACACTTTTTAGACAATGGGCATTGATTGCGCAAAATCCTTTTGAGAATCCATTTTGGGAAAATACACCTATCAATCCAGAAGAAGACCCATTGGCGTTTCATTTTTTGATGTGGAGCCATTTGTTGCTTTTTTTGTGTTGGTGCGTGGGAATGGTTTCGGCATCCAATGTGTTTTGGGTGAGTTTGTTTTTTGCCTTTGCTTTTTTTTGGGGATTGATGCGCTGCACGTTTTGTTTTTTGCCTGAACAATCTGGGCGCATTGCTTGTTTGTTGTTTGCAGTTTTTCCTGTGTCGGGCATTGGTTTTTTTATGGTTGGGATGGATTCTTTCACCTTGTTTTTGATGGGCTTAACTTTTATTGTGGGTTTAAAAATCAATCACTTAACATTGAATCGAGGG